>CAYMTM010000173.1:0-10247 GCA_964393375.1 uncultured Rhodospirillaceae bacterium
AGTCGGAGAAATGCAGCAGCAGCGGCGCGAACTGGTCGAGCGCGGGGAAGGCGCGTTCCTGCCGGCGCGGCTTCGGCAGCGGCCAGTCGACCCGCAGCGCCTTGCCGCCCAGCATGCCGTAGGCCTGGTCGAGGCGCAGCGTGCCCTTGGTGCCGTGAACCTCGATGGTGGCGGATCGGGCGGCGCCCATCGAGCAGGTGAACGCGCCCAAACGCTCGCCGGGAAAGCGCAGGCTGACCTGCGCGATCTCCTCGATCTCGCCGAAGCGTCTATCGCTGCCCGAGGCGGTGACGGCGAACGCCTCGACCGGCTCGGCGCGGAAGATGTGGCGCAGCGCGTTGACGCAATAGACGCCGAGATCGAACAGGGGCCCGCCCGCCAGTTCGGCCTTGGTGCGAATGTTGCCGGGACGGACCTGCACAGCGAACTGCGAGGTCACAAAGCGGACCTCGCCCAGCTTGCCGCTGTGGACGAGGTCGTAGGCCGCAAGCGTCGCCGGCTCGAAATGCAGGCGATAGGCGGTCATCAGCCGGCTGCCCATGGTGCGCGCCGTGTCGATCATGCGCCGGCAGTCGGCCACGGTGGTCGCCAGCGGCTTGTCGCACATCACGTGCACGCCGGCGGCGAGCGCGCGGACGGCGAAGTCGCAATGCATCGTGTTGGGCAGGCCGATATAGATCGCGTCGATCCTGCCCGAGGCCAAGAGCGCGTCGAATTCGTCGTAACCCGCGAGGATCGGCACGCCGTAGCGCTTGCCCAACGCGCGGCGCTTGCGGGCATCGCCCGATACCAGCGCCGCCAGCACGCTGTTGCGCCCGGCATTGGCGAAGGCCGGCAGCATCGCCTTCTGGCTGATGAAGCCGAGCCCGACCACCGCGTAGCGGACCTTCTTGCCTGCGGCCATCTGGATTCCCCCCAATTGGCGGGCGCGTCAGGGCTTGCGCGCCACCATCCACATGTTGTCGCTGGTCGGCAGCCGGTCGAGCAGACCGAAGCGCGCGACCTTGAGGCCCTCGGCCTCGACCATGCGGGCGAGGTCCCTGGGCTTAAAGTAGTTGACGTGGTCGGGCCAGCGGAAGCCGCACCAGCGCCTGCCCATCACCATCCGGTTGAGGCTGGCGAAGTTGGGCACCTTGATGATCGCCGCCCCGCCGGCTTGGAGCGCCCGCGCCACGCCGGAAAGCGTCGCGCGCGGTTCGCTGTCGTGTTCCAGGAACGAACGCATCACCACGCCGCTGAACCGTCCCGCCGGTAGGTGGCGCAAGCCCTCGGCGGCGGGCGCGGTCACCACGAATCCGCCGCGCGGCTCGAGCGTCGCGCGGGCGCGCGCGGCCATGTCCCGGGAAATCTCGATGCCGCAGCGCACGTAGTCGCCCGGCAGATTGGCGATCTGCCAGCCGTCGCCGCAGCCCACGTCGACCACCATCCCCGGCGGCACGTAGCGCCGGGCCAGCTTGGCCAGGCGCGTGCGCTTGAACCAGTGCAGGCGGAAGCGCGTGGACTTGCTCAAGCCCTGCAGCACGGGGCTTTCGGCGCGGCGCAAAGCGCCTTCCGCCGGGGCGCTCTTCTCCCACGCATGGGTGGTGGCAAGCTCGTCGTAGACCGGCGCGTTCTCCAGGTAGACGAAGCCGCAGCCCGTACAGGACTTCACCAGCCACTGGCCCTTGGAATACGGGCCGGGCGGCGCAGCCGCGTTGTCGCGCCCGCAGGCCGGACAGGCCCGCTGCCGCGTACGGTAGGACGCCGTGGCGGCGGCCGCTTCCATCGGATCAGAACAGCTTGCCGCCGTTCGGTACCGGGTGGTCGACGCCTACCATCACCACCCCGCCTTCCGAGTCCGGGAATCCCAGGACCAGCACCTCGGAGACGAATTTGCCGATCTGCTTGGGCGGAAAGTTCACCACGGCGGCAACCTGCCTGCCGGGGAGCTGGTCAAGCTTGTAGTATTTGGTGATCTGGGCCGAGGTTTTCTTGACCCCGATCTGCGGACCGAAATCGACCTTCAGCTTGTAGGCGGGCTTGCGCGCCTCCGGGTAGTGCTCGGCCTCCACGATCGTGCCGACCCGGATGTCGACCTTGGCGAAATCGTCGTAGGTGATGGTCATGCGGCTCCCGCTTCGTCCCGATTTCCAGGGCGGGGACCATAGCCCGGAATTGCGGTCGCGCCAAAAACGAAGCGGGCCGCCCCCTTGAGGGGCGGCCCACCTGAAGACCGCTCCAGCGAGGGACGGCAGCTTACTTGTGCTTGCCGTTCGCCTTGCCGTTGACGACGGAATACTTCACCTCGTCCAGCGCCTCGGTGACGCGCTTGTTGATGACGCCGAACGCCTCGCTGTTCGACTTCACCAGCATCTCCGACAGCTCGCGCAGGTTCGCCAGGGCCTTCTCGTAGCCGGCCTTGGCCAGCTCGAGCTGCTTGGCGACGCGCGCGTCCGGGGTCTGGCCGGCGCCGGCCAGTTCCTGGCCTGCCTTGGTCAGAGTCTCGATCGCCTCGCGAACGATATCGCCCTGGCGCTTCGCCACGGCCTGGAAGCCCTCGATCGCCAACTGGTTGGCGGCCGCGATCGCCTCGAAGTTCTTGCGCTGCGCATTGACCAGCGCCTCGACATTCACGTTGGGCAGCTTGAACTCGGCCATCACCTTGGTGAAGTCCATCTCGGCAAACGGATTGGAAGACTTGAGCATCGCGTTCTCTCCATGCGAGCGTCGGTGCACACAACGTGAGCGCCAACCGCTCAGACGTTCATGCTGCAACGCAATATGAGGCCAATTTGCCCGCGATCAAGGCACAGGTCAAGAAAAATTTGTGCAGCGCAATAAGAACAAAGCGCGGCAAATTGCTTATCAGTGTAAATTCTGGTCAGGAAATTTGTCGAAACAGCGCCTTGGCGATCGGCTCCACCCTGCGCAGGGCCGCATCCAGCGCGGCCATGGTCTTGGCCATATCGTCGCTCTCGTCGTTGAGCCAGACCCGGAGCACGGAAAGATGGATCAGGCCCAAGCCCTTGGCTTTCAACGCCCCCAACGGGCCGCCGCTGGGGATGCCGGCCGCCTCCAGCATCCAGGCCATCGACCGGCGCGCCTGGCCGCAAAGGCAAAGCAGCGCCAGCGGGTCGCTGGGCGCAGCCTCGACGATCGCGGCGATGCCGGCGCGATAGGGCTTGAGCGCGTCGTAGCGCCGCATCATCGCGTCGAACAGCCGGTCGCGGGGGCTTTCCGCGGCATCCGCCGGCCGGGCGCCTTCCAGCACCTCGGCATCGACCTGGCGCGCCAGGCTCGCCAGGATCGCCGTCCGCGACGGGTAGCGCCGGTAAAGTTCCGCCAGGGAAACGCCGCATGCCTCGGCGACCGATGTCAGGCTGACCTTGCGCCAACCCTCTTCGGCGGCCAGCCGCATCGTCGCCTCGATCGCGCGGCGGCCGAGATCGCCGTTCGCCGCGTCCGCCGCCGACTTGCTACGTCCCTTGCGCCGCCTCGCCTGCGCCATGGCTGTCCATCCCGCCCCGTGATCGCCGTCACCACGACAAGGTGACCTGCATCACAGCACCAACCGCCCTGATGCGCGACACTCCAGCCCATCGGAACGGACAACCATGTAGCGGTTGGTCGTCTCCGCAGGGCGCGGTACTTCAAACCTTGGGCGGTCGGGAAGTGCCGCGCCCACGATTCTAGGCACGCTTCCCCGCAACGGCAATCCAGGCTAATCCCGCAATCGCGGCAACAATCGCTCGGCTTCGACCAGGTCCTCGGGCCGGTTGGCGTTGAAGAACGGATCGACCGGGTCGGTCGCGAAGTCGACCGCGACCAGGCGGTGACGCGCCGTCCAGACATCGACCTTGCGGACATTCGCCTCGACCAGGGCACGGCGCAGGTCGGCTGCCAGCGCCACCGGCCACAATCCGACCACCGGATGGTCCTGTCCGCCCGAGCGCGCGCAGGCCAGGTCCGCGCCCGCCTTTTCGACCGCCGCCGCGAGCCGTGCCACCAGGTCGCGCGGCAGGAACGGCGCGTCGCCGGCAAAGCTGGCGACCCACCGGCAAGCCTGCGCGTTCGCCCGCGCCCAGTCGAGCCCGGCCAAAATCCCGGCCAGCGGCCCGGCGAAATCCGGGACGCTGTCGGCCGCCACCGGCAGCCCATAGGCGGCGAACCGGCCCGGATCGCCGTTGGCGTTGAGCACCAGCTGCCCCACCTGCGGACGGGCGCGGTCGATCACGTGCTGGAGGATGGTCTTCGGGCCGAGCCGGCGCAGGCACTTGTCGCCGCCGCCCATTCTGCGCGACTGGCCGCCGGCCAGAATGACGCCGACGACGTCGCTCGGCGTCATCGCTCCTAGGCCGCCGCGGCGACCACCCGGTCGCGTCCCCCGCGCTTGGCGGCGTACAGCGCCCGGTCGGCGGCCTCGATCGCCTCCTTGACGGGCCCGGGCCGGAAGGCGGCCACGCCGATCGAGGCCGTCACCGGCACGGTCCCGGCGCCCTCGATCTCCACCGGCGCCTCCGCAACGATCGCGCGCAGGCGGTCGCAGATCACGGTCGCGGTGGCGAGGTCCGCGTTCGGCAGACAGAGCAGGAATTCCTCGCCGCCGTAGCGGAACACCGTGTCATAGGGCCGCACATGGCTGAGCAGCCGCCCGGCGGCGGTCGTCAGCACCCGGTCGCCCGCGGCATGGCCGAGCGTGTCGTTGATCCGCTTGAAATGGTCCAGGTCGACCAGCGCCAGGCAGAGCGGCGCGCCGGTCCGCTGGGCGCGGATGGCCTCGCGCTCCAGCTCGATCAGCATGGCCTGGCGGCTATGGGCGCCGGTCAGCGGGTCGAGGTCGGACAGCAGGCGCTGGAAGGCGACGCTGATGCGCCGCGCCCGCGCGTTGAAATCGCTGACCGCGCTGACGAGCGCATCGTACTCGGCGACCGCGATCCGTCCGCCGGCCGCGATCACGCGGGCCAGGTCGTGCGACTGTTCGTGCATCCGGCGGTGCGCCTCGGCAAGGTCGTGGAAGGCCGGCTGGTCGATCAGCCCGCCGTCATGACGGTGCAACTCGTACCATGCGCCGAACCGGCACAGGAAGGCGGCGTTGGGCGAGGCCATGTCGTCCGCCATCGCCTCGCGGCAGATCAGCGCCCGGTGCCAGGCCTGAAGCCAGTGCAGGTGCTCATCCACCGCAGCGTCGATTGCGGCCACGATCTGGGCGGTCGTCTGCGCGGCGGGGCCGGGGCCCGAGACGAGGGCCGACGGCGCGCCCGCGACGCAGGCGACGGTCAGGTCGGCCTCGTGCTGCCAGGCAGATCGGTCGAGCGTGGCCAGGGCCGTCATTGGCGCGTTCTGCTGCCCCCAAAGCAACAAGCCCAGCCTGTGACATATCTGGGCCCGCGAAACCTAGCGGCGAATATTTACGCAGTCGTTAAGCAGAAATACACGGCATTTTAGGCAACTACCGCGCATCCCGTCGTCAAGGGCGGATTTCCCGGCGCATGATCGGGCGGTTGGGGCTGGGCCGGGCCGCTTCGGCAAAGCCTGCCTGCGCGAATACCTGCGCCGTCCCCATGAAGGACGAGAAATCCATCGCCCGCTTGTCGGTGTCGATCGGATAGCCCTCGATCAGCTTGGCGCCCTGCTTGCGGCCATGGGCCACGGCAGCCTCCAGCAATGCCCGGCTCAGCCCTTTGCCGCGATAGTCCTTGGCGACGAAGAAGCAAGTCACCGACCATGCCGGCCGGTCGTCGATCGTCTTGGTGCGCGAGCGCGCGAGCGAGGCATAGGCCTCCTTGGGCTGGACGGCGCACCAACCCACCGGCTTGCCGCCGTCATAAGCGAGGATACCGGGCACCGCGCCCGACTCCACGATCCTCTTGAAGGCGCGCCGATTGCCCGCCCCCGCATTCTTCTGGAATTCGCCGCGCGCGAGGCGCCACCACATGCACCAGCAACCGGCCACTGCGCCGCGCGGGCCGAACAGCGCCTCGATATCGTCCCAGCGGTCGGGCGTGGCGGGGTGGAAGGCGAGACGCGGCATGGGACCGCGTGGCTTACGCGGCATCCTCGACCTCCGCACCCTTACGGCGGTGGCGCTTGTCCTCTTCCTCAACCTTGGCGGGGTCGGCGTCGTAGCGGATGCGCTCCTGGCCCGATAGCGCGACGAAGCGCTTGCCCTTGGCGCGGCCGACCAGGGTCAAGCCGGCCTTGCGCGCCAGCGCCACGCCCGAGGCGGTGAAGCCGGAGCGCGAGATCAGGATCGGGATGCGCATCTGCACGCACTTGATCACCATCTCCGAGGTCAGCCGCCCGGTGGTGTAGAAGCTCTTGCCTTCCGGCCCGATCTTGCGGAGGTGCATGTAGCCCGCGATCTTGTCGATCGCGTTGTGGCGGCCGACATCCTCCATGTAGATCAGCGGCCGATCCTCCTCGCACAGCACGCAGCCGTGGATCGCGCCAGCCTCCAGATACAGGCTCGGCGTCAGGTTGATCTTCTTCGACAGCGCGTAGATCCACGAGGTCTTGAGGATCGCGTCCTTGGGCAGGACGATCTCGTCGAACTTCTCCATCAGGTCGCCATAGACCGTGCCCTGGGCGCAGCCCGAGGTGAGCGTCTTCTTGCGCAGCTTGTCTTCGAAGTCTGTCTGCTCGGCGGTGCGCACCACCACCGTGTCGGTTTCCGGATCGACGTCGATCCCGGTGATCGTGTCGCCCGGCCGCAGCATGTTCTGGTTGAGCAGGTAGCCCACCGCCAGGCAGTCCGGGTAGTCGCCCACCGTCATCATGGTGACGATTTCGCGCCCGTTGAGGAACAGTGTCAGCGGCCGCTCCACCGGCACGGCCGTTTCGATCGGCCTGCCTTCCTGGTCCGTGCCGGCGACCCGTTCGGTCAGGCGGGGGTCGGCCGGGTCGGGGCGAACCATGAACTCGCGCATGGCAGCACTATGGGAGGCGCCCGCCCCGGGCACAAGGCGGCCGCCGCCCTCGCCCGGCGTTCTCCGCGGAACAGCGGAATGGAAAAAATCGCAAGAAAACGCGTAAAATCGCGCATGCTCGCCGTCGACCACCATTGGGAGCAGCATGGGCGAGATCGCCGCCGCCTTTTCCGCCGCTCTACGCATGATCCTGAGCGGGGATCCGGAGCTGGTCCGGATCGTGCTGCTGTCGCTGCGGGTAAGCCTCAGCGCGGTGGTGCTGGCAGCCCTCCTGGGCCTGCCGATCGGGGCCGCCCTTGCGGTGTTCCGGTTCCCCGGCCGGCGGGTGCTGGTCGTGCTGCTGAACGCCCTGATGGGCCTGCCGCCCGTCGTGGTGGGGCTGGTGGTCTACGTGGTCCTGTCGCGCAGCGGGCCGCTGGGGTTCCTTGCCTGGCTGTTCACCCCGGCGGCGATGATTCTGGCGCAGACCATCCTGATCACCCCGCTGATCGCCGCCGTGGCGCGCCAGTCGGTGGCCGAGCTGTGGACGGAATACGCCGACGAGCTGCGCTCGCTGGGCGTGGGCCCTTGGCGAACCGTTGCGACCTTGCTGTGGGACGGACGCTTCGGGCTCCTGACCTCGGTGCTGGCGGGATTCGGCCGGGCGGCGGCCGAGGTGGGCGCGGTGATCATGGTCGGCGGCAACATCGCCCATGTGACCCGCACCATGACCACGGCGATCGCGCTGGAAACCGCCAAGGGCGAACTGGCGCTGGCGATGGGGCTCGGCATCCTGCTGATGGCGATCTCGCTGGCCATCAACGCCGGCGCCTATCTGCTCGGCGAGTTCGCGCGCGCGCGCGAGTCGGGCGCCGCATGAGCGCGGCGATCCTGCCGCTGGTCGTGGAGGGGCTCGGATTCGGCGCCAGCGGCAAGAGCCTGCTGCGCGACATCGGCTTCACTGTGACGCCGGGCCGGCGCGTCGTGCTGATGGGCCCGAACGGCGCCGGCAAGAGTTTGACTCTGCGCCTGTGCCATGGGCTCGAACGCCCCAGCGCGGGACGCGTGACGTGGCAAGGCGCGAAAGCGGCCGAGGCGCGCCTGCATCAGGCCATGGTATTCCAGCGGCCGGTCCTGCTGCGCCGTTCGGCCTCGGCGAATATCGACTACGCGCTGTCGGTGCGCGGCGTGCCGCGCGCCGAGCGGGCTGCGCGGATCGAAGCGGCCTTGATGCAGGTGGGCATGGCGGCACTGGCCGCCCGGGCGGCACGCGTCCTGTCGGGCGGCGAGCGGCAATTGCTGGCGCTGGCCCGCGCGGCGGCGCTGAAGCCCGAAGTGCTGTTCCTGGACGAGCCGACCGCGAGCCTGGCGCCGGCCGCCGCCCGGCGGGTCGAGGCCGCGATCGCGGCGATCCACGCCGCCGGCACGACCATCGTCATGACCACGCACGACCTGGGCCAGGCGCGGCGTCTCGCCGATGAGGTTCTGTTCCTGCACGACGGCAACCTGGTCGAGCGCGGCCGGGCCACCGCCTTCTTCGCCGCGCCGCAGAGCGCGGAAGCCCAAGCCTATATGAGGGGGGAGTTGCTGTGAGACGACGCCGCAGCCTGTTCGCCGCCGTCGGCGCGCTCGCCCTGCTGGCGGCCCTGCCCGTCGCCGCCGCCGAGCGGTTCATCACGGTGGCGTCCACAACCTCGACCGAGCAGTCCGGGCTGTTCAGGCACCTGCTGCCGGTCTTTCGGCAGAAGACCGGGATCGAGGTCAGGGTCGTCGCGGTCGGCACCGGGCAGGCGATCAAGCTGGCGGAGAAGGGCGACGCCGACGTGCTGCTCGTCCACCACAAGCCGTCGGAGGAGAAGTTCGTCGCCGAGGGTTACGCCGCCAGGCGACTGCCGGTGATGTACAACGACTTCATCGTCGTAGGCCCGGCCGCCGATCCCGCCAAGGTCGGGGGCATGAAGGACACGGCGGCCGCCTTCAGGAAGATCGCCGGGGCGAAGGCGCCCTTCGCCTCGCGCGGCGACAAGAGCGGCACGCATCTGGCGGAGCTCGAGTGCTGGAAGGCCGCGGGCGTCGACGTCGCCGCCGCGTCCGGCCAGTGGTACCGCGAGACCGGGTCGGGCATGGGGCCGACGCTCAACATCGCGGCCGGCATGGACGCCTATGCGCTGGCCGACCGCGGCACCTGGCTCAGCTTCACCAACCGACGGACCCTGTCGATCGTCGTCGAGGGCGATCCCAAACTGTTCAACCAGTACGGCGTGATGGCGGTCAGCAAGGCCAGGCACCCGCACGTCAAGGACCAGGACGGCCAGGCGTTCGTGGACTGGCTGGTCTCGCCCGAGGGGCAGAAGGCGATCGCCGACTACAAGATCAATGGCCAGCAGCTCTTCTTCCCCAACGCCGGACAGCCCGGGGCGTAAGGCAGGGTTGCAATCGCCATCCGTTCGTCATGCCCGGACCTGATCCGGGCATCCACGCTGATCTTCGCCCACCATGATGCGTCGTTGGCCGGGTCAAGCCCGGCCAAGACGTCTTGACGAGGGCTGGAGCCGCTTAGTCCTTGTAATCCGGCTCCCGCCGGTCCAGCACGCGCTTCAGCGCCTCGAAATGGTGCTGGAAGGGGCGCTTGCCGGCATAGTAGCTGGGGGTGGCGACCTGCTTGCGCATGTGCTCGACCACTTCGGGCCTCACCTGCTTCAGCTTCTTGCCGGTCCACATCGCGTAGAGCTGCACCTGGCAGGCGCGCTCGAGGTAAAAGAGCAGGTCGTAGGCTTGGGCGATCGTCTCGGCCACCACCAGCACGCCGTGGTTCGACATGAACATGATCTTCTTGTCGCCGAGCACGCCGGCCAGCCGCTCGCCCTCCGCGGGATCGAAGGCAAGGCCGGTATACTCGGTGTCGTAGACGATCAGGTCGCGCAGCATCACCTCGGTCTGGCCGATCGCCTCGATCTGCGGATCCTCCAGCCGCGTGAGGGCGCTGGCAAACGGCATATGGGTGTGCAGCACCGCGCCGGCCTTCTCGTTGAGGCGATGGATCGGCGAATGGATGCAGAAGGCCGAACGCTCGCACTCGCCCTCGCCGCTCAGGACCTTCCCGTCATGGCCGACCTCGATCAGGCTCGACGCCGTCACCTCGGACCAGTAGAGCCCGAAGGGATTGACCAGGAAGCGGTCGCGCTTACCGGGGATCGCGGCTGTGAGGTGATTGAAGATGCCCTCGTTGAAGCCCTGGATGACCGCCATGCGGCCGTCATCGAACAGCGCCTTCAGGTCGGTCGCCGCCGGATGCAGCCCAAGCCCATCCTGAAGCCGCAGCGCGTCGGCGGCCTTGACCGCCAGCCGCGGGCGGGCCTTGTA
>CAYMTM010000174.1:0-10218 GCA_964393375.1 uncultured Rhodospirillaceae bacterium
TCACGCCAGCCGCCGGAGCCACAGCCCTACATGCTGTGAGAAATCCGGGCTAGGCTGGCACCTGGCAGCCGAACTCGCCTGCGGCGTCGGTCAGGGACTCCCAGAAGCTCTGGCCAAAGCTGCGCGGGACAAAGAGATCGAATGTCGCCATCTCGACCGCGTGGACCAGGGCATTGGCGTGGAACAGCACGGTCTGGGCGCAAGCGCCGGCGGGGAAGCGGGATGGATGGAGGTCAAGCAGACAGCCCTTGGCCAGCACGTCGCGGGCATTGCGGCCGGCGAGGCGCACGATCGTGCGCGCCTGGTCAAGCTCGACGATTCCCGCCTCGCTAGGCTTCAGCGCCTGAGAGAGCAGGCTGGCAGCGGAGGGGGTGCGCCCAGCTGGCGTGGCGACAAGGTAGCGTTCAGGACCGGTCCACAAGGCCAGGGCATCCGGCGCGCCGGCGGCACGATTTGGCTTGGCGTCGACCACGATCCCAAGCTTGTCGCGCAGCGCCGCGCCGACGACGTCCGGCGCGAACCCCGCAACCTGGACCAAGGTTAGGCCGCGGCGCTCGGACAGGATGACGCCAGGATTTCCGGCGTCCCGGCCGAACCTGCCCGGCTGGATCACGCCGTCAAGGGCGGTGCGCGCGTCAGCCATGCAGGCGCTTCCCTTCCGGATCGACGAACACGGGATCGACTACCCTGACCGCCACGCTCTCGTTGCGCAGCGGGAAGGCGGCGTGCAGGACCTCGCCCCTGCGCGCCAGCCCGCCCGAAACCAGCGCCATGGCGATCGGGTGGTTAAGGGTGGCGCTGAAGCAGGCCGAAGTAACGTGTCCGAGCATCTCGACCGGCGCCGGCGCGCGCGGATCGGCCACGATCTGCGCGCCGGCGCGAATGCGCGTGCGGCCATCGACCGGCACCAGGCCAACTAGGCGCTTGCGCTTCGGGTCGGTCAGGCCGGGGCGCTGCAACAACTGCTTGCCGATGAAATCTTTTCTCTTGCTGACCAAGCGGTCCATGTTCAGGTCGCCTGGCGTCGTTCGGCCATCGAGCTCGGCGCCCACCACATGACCCTTCTCGATCCGCATGACTCCCATCGCCTCGAGCCCGTAGGGCACGATGTCGAGCGGCTTGCCCGCGGCCATCAGCGCCTCCCAGGCGGCGATGCCGAAGTCGGACGGAACGTTGACCTCGTACGCCAGCTCACCCGAGAAGCTGATACGGAACACGCGCGCGGGAATGCCGGCGAGCAGGCCGTCGCGAACGCCCATGAAGGGCAGGGCGTCGTTCGACAGGTCGACACCTGTCATCACGCGCTGCAACAATTCACGCGATCTTGGGCCTGCAACCGCGATGCCAGCCCATTGCTCGGTGACCGAGGTGACCTGGACCTTCATCTCGGGCCAAACCGCGCCGAGGTAGTATTCCAGATGGGTCATGACCTTGCCGGCATTGGCGGTCGTGGTGGTCATGAAGAAACGATGGTCGGACAGGCGCGAGGTGGTGCCGTCGTCCATCACCATACCGTCCTCGCGCAGCATCAGCCCGTAACGCGCGCGACCGACCGGCAGCGTGGAAAAGGTGTTGCAGTAGACGTGGTCGAGGAAGGCGGCCGCATCCGGGCCCTGGACATCGATCTTGCCCAGGGTCGACACGTCGCAGATCCCGAGGTTGCCGCGCACCGCACGCACCTCCCGCGCGATGGCGTCGCCCATCGACTCGCCGCTGCGCATGTATACTTGCGGCCTGAGCCAGAGGCCCGCCTCGATAAAGGTGGCGCCGTTGGCCTGTTGCCAGGCATGCGTCGGTGTGCGGCGGATCGGCTGGTAGTGCCTGCCGATGTCGCGCCCGGCGAAGACGGCAAACGGCACGGGCGTATAGGGTGGGCGGAAAGTGGTGGTGCCGACCTCCCGCATCGACTGACCGCGGAGCCCCGCCATGATCGCATGGCCGGCCAGGTTCGAGGTCTTGCCCTGGTCGGTGCCCATGCCGAGCGTGGTGTAGCGTTTGAGATGCTCGACCGAGACATAACCCTCGCGATGCGCCAACGCCACGTCCTTGTCGGTGACATCGTCTTGGAGGTCGACGAAGGCCTTTCCCCGCACGCCCGGCGGACGCGGAACGGACCACAAGACGCGCGAGGGCGTCTGGAAGCCGCCTTCGTCGCAAGGGGGCGCGTCGGGCGCCTTGCCGCTGCCGAAGCCGGCGAGCTTTGCTGCCTCAGCGCCCGCGACGAAGCCCTCGCCCAGGCAGTCCGCCAGCGCGAAGCTGCCTCGCGCGGCGCCGACCGAGGTCTCGGCCTGGCGCGGCTTGCCGGGGACGAAGGCCGCGATCCGATCGTCGAACACGGGTCTGGCGCCCGTATGGCTGTGCAGGTGCACCGAGGGTTGCCAGCCGCCCGACACGGCAACAAGGTCGCAGGCAATCTGGCGTCGCCCCCCGTTACCGTTCAGCGGCGCGAGTTCGACCGCGGCTACGTCCATCAGACCCGAGGCCGCCGCCACGGCGTAGCCCTCGACCACCTCGATGCCACGGGCGCGGGCGGCGCGGGGCAGGGGCCCGTCGGCGCTCGGTCGGTGGTCGACGACTGCCACGACGTCGATCCCCGCCAGCGTCAGGTCGAGTGCAGTGCGATAGGCGTCGTCGTTGCCGGTTGCGACGACGGCGCGCTTGCCGGGCCGGGCCGCGTACTGGTTCGCGTAGCTGCGCGCGGCCGAGGCCAGCATCACGCCCGGCTTGTCGTTGCCGGCGAAGACGAGCGGCTGCTCGATCGCGCCGGTCGCCAGCACGACGCGCCTGGCGCGGACGTTCCACAAGCGCTGGCGCGGCAGCCACTCGCCGGGCGCGGGTAGGTGATCCTGCACCCGCTCGACCGCCGCCATGCCGTTGCCGTCGTAGTAGCCGAACACCGTCGTGCGCGGCAGCAAGGTCACGTCTTCGTGCGCGACAAGGCGGGCGATGCTTGATGCCACCCAGTCCAAGGCCGGCTTGCCGCCGATCGCCATGCGCTCGCGCCGCAGCGCCCCACCGAAAGCCGCACGCTCATCGGCCAATACGACACGTGCGCCGGTCGCGGCCGCCGCCAGCGTCGCCGCGATTCCCGCGGGCCCGCCCCCCACCACCAGCACGTCGCACCACAGCGACCGTTTCTCGTAGCGGTCGGGATCGGGCTCGGTGGACGCGATGCCCAGGCCGGCCGCCTTGCGGATGTATTTCTCGTAGAACATCCAGGCACCGCGGCCCGGCCCCATGAAGGTCTTGTAGTAGAAACCAGAGGGGATGAACGGCCCCAGCAGGTCGTTGAACCAGCCGACATCGAAGGTGAGATTCGGCCAGCGGTTCTGGCTCTCGGCCTCGAGGCCGTCGTAGAGTTCGACCATCGTGGCGCGCGTGTTGGGTTCGGCGCGGCCGCCCGCGCGCAGACGCACCAGCGCGTTGGGCTCTTCGGGCCCGTCCGTGTAGATGCCGCGGGGACGGTGGTACTTGAAGCTGCGCCCGACCAGGCGCACGCCGTTGGCGATCAGCGCCGAGGCCAACGTGTCGCCCGCGTAGCCCTGGTAGGCGCGGCCGTCGAAGGTGAATCCGAGCGGCCGGCCGCGGTCGATCGCGCCGCCCACCGCCAGGCGGTGGCTCTGGCCCGTCATTTCGGCGACCTCTCGGCCAACTCCACGCCAAGGATTTCGTGCGTCAGCGTATCGCGCGTGACGACCAGCCACGCGCGGCAGCCTGCCTGATGCTGCCACAGTTCGCGATGCGGGCCCTTCGGGTTGTCGCGCAGATAGACATAGTCGTGCCAGGCGGCAATGCCGGCATCCTCGGCCGGCCGCTTCAAGGTCGCGTCGCCGCCGTAGAAATATTCCGCGTGGTCGCGCTCGCCGCACCAGGGACAGCGGATCAGCACGGGCGCGTCTCCTCAATGTACATTGGGCGTCGGGCCTCCGCCCTTCTCGTCGATCGCGCGCCCTTCGGCGAAGCGTTCGAGGGTGAACGCGGCGTTGAGCGCATGCGGCTTGTCGTTGGCGATAGTGTAAGCGAACACCCAGCCCGAGCCGGGCGTCGCCTTGAACCCGCCATAGCACCAGCCGCCATTGATGTAGAAATTGTCCAGCGGCGTCTTGCCGATGATCGGGCTTCCGTCCATCGACATGTCCATCACGCCGCCCCAGTGGCGCAGGATCCGCAGGCGCGACAGGATCGGGAAGATCTGCATTCCGTCGGCCAGGCAATGCTCGATCAGCTTCATGTTGCCTTTCTGGGCGTAGGAGTTGTAACCGTCGATATCGCCGCCCAGCACCAGGCCGCCTTTGTCGGATTGGCTGATGTAGAAGTGCCCGGCGCCGTAGGTCAGCACCGTATCGATCAGGGGCTTGATGCCCTCGGTGACGAAGGCCTGCAGGACATGGCTTTCGATCGGCAGCCTGAGGCCCGCCATGGCCACCACGTGTCCGCTGTTGCCGGCGACCGCCATGCCGATCTTGCCGGCCGCGATGTAGCCGCGCGTCGTGTCGATCCCCAGCACACGGTTGCCCTGGCGACGGATGCCTTTGACTTCGCAATTCTGGAGGATATCGACGCCCAGCGCCGAGGCGCCGCGGGCCAGGCCCCAGGCGACGGCATCGTGGCGCGCCGTGCCGCCGCGCGCCTGCAGCAGACCGCCGAAGATCGGGAAACGCGCATGCCTGGAGAAATCGAGATGCGGCACCATCGCGCGGACCTGCTCGCGGTCCAACAGTTCCGCGTCGATGCCGTTGAGCCGCATCGCATTGCCGCGGCGCGCCGCCGCGTCCATCTGCGCGTCGGAGTGCAGCAGGTTGATCACGCCTCGCTGGCTGAACATGACGTTGTAGTTCAGGTCCCGGCTAAGGCCCTCCCAGAGCTTCAGCGAGTGCTCGTAGAAATGCGCGTTGGGCTCGAGCAGATAGTTCGAGCGCACGATCGTGGTGTTGCGCCCGGTGTTGCCGCCGCCCAGATAGCCTTTCTCGACCACCGCCACGTTGCGGATGCCGTGGAGCTTGGCGAGGTAGTAGGCCGTGGCCAGCCCGTGGCCGCCGCCGCCGATGATGACAACATCGTAATGGCGCTTGGGCTCCGGATCGCGCCAAGCGCGGTCCCAGCCGCGATGGCCGCGCAGCGCATGGCGGAACAGGGAGAAAGCCGAGTAGCGGGTCACGGTCGTGCGGTTTCCGATGGGGCCGAAGTCTAGTCGGACCATAAACGGGCACAACCGCGAAATGCGACATGATTTTGCCCGGGCGGGCTGGACTCCCGGCGGGCGCCGGGCTGGCCTCCCTGTATGGCGGGAGTGATCCGGATCGGCGTTGGCGGCTGGACCTTCGCGCCCTGGTGGCGCGTGGCGACGTGTTTGCCTACTTCGTTTCCGACGCCAAGGCCCGCGACCCGATAGCGGCGCAGGCGTCGATCAAGAAGCTCGCGCGCGGCAACGCTAGTGCGTGTTCGGGAACGGACCGGTGCCGCTTTCGTCCAGCACGCGCCCCTTGAGAAAGCGGTCGAGCGCGTAGGGACGGATCAGGTCGTGCGGTTCGCCTGCCGCGATCGAGGCGGCGAGCGTGTATCCGGACGCCGGTGTCGCCTTGAATCCTCCATAGCACCAGCCGCCCGTGATCCAGAGATCGTCGATCGGTGCACGGCCCATGATCGGGCTGCCATCCATCGTCATGTCGGCAATACCGCCCCAGCTCCGCAGGATGCGCAGGCGGGCCAAGGCCGGGAATACCTGCATCGCCGCTGCCAGGCAATGCTCGGCCAGCGGCAGGTTGCCGCGCTGGGCGTAGGAGTTGTAGCCGTCGAGGTCGCCCCCCAGCACCAGCCCGCCCTTGTCGGACTGGCAGATGTACATATGCGCACCGCCATAGGTGACCACAGGTTCGAGCATGGGCTTGACCGGCTCGGTCACGAAGGCCTGCAGCACGTGGCTTTCGATCGGCAGGCGGAATCCGGCCATGGCGGCAAGCTGGCCCGAGTTTCCCGCGACGGCGAAGGCAAGCGCGCCGCAGCCGATCTGGCCGCGCGTTGTCTTGACGGCGGTGATGCGCCCCCCGGCCCGGTCGATCGCTGTGACCGCGCAATCCTCGATGATGTCGACGCCCAAATCCGACGCGCCGCGGGCGAAGCCCCAGGCGACCGCGTCGTGGCGCACGATGCCGGCGCGGCGCTGGATAAGACCGCCCATCACCGGATAGCGCTGGCCCGCGCGCAGGTTGAGCGACGGCAGTTCGCGGCGCAGGTCGTCGAGGTCCAGCAGCTCTGAATCGATCCCCGCAAGACGCATCGCATTGCCGCGCTCGGCGGCCGCGTCCATCTGGTGGTCGTTGTGGCAGAGGTTGAGCACCCCACGCTGGCCGAACATGATGTTGAAGTTCAGGTCGTGGGCGAGACCTTCCCAGAGCTTGAGCGAGAACTCGTAGAAGCGCGCGTTGTCGTCGACCAGATAGTTCGAGCGTACGGTCATGGTATTGCGCCCGGTATTCCCGCCCCCGATCCACCCCTTCTCCAGCACGGCGACATTGCGGATGCCGTGGTTCTTCGCCAGGTAGTAGGCGGTGGCAAGCCCATGCCCGCCGCCGCCCACGATCACTACGTCGTAGGCGCTCTTGGGCTCGGCCGCGCGCCAGTGCCGCCGCCAGCGGCGGTGGCCCGTGAGCGCATGTCTGGCCAAGCCCAGGACCGAAAACCGTTGCAGCGTATTCCCCCATCGCCTGCGGCCGGGCATAGTCGGCGCGCGGTGCGACAGGGTCAAGCCGGTGCGCCGTCCGCGCCGTCACCCGTCGACGTGTTCGGGACGGGGAAAGATGGTATGGCTGACTTTGCCCTTCTTCCTTCCCCCGGACTCGCCGAAGAACCAAGTCTGTCTGGAACCGAGATGACCGAGACCGGAAGTGATGCCGCCCGCTGCCCGCGTTGCCGCAAGCCCAAGGAACTCTGCGTCTGTGACTCGCTGGTGCGGCACGAGAACAGGGTGTTTGTGCTCGTCCTGCGCCATCCGCAGGAGAAGGACCGGGTGCTGGGCACGGCGGGGTTCGTCGAACTGCAACTGCCGCAGAGCCGCGTCACGACCGGCCTTTCCTGGCGCAATTTGTCGGCTGCCCTCGGCAAGCCCGCCGAGGCGCGGGAATGGGCCGTGCTGTACCAGGGGCCGAAGGCCGACCGGCCGTCGCGCGGCGCCGCGCCGCTGGTGGCGGTCGACCGCAAGGGCGCGCCGCTTGGCGACCAGAAATCCGCACTTGCGGGTTTGAAGGGCCTGATCGTGCTGGACGGGACCTGGAGCCAGGCCAAGACGCTCTGGTGGCGCAACCCCTGGCTCCTGAAGTGCCGCCGCTTTGTCCTGGCGCCCGAGCGCCCTTCGGCCTACGGCAGGCTGCGCCGGGAGCCGAGGCGCGACAGCCTGTCCACGCTCGAGGCGGCGGCCCTGGCGCTATCGGTGCTGGAAAGCGATCCCACGCTCTATGACCGCCTCACTGCGCCGCTCAGAAAGCTGGTCGCGGGGGTGGAACGGGCGGCCTAGCCCGCCACCGTCCCGCTCTCACGCCCCTCGTTGTACTTGGGCAGGTTGTCGTCGATCCTCAGCCACTTGATTCGCGCGTCCATCCACAGATGGTCGATCGGCTTCAGGTCGTCCGGCTCGTCGAAGGTGCCGACGGTCAGATCGATATTGGCGGGATCCGCAAGCGCGCGCCAGGCGATCGCGGCGCCGCAATGCGGGCAGAAGGCGCGCTCGGCCCGGTCCGAGGACCTACGCCACGCAGGCACACCCTCGAAGCGGACCTTGGCGACGCCATAGGTGGCCCAGGCCACCACCGGCGCGCCGCTGGCCTTGCGGCACATCCGGCAGTGGCACAGGTTCACGCTCGCGGGTCGGCCCAGGGCAGTATACCGCACCGCCCCGCACAGGCAGCCTCCGAGGCGGCGCTCGTCATTCATCGGGTGGCTTTCTAGGCCCGCCAGAACGTCTTGCCGGCCTCATGGGCGACGTCGCCCCGGCTGAGGCCGATGTCCTTGAGTTCGTTGTCGGTCAGCCCGGCCAAGCTGTGGCGGGTGCGGGCCCGCTCCATCCACTCCAGAAGCTTATCGACCAGCCGGGTCGCAAGCGATACCGGGGCAACGCCGTTGCCGGTGCGGGCGACAAGCACGGGGATCGTGTGGTCGGTCATGGTAAGCTCCTATTTTCCTCATCGCGAGCAGGGACAATTCCCTGCTAGACATGGCCCGATTTAGACTGGCATCCGGCCTTGCTACAAACGAATGCTCGGCATAAAGTGCATGAGAATTTCTCAGCCTAAACGGAGGAACGATGGCCAGGCTGCCGCCGCTCAATTCGCTGCGTGCGTTCGAGGCGGCCGGGCGGCATCTCAGCTTCACCAAGGCTGGCGACGAGTTGGCCGTCACCCCGACGGCGATCAGCCATCAGATCCGGCTGCTCGAGGACACGCTGGGGGTGAAGCTATTCCGCCGCCTGCCGCGGCAGCTCCTGCTGACCGACCAGGGCCAGATGCTGCTGGCCGAGGCCAAGGATGCGTTCCAGCGCCTGGCGCATGCAGTCGAGCGCGTAGCAGCGGGGGGCCTCAGCGGGCCGCTGACGATCAGCTCGACCCAGACCTTCGCCTGGAGCTGGCTGGTGCCGCGGCTCTACAAGTTCCAGGCCGCCTATCCCGAGATCGACCTCCGGCTCGAGGCTTCGCAGCGCGCAGTGGACTTCCACCGCGAGGGCGTCGATGCGGCGATCCGGTTCGGGCGCGGCAACTGGCCGGGCCTGCACGCAACCCTGCTATTCGAGGAGGTGCTGACGCCGTTGCTAAGCCGCGACTTGCTGGCGTCGGGCCCGCCGCTCAACGAACCCAAGGACCTGTTGCGCTATCCGCTGCTGCACGACAGTCCGTTCAATGCCGAGGACTGGCGCGCTTGGTTCGCCAAGGCGGGCGTCAACGATCTCGACCACCGATCGGGCGGCGCGTTCGATTCCAGCCAGATGGCGGTCCAGGCGGCCCTCAGCGGGGCCGGCGTGGCGTTGGTCATGCCCGCGTTCTTCAGCGACCAATTGAATTCCGGCCGGCTGGTGCAGCCCTTCCCGCTGACCATCGATTCCGGCAAGTCGCACTACTTCGCCTGTCCCGAACAAAGCGCGGGGCTCGGTAAGATCGTCGCCTTCCGCGACTGGCTGTTGAAGGAGCTGGAAGGCGATCCGTTGCGCACCGCCGCCGGCGGGCCGGCACGCGATCCGGCGCACGCTGCCGTGGCGGCTAGGCCAACGTCGCCGACACCGCGCCGAGCTCGGCGATCCTGATTTCGACCGTTTCGCCCTGGTTCGCCCAGTAGGGGAGCGTGATGCTCCCGGTCATGACGATCTGGCCGGCTTCGAGCCGCTGGCCGCGCCCGGCCAGCAGGTTCGCCAGCCACGCCACGGATTCGAAGGGATGCCCCAGCACGTCGGCGCCCTTGCCGCGCAGCTTCACCTCGCCGTTCACCGCGGCGGTGCCCTCGTTGCCCGCCAGGTCGAGCCGCCGCCAGTCCGTGACCTCCTGGCCCAATACGATGGCGGCGTGGAACACGTCGTCAGCGATGATGGTCGGCGCGCCGATCTTGGCGAAGTCGCCGTAGCGATTGTCCACCACCTCGATCGCGGGATGCAGCGAGCCGACGGCGGCAGCAACAGCGGCACGGTCGACCTTGCCCGGTCCGTCGGGCAGGGGCGATTTCAGCCGCACGCAGACCTCGCACTCGATGCCGGGCTTGCGGTAGTCGGCAAAGCGCAGCCGGGCGGGGTTCCGTAGCTCGGCCGAGGCCAGAATGCCGCCGGCGGCCGGTCCCGGCAGGTTCAGCAGCTTCTGCATCGGCACCGTCGTGGCGCCGACCTTCCAGCCGATCAGCCGTCCGCGCCCCTTGGCGATCAGGCGCTGCCGCACGCGGTCCTGGATCGCATAGCCCTCCGCCTCGGTCGCGGGTTTCAGCGAGGACAGGATGTCGCTGACCGCCCTGCCGTCCAGCCGCGCGGCCGCCAGCCAGTCGGCCGCCCGGTCCATTGTCGTCGAGTCCATCACCTACCCCCGCGCCGGTGTTTGACCCTTCCGCTGCCGCGAGCTTACCTTCGCCGCCCTGTGGCGCAAATGGGAACTCCGATCATGGGCAAGCTGGCGGTCAGGAGCCCGGTGGACGGGCGGGTCTATGCCGAGGTGGAACTGTCGACCTACGACGACGTGGCGCATGCCTTCGCCCGGG
>CAYMTM010000175.1:0-10095 GCA_964393375.1 uncultured Rhodospirillaceae bacterium
GGCGGGATCGTAAAAGACCTTGCGGGACAGCGCGTCGAGATCGCCGGCGACCCGCTCCATCACGTCGGCGACGCGGTCGACGATCGTCTCCACGAGCCCGACCAGCACGGTCTCGGCGCTGATGCACCAGCCGACCTGGCGCGCCGCCCGGGCAACGAAGAATTCGATCGACCTGGGGGTGGTGTAGCGTACCGTCACCAGCGTCGCGGGGCTCAGGATGAAGGTGATCGGCGTGGCCTCGGGCCGCGCGGTGTCGGTGTGGTGGATCACCGGCGCGGTCATGAAATGCGCCTCGCCCTCGCGATAGAGGCGGCTGGAGACCTCGATCTCCTGCATCTCCTCGCGCGTGGGAAGCTCGAGCCCGGCGAAGCCCTGGACTGCCGCCTCCTCCTCCTTGGTCGGGGACAGCAGGTCGAGCCAGACCGCATTGGCCGGAGGCTCGCCCTTTGGGCCGAGTTCCACCCGCTCCAACCGCCCGCCGCTGAGCGCGTAGGCCGTGATCATGTCCTTCCCCGCCGATTGCGCCGGTGTTGTAGCGCCGTCCCGCGGCCGCTACAACACTTCCAGACGGGGTTGGTCCCCGCAAATGAGGAAACCGCCATGCCCCTGAGCGACCGTGACGGATTGATTGCGCTGCTGGACCGGCTGGGCAATCCGGACGATGCCGTCGCGCTGGCGGCGGCGCGCGAGATCGACGCCAGGCTGAAGCGCGACGGGCTGAGCTGGGACGCCGTCCTGGCGCGGCCGGCGGCGGCGAACGACGACAATGACCGCGACGACGAGTCGCCCGGCCATGTCCACGCCTCGGACGCGGAAGCAGCGCCGGTCCCCATCGGCGATACGGCCGGTGATCTCGCGGCGATCGACCGCCTGCTGGCCAACAAGGATCTGTCGGCCGACACCCGCGAGATCCTGACCGACCTGAAGGAAGACATCAGATCGGGCGACTTCGCCGAAGCCGACCGGCGGTACGTCCGCAGCCTGGAAATCCGGCTCGGCGCGGCCAAGAGAAAATAGCGGCGACACAGGCACCGGCGCGGTTCGCGCGGCTATTGACCTTCCCTTCGCTGGAAGCCGCAAGCAGCGGCGGTGGCGGCAACAGGAGAGATGCGGCATGGATCTGGTGGTCAAGGGCATGACCTGCGAGGGCTGCGCGAACGCCGTGCGCCGGTCGGTGGCAGGGGTCGCGCCGGCGGCGAAAGTCGAGGTCGAGCTTGGCCGCGGGCGTGTGCGCGTCGAGGGCGCGGCCGACCGCACGGCGGTTATCGCCGCGATCGAGAAGGCCGGCTTCGCGGTCGGGGACTGAGGCGATGAGCCTGTCGCGGCGTCATTTCCTAGCCGGCGGCCTTGGCCTGGCGGCTGGCGCGGCGCTGCCGCGGAACGCGGCCGGCGCCGCTTCCCCGATGCGCCTGGCGATCGAGCGCCGCGTGATCGAGGTCAACAGGCAGTCCGCCAGCGTCTACGGCATCCTGCGGCCGGATGGCGGGCACGGCCTTGTGCTGGAGCCGGGCGAGCGGTTCCGCGTGACGCTGGAGAACCGCGCCGGCCTGCCGACGCTGATCCACTGGCACGGCCAGACCCCGCCCCTTGCCCAGGACGGCGTGCCCGGCTTCTCGCAGCCCCTGCTGCCCCCGGGCCAGCGCTACGAATACGACTATGCGCCGCGGCCGGGGACGCACTGGATGCATTCGCATGAGGGATTGCACGAGCAGCTCTTGATGGCGGCTCCCTTGATCGTGCGCGAGACAAAGGCGCCGGAACTGCGCGAAGTGGTGGTGATGCTGCACGACTTCACCTTCTCCGACGCGGCGGAGGTCTTCGCGCAGCTCGGCAGCGGCCATGGCGGGCACGCCATGCACGGCGCGGGCGGAGGGAGCGACCATGCCGCTCATGCCGGACACGCCGGGCATGGCGCCGCGCCGATGGCGCATCTGCACGACGTGGAGTACGACGCCTTCCTTGCCAACGACCGCACCCTCGACGACCCGCAGGTCGTGCGCGTCGAGCGCGGGGAGCGCGTCAGGCTGCGGCTGATCGAGGCCGCTACGGCGACGGCCTTCATCATCGACACCGGCGCGCTCGCCGCCCAGGCGATTGCGGTGGACGGCAACGCCGTCGCGCCGGTCGCCGGACGGCGGTTCCCGCTCGCGATGGGCCAGCGCCTGGACCTGCTGCTGACCATGCCGCGCGAGGACGGGGCCTGGCCGGTCCTCGCCCGGCGCGAGGGCGACACGGCCCGCACCGGGATCGTGTTCGCCACGCGTGCGGCGCGCGTCGCCAAGATCGCCGCGAAGGGCCAGAGCAAGGCGGCCGCGGTGGGACTGGAGCTCGAAGCCAGGCTTGCGGCCCGCGCGCCGCTCCCGCGGCGCCCGCCCGACCGGCAGCTCAAGGTCCTGCTTGGCGAGAAGCCGCCCTATATCTGGACGCTGAACGACGCCACTTTCGACCAGCGCCGGCCGCTCGCGGTGCGCCTTGGCGAGCGCGTGCACCTGACCTTCGAGAACCCGACCAGCATGATGCATCCGATGCACCTGCACGGGCACCATTTCCAGGTCATCGCGCTCGGCGGCAGGAAGATCGCCGGGGCGGTCCGCGACACGGTGGTGGTTCCCGCCCTGGGCGGCCGCGTCACCGTCGCCTTCGACGCCGACAATGTCGGGGAGTGGATGCTCCACTGCCACAATCTCTATCACATGGCAGCGGGCATGATGACGACGGTCAAATACGCCTGACCACCCGCTCGGCGGCCAGGTTGCGCCGCGCCTCGACATGCCAGCGCAGCGACTCCAGGCCGATGATGCGCCGGAGCAGCGCCGCGACCACGTCGGGACGTCCGTCCTCGCCACCGTCGATCACGATGCGGAGCGCATAGAGCCCGTCGCGCCGCGAGCACGCGAAGGTCTCGACGGCGCAGCCGCGGATCTGGAGGACCTGGAGAACGCGGGAGAGGAACGCGGGCTCGGCCGGTCCTGCTAGCTCGAAATAACCCTGGGTGTGAAATCGGTCCGAAGACATGGCACATGCGACCTTTGCTGAGCGATTGGAGCGCCTGCTGCGCGAACGGTGAAATGCGCGTTCCGCGCGCGGGTAATTCGCCCGCGCGCGCCAATAACTCGGTCGCGAATGAGAAAGCTACGCGCCATGGGCGGAGGTTATCGGATCGCCGGGCGCGACGTCAATCGCACCCCTCAAGCGCGGCGTCGTGGCGCCAGGAACTGGATCAGCACCAGCCCCGCGAGGAAGCCGCCGATATGCGACCACCACGCGATCACGCCGATGCCGGTTTCCGGGCCGATCAGCCCGAACAGTACCTGGCTGACCAGCCATACGACGGCGATCAGGCCGATCTGCCGCACGCCGGCCAGGCCGCCGCGCGACGCTCCTGACCCGGCGACGAGACGGATGATGGCGGCGAAGCAGCCCGAGATGGCGGCCGATGCGCCCATCAGCGGCACGGCCGAGCCGGGGAACAGCAGGATCTGCGCCAGGCCGCCCGCGATCCCGCTCACCAGGTAGAGAACGACAAATCGCCACGGTCCGATCCAGCGCTCGAGCCCAACACCGAACGCCAGCAGCGCCAGCATGTTGATCCCGAGGTGATCCATTCCCCCGTGCAGGAACTGGTAGGTCACCAGCGGCAGCGGGTCGAGCGGCCCCCAGGCCATGGCGCCGGCAAAACGCGCCGAAACCAGCCCGAACGCATAGACGACGTAGCTGTCCACGTCGTCCGGCAGCAGGGACCGGACGAGGTGGACGCCCAGGTTTGCCACGGCGAGCCACAGCACGGCCGGGGTGAGGTTGAGCAGCGGCGCACCGGGACTGCCCGCGCCGTCGCGCCATGGCCGCCTGCGCGGCTCGCCGCGCTCGGGCCCTTTGCCGCCCTCGCGCAGGGCCAGGATCGCCTGCGTCGCCCCGCCCATGTTCGCCCCGCTTGCCAATTGAGCCCGCCCGAAACTGCGTAGCAGCCGAAGCTTCGCCCGGTCAACGGGGCCACGGACGCTCTGCCAATTCCGAAGAAAGAGACTATTTTACAATTATTTAACCGCGGGATGCTCGTATGACGTGCCGAACCGCGGCCAGGACAATCCACGGCCGACGAGAACCGCTGCCACTGCCATGACGACGCCTGCCGACGCACGCGACGCCGTTCCGAGCGACTTCCGGATGACCCGGACGCTGCGCCTGCTGGCACGCGGCAAGAACGTCAACCCCGAAACGCTGCTGTCGACGGACTACCTGAACCATTTCAACGAAATCGTGATGCTGATCGAAATGGTCCCCTCGATGCCGGAATGCATGGAGGACATTCGTGCGTGGCGGCCGAAGAGCTACGCCGAGCATTTCCGCGACAGCGGTTTCGCCGACCGCGAGCTCGCCATCCTCGCCTACGAGAACGCGCCGCCCCAGCACCGCGCCCCGTTCGACCGCACGGTCGACCGGCTGAACGACGCCGTCGCCACGGCCGTGCGGGAACTCGGCGGCGCGCTCGAGGACGGCACCGCCGATCTCGCCGAGGCCGTGGCGCAGAAGGCGGCGATGCAGCTGCACGCGCTGATCGACGTCACCAGCGGCATCATCAACGGCCAGCATGCCGTCATCGACCAGTCCAAGGTCGACGTCCTGCTAGACGGCGGCGCGGATCGGCCATCCCCCGACGATCCGCCCCCCGGCGACGCCGTGTGCTGATCGCGGCACCGGGCATCCCCGGCGCCAACGATTCCCTTGCGTCCGGGCAACGCCTGGGCCAATTTTGCGCCGATTGAGGGGGGGGACAACGCACGCTGGCCCCGCGCGTCTTGAGGCCGGAACGTGCGTTGCGCGGCGGCGCGCTCGCACGACCTGCTCGACGGAAGCTTCACTGAGGACCGCCAGCCGATGCTGCGCATCTTCCGGCATTACGTCAGCCCGATCATTTTCGTCTTCCTGTTGGTTGAATTCGTTCTGTTCGTCTACGCGAACCTGAAGGTCGTCAACACCAGCTACATGTATGGGTTCCCGTCGGGCCTGGTAGGCCCCGATCCGTATCTCTATGCGCTCTATCTGTCCTTGCTGCAGGTCTCGCTGATGTGGAGCGTCGGGCTCTACCGCTTCGAGAGCATCGCCAACACACGCACGATTCTGGTCCGCACCTTCGTGGTGCTGACCCTCACCCTGCCGGCGGTCGCGCTGTTCTTCCTGATGGTCAGCAAGTCGGTCAGGGTCACGGTCTCCTATGCGCCGGCGGTGGTCGGCCTCGTCTCGCTGCTGGCGTGCTGGGCCATCGCCGCGATCATGCGAATCATCCTGCGCTTCGCGGTCAATACGGCGGAGCTGAACCGCAAGGTCCTGGTCATCGGCGCCGGCGAGCGCGCGCAGCGCGTGATCGACCTGGTGAAGTCGAACCCCTGGAGTCGGATCGAGATTACGGGCTGCCTGGATATCCGCGAGGAGATGCAGCCGGATGCCTGGCGCCATCCCGATGTGCGCCTGGTCCCGGGCCGGGACATCGTTGCGGCCGTCAACCAGACCGGGGCGATGGAGATCGTGCTGGCGGTTCAGGACCGACGCGGCGTTTCGTTCACCGACCTCCTCGAATGCCGGATGACCGGCACCTACGTAACCGACTACCTGTCCTTCTGGGAGCGCGAGAGCCGCAAAATCCTGATCGACGAGCTGCAGCCGGGCTGGCTGATCTTCTCGGACGGGTTCCGGCTTAGCTCGGTACTGAACGACCTGCTGAAGCGATTGGGCGACATCGCCGTCAGCTCGGTGCTGCTCATCGTCGCGATGCCGATCCTGATCGCGACGGCGATCGCCATCCCGCTGGAATCGCGCGGGCCCGCAATCTTCCGCCAGGAGCGCGTGGGCCGGAACGGCCGCCCGTTCGTGCTCTACAAGTTCCGCAGCATGCGCACGGACGCCGAAACCGCCGGACCGCAGTGGGCCGGCGAGGACGACCCGCGGATCACGCGCATCGGCCGTTTCATCCGGCGCACCCGCATCGACGAGATTCCCCAGGTCTTCAATGTGTTGAAGGGCGACATGAGCTTCATCGGCCCCCGGCCGGAGCGCCCGCACTTCGTCGAGTGGCTTAAGAAGGAGATCCCCTTCTACAACGAGCGCCACCGGGTGCGCCCGGGCATCACCGGCTGGGCCCAGATCAACTACCCCTACGGCGCGTCGGTCGAGGACGCGAAGGAAAAACTGTCCTACGATCTCTACTACATCAAGAACTACAGCCTGCTGCTCGACATCATCGTGCTGTTCTCGACGATCGAGGTGGTGCTCTGGCCGAAGGGCGTCCGGTAGGACCGGTGGCGACCGCATCGCCGGCAATCATGTCAGACCCGCCGGAAGCCTAGGCCGCGGGTCCGGGAAGCCAACGCGTCATGCTCGACAGCGTCGCCATCATCAATCTGGTGGGTTTCCTCGTCATCGTCGGGGCCCTGGTCGTCGCCATATCGCTCGCCGACCCCGACCGCCGGCTGCGGCCGATCCAATGGGGGCTGTGGTTCACCTGCGCCGCCGCCGGGGCGGAATTCCTGCCGGTGGTGCAAGCGGTGCGGCCGAGCATGGCAGTTCGCTACCTGCTCGACGCGGCCTGGCTCGCCACGTCCCTGTGCTGGCTTGTGGTCCTTCAGTCCTACGGCAAGCGCGGATTCGAGCTGCGGCGGTCGGCCTCCGCGCTCGAGCACTGGCTGTTTGCGCTCGCCATCCTCGCCTATGCCTGCACGATCGCCTGGCGCGCGGCCGAGGGCGTCCTGGAACGGCCGCCCTTCCCCGGCGCCCAGCAGCTTCGCGCCCCGGTCACGGTGCTGGTGCCGATCATCGGGCTCATCCTGTGCGAGAACCTGTACCGCAACGCGACCGAGGATTTCCGCTGGCGCCTGAAGTTCCTCAACTTCGCCGTGGTCGTGATGCTGACCTTCGACCTCAGCGTCGCCCTGCACGAGTCCCTGCACCTGGGCAAGAACACCGAGCTTTTCCGCAGCCGCGCCCTGGTCATGTTCCTGACCGTGCCGCTCATCCTCAGCGCCTGTTCGCGGCTGACCCGCCCCGTGCCGCGCTATGCCGTGTCGCGGAACTTCGTCTTCTATTCCACGGCAGCCCTGCTGGGCGGCATCTACCTGCTGGTGGTGGCGCTGATCGCCTACTACGTCCAGTTCGTCGGCACCTCGCTGGCGGTGCCGCTGCAGATCATCGTCGTTCTCGCCGGCGTCGCGGCGCTCCTTGCCGTCCTGTCGTCCGGCAGCCTGCGCGCCAAGGTGCGCGCGGCCATCGCCGCGGCGATTTACGACCTCAAGTACGACTACCGCGCCGAATGGCTGCGCTTCATCAACACGATCAGCGCCGAGGGCACGCGGGCCGGGCTGCAGGAGCGGCTGATCAAGTCGGTCGCCGACGTGGTCGACAGCATCGGCGGCGCGCTTTGGGAATGGGACGAGACCGCCGGGCTGTTCGTCCAGACCGCCGAATGGAACTACACCGCCGCCATCGGCAAGAACGTCGACGACGCCGCGTGGCTGCGCCAACTCCGGGCGGGGCTGCTCGTGCGCGGCGAGTCGTTCGCACGCCTGGCGCCGAGCGACCAGGGCTTCGACCTGACCGATGTCTGGCTGATCCTGCCCCTGCCGCACGGCGAGCAGCTCTCGGGCTTCATTGTCCTGCGACAGTGCCGCATCCCGCGCGTGGTCGACGGCGAGGATGAAGTGCTGCTCGGCATCCTGGTGCGACAGATCGCGAGCTACCTGGCGGAGTACCGCGGGACGGTCGCACTTGCCGAACAGAAGGAGCTCAAGGAATTCAGCGAGCGCGTGACCTTCGTCGCGCACGACATCAAGTCGATCATCTACCAGCTCTCGCTGATGGTCGACAACGCCAAGCAGGTCGGCGAAAATCCGGAGTTCCAGCGCGACATGCTTCTGACGATCGGCGATTCGATCGGCAAGATGCAGCAGATGCTGCTGCAATTGCGCAAGGACTATGCCGACGCCAGCACGGTCATCAACCTGCGCGAACTGATCGACGATATCGTCCAGCGGTTCCGCGATTCGGGGGCCGCGATCGAGCTGTCGGCCGGCGAGGGCGCGCTGCAGATCACCGCCGGCCGCAGCGCGATCGAAAGCGTGTTCCGCCAGCTGATCGCCAACGCGACCGAAGCGGCCGCGGCGGACGGCGCGGTCAGGATCGCGCTCGCCCTCGACGGCCCCTGGGTGGCGGTGACGATCGCGGACACGGGCGCGGGCATGGATCCGGGCTTCGTGCGCGAGCACCTCTTCCGGCCGTTGCGCAGCAGCAAGCCGGGCGGTTACGGCGTCGGCATGTATCAGGTACGCGAACTTCTGCGCAAGGCGTCCGGCCGCATCCGCGTACGTTCGACGCCCGGCATGGGAACGACGGTCGAGGTGCTGCTGCCCGCGACGCACTCCGCGTCGAGCGAGCAGGGCTGACGGCCGCGGGCCGGATCGGCGCTAGGCGCCGGCGGCAAGCGACGCCGCGCGTGGCAGCGGCTCAAGGGCGACAAGGTTGCAGGCGGGCACCGATTGCGCGCATGAATCGCGCAGGGCGTTGCGCCCGCGTTCGCGAGCCGTGTTCTTTCGTCCAGGCGCGCCGGCTTAAACTCTACCAGTGCGTGCAATTGCTGCCGCGCCTTGCGCAAGGTCTTGCAATGATCGAGACGCCGGCTAGCATG
This sequence comes from uncultured Rhodospirillaceae bacterium, assembly GCA_964393375.1. Taxonomy (GTDB): domain Bacteria; phylum Pseudomonadota; class Alphaproteobacteria; order JAEULC01; family JAEULC01; genus JAEULC01. The sequence goes on from CAYMTM010000175.1 coordinate 8,672, forward strand.
CGGCCGACGCGCAAGTCGCCGGAAGATATCTGACGCATAGCCGGATCATGTCCGAACCGACGAAGAACCCGGTCGATCGCGCGCTGGTCGCCGCTCTTGCGGACGACATCGCCAATTCCGCCGACCGCCCCCGGACCGCGGCGTATTTCGCCGCGAATGAGGCGCCGCCGCCGACGCTGATCTGGAACCCGGCCGAGGAAGTCCTGCCCGAGGGACCGCTGCGATTCCTGGCGCGGTTCTGGCGCGAGCGTCGCGTCGGCGAGGCACTGCCCGGCATCGACATTGTCGATCCGCTCGCGCTGAAGCCGGCGCTCGGCTACGTCATGCTGCTGGACGTGATCGAGGACGGCTGGGACTACCGCTACCGCGTCTACGGCTCGCTCATCGCGCGGCGCTTCGGCCGCGACCTGACCGGCACGCGCACCTCGGACATCGCGCGCACCGCCTATACCGGCAACTTCTACATCGCCGGCTATCGCGCCGTGCTGGCCCGTCGCGAGCCGCTGTTCAGCGTCTCCGTCTCGCCGAACTATGTCGCCGCCGTCGACTGGCGGCGGCTCACGCTTCCTCTTGCGGGGAAGGACGGCGTGATCGCGCGCCTGCTGGTCGGCAACGTGCCCGGCGACTGGCGCGCCGCAACCGAGCCTCTGCCGGCCCGTCCGCGCTGAGCCTCGGGGAGGGCCGAACCTGCCTGCTACGGTTCTGTTTGCATTAGATTTCCGAATAGGTACAATTACCTAGTTCGGATCGTCATTCTCCCTATGGACGGGGCCAATGGACATGGCAATGGCCCCATCCCCTCCGGTGGCGGCGCCGACGCAAAGCGCCGCCACCGATTTCTTGTCGCCGCTGCCCTGGCACGCCGTGAGAGTCTGCAGGCGGCCGGTTCGCGATCACGGATTTGTCGCATCCACGCGCAGGGCCAAGCGGCGCAGGATGGCGCATTCCTGATCGCAAAGCGGCAGCGGGGGTGATTGGCCGTGCATCCCGACCGACGAGACGAGCAGCTTCCGCGACCGCGATGCGCGGCACGTGGGCCATCTGCGGCATGGGAGGGAGTGGGAGCGCCGGCTGAGACTGGCGTCCCCTACGGGAGGAGACGCCTAGCGACGCAAGAGCCCATGAATGGCTTGTTTTCAAGGGTTTCCTGAGGTAGATGTTGGGGGAAACCGTTGGGGGAGCCTCCCGTGTACCTTGAGCGCCGCCGTCGCCGCTGGTTCGCCTTCCATGATCTTCCCGCCGATGTCCACAAGGCCCTCGGCAAGAAGCGGTTCACCGCAAGCCTGGGGACCGAAGACCGCTCGATAGCCGCGCGCCGGGCCGCTGTGCTGGAGGCGAAGTGGCGCGGGGAGATCGAGCGGGCGCGGAAGGGCACCACAGACCACATCGAGCGCGATGCTTCCTTCTGGCGGAAGCTGCTACTC
>CAYMTM010000176.1:0-9993 GCA_964393375.1 uncultured Rhodospirillaceae bacterium
CCGCGTGGACGTGATGGTGCTGAACCAGGCGGCCGCACCGGCTGCGCGCGGCTAGGACGGTCTTGCGCCGGATTGCTTGTGGCCGAGGCAACGATCGACTATACACGCGGCGCCGCGCGCACAGCCCCGAATGCCGGTCAAGGCTCTGATGCTCCAATCCGCAGACACTGGCTCGCGCCAGCTTGCCGTCGTGGTGGTCGGCCATGTCGATCACGGCAAGTCGACCCTGGTCGGCCGCCTGTTCCACGACACCGGGATGCTGCCGGAGGGCCGCGTCGAGGCGATCCGCGCGATGTGCGATCGCCGCGGCATGCCGTTCGAATGGGCGTTCCTGATGGACGCGTTCAAGGCCGAGCGCGACCAGGGCATCACCATCGACACCGCGCAGATCTGGTTCAAGACCGCCAAGCGCGATTACGTGCTGATCGACGCGCCGGGGCATCGCGAGTTCCTGCGCAACATGATCACGGGCGCGTCGGCGGCCGACGCCGCGGTGCTGCTGATCGACGCGGCACAGGGCGTGCGCCAGCAGTCGCGCCACCACGGCTATCTGCTGCATCTGCTGGGCGTCGGGCAGGTGGCGGTCGTGGTCAACAAGATGGACACCGTGGGCTACGCGCAGGCGCGTTTCGAGGCGATCCGCGCGGCCTGCCGCGACTACCTCGCCTCGCTCGGCATCGAGCCCCAGGCGTTCATTCCGGTCGTCGCCCGCGATGGCGACAACCTGGTCGCGCGTTCGCCGGACATGCCGTGGTACGCCGGGCCGACCGTGGTCGAAGCGATGGACGGCTTCCGCGCGCCAGCGCCGGATACCGACCAGCCGCTGCGGCTGCCGATCCAGGACGTCTACAAGTTCGACGAACGGCGGATCCTGGTCGGCAGGATCGAGAGCGGCCGGCTCGCCGTGGGCGACACGCTGCTGTTTTCGCCCAGCAACAAGACCGCGCGCGTCGCCTCGATCGAGGCATGGAATGCGCCCGCCCAGCCCGCGCATGCCGAGGCCGGCCGGTCGGTCGGCATCACGCTGGACGAACAGCTTTTCGTCGAGCGCGGCGAGATGGCGAGCCATGTGGAGGCTCCGCCGCTCGAGACCACCGTATTCCGCGCGCGCCTGTTCTGGACGGCGCGCGAGCCGCTCGCCGCCGGCCAGGAGGTGACGGCGCGCATCGCCACGCGCGAGTTCAAGGCCACCGTCCAGGCGATCGAGCGCGTGGTCGACACCGAAACGCTGGAGGAGCGCCGGGGCGACGCGGTGCCGCGCGACGGCGTGGCGGACGTGATCCTGCGCGCGCGCCAGCTGGTGGCGCTGGACGAATACAAGCGCCTGAAGCGGACCGGGCGCTGCGTGATCGTCGACCGGGGCGGCATCGCCGGCGGCGGGCTGATCCGCATGGAAGGCTATCCCGATCAGCGCCGCCTGATCACCCCGCGCGCGACGAACCTCACCGGCGTGGAGCACGCCGTCGACCGCCGGGCGCGCGCCGCGCGCAACGGGCACCTCGGCGGCGTGCTGTGGTTCACCGGCCTTTCCGGGTCCGGCAAGTCGACCCTGGCGATGGAGGTCGAACGGCGCCTGTTCCAGATGGGCTACCAGGTCTATGTGCTGGACGGCGACAACGTCCGGCGGGGCTTGAGTGCGAATCTGGGCTTCTCGCCGGAGGACCGCGCCGAAAACATCCGGCGCGTGGGCGAACTGGCGGCGCTGTTCGCCGACGCCGGCACAGTCGCGATCGCGGCTTTCATCTCGCCCTATCGCGCCGATCGCGAGCGGGCCCGCATCGCCGCCCGCGATACGTCGTTCCACGAGATCTTCATCAAGGCCGATCTCGCGGTGTGCGAGAAGCGCGATCCCAAGGGCCTTTACAAGAAGGCGCGCGCCGGCCAGATCCAGGAATTCACCGGCATCTCGGCGCCCTACGAGGAGCCCGAGAACGCGGAACTGGTCGTCGACACCAGCCGGGCCTCGATCGGCGCCTGCGCGGAGCAGATCGTCGCCTACGTGGCGCGAAATTTCGCGTTGAAGAGTTAGGCAGCCGCGGCCTCCGGCTCCGGCGGCGGGCGAATTTGCGCGCCCGGCACCTTGCGTGTCAGCATGGCGACGACCGACTGCCGTTGCGTTCGTTCGATAGGAGAGCCAGCCATGGACATCCTGGGTGCCACAAGACCGGAGGCCGACATCGTTGCGGCGGCCCGGCGCGTGCTGCCGGGCGGCACCTTCGGCAACATGCCGGCCGAGGTGGTGTTGAAGGAGGGCAAGGGCGGTCGCATCTGGGACGAGGCCGGGCGCGAATACGTCGACTTCCTGCTGGGTTCGGGACCGATGTTCATCGGCCATGCCCATCCCGAGGTGACGGCGGCGGTCGAAGCGCAGCTGCCGCTCGGCACGACCTTCTTCGCCAACAACCGCCACGGCATCGCGCTGGCCGAGGCGATCGTGGCCGCAGTGCCTTGCGCCGAGCAGGTGCGGTTCGTGTGTTCCGGCACCGAGGCGGATCTCTACGCGATGCGCGCCGCGCGCGCCTTCCGACGGCGCGACAAGATCCTGAAGTTCGAGGGCGGCTACCACGGCATGAGCGACTACGCGCTGATGTCGCTGGCGCCCAAGCGCCCCGGCAACTTCCCGCGCCCCACGCCGGATTCCGCCGGCATCCCCAAGAGCGTGCAGGACGAAATGCTGGTCTCGGCCTTCAACGACATCGAGATGACCGAAAGCCTGATCCGCGAGTACAAGGACGAGCTGGCCGGCGTGATCATCGAGCCGTTCCAGCGCCTGTTGCCGCCGAAGCCCGGCTTCCTGCAGGCGCTGCGACGGATGACGGCAGAACACGGCATCCCGCTGATCTTCGACGAGGTCGTCACCGGCTTCCGCTTCGCCTATGGCGGCGCCCAGGAGTACTACGGCGTGACGCCGGACCTGTGCACGCTCGGCAAGATCATCGGCGGCGGCTATGCGCTGGCGGCGGTCGCCGGCCGCGCCGACATCATGGCCCACTTCGACAAGCAGGCCGTGGACGACGAGGATTACCTGATGCAGATCGGCACGCTGTCGGGCAACCCGGTCGCCGCCGTGGCCGGCCTTGCGACGCTGGAGGTGCTGAAGCGGCCAGGCGCCTACGAGCGCGTGTTCGCCACCGGGCGCGCCCTGATGGACGGGCTTTCGCGCCTCGTCAAGGAATCGGGCCTGAAGGCCCAGGTGATCGGCGAACCGCCGCTGTTCGACATCTTCTTCACCGATGAGCCGATCCGCGACTACCGCGACACGCTCAAGTCCGACAAGGCCATGGCCGCGCGGTTCAACCAGCTCGTGCGGGCCAAGGGCATCATGAAGGGCGAGACGAAATACTACGTGAGCCTCGCGCACGACCAGGCCGATATCGACCGCACGATCGGCATCTGGCGCGAGGCGATCGGCGAAATGGTCTCCTGACCGCCGGCCGCGCCGCCGCTAGTCCCCGATCAGCACGAACCCAGCCCAGAATACCGGATGCGCGATGTCGCGCTGCGCCAGCAGTTTCAGCTGCGCGCGACGCGCGGCTTCCGCGCGCGTGAGCTTCGGATCGGCCGCGAGCTCGCCGAACAGCCCGACCGTGAGCTGCGTGGTCTGCTCGGACGGCACCGGGAAGGATGCGGCATAGAGGGAGCGCGCCCCGGCGTAGAAGAACGCGCGGGTCAGGCCCGACAGGCTCTCGCCACCCAGCTTGCCGTCGGGTGCGGCCGTATTGCAGGCCGACAGGATCACGAAATCCGCGTTGAGCTTCAGCTTGGCGATTTCGCTGGCGTCGAGCAGTCCGTTGTTGTCGTCGCTCGCCTGCGCCGGCGGGGTCAGGGCCAGCGCCGGCTCGATGTCGCAGGGCAGGTCGCCCGGCAGCAGCCCGTGCGTGGCGAAAGCGACCACGCGATAGTCCTCGAGCTTCGTCGCGCGCACGCGCGCTTCGCTGGCATTGTCGCCAAGGATCACGCTCGCCGCCGGCGCCTTGAGCGTCCGTGCCATGGCGTTGAGCTCGCCTGCCGTCTCCGGCAAGGGCTCGAGCAGGCGCAGCAGGCGCGCGATGGTCTCGCCCTTGTCCCGGCAGGTCACGCCTAGCTCCAGCCGCGCGCTGAGATCGCCGGGCTTGCCGCCGAAGCTGGGCGCGCCGAAGCCGATGAAAGGCTGCGGCGCCGGCCTGGCCTTCGCCGCGCCACGGAGCGCGCGGAATCCCTCGACCGAGGGAACCATGCTGACCGCGAATTTCCGCACCAGCCAAGCGGCGTCGGCGTAGCGCTTGGGCGCCGGCGGCTCGGTCACCAGCATCGAAGGCGGCAGGGCCAGCATGGCGCCGGCGGGTGCCAGGATCAGGTGCTTGACGCCGGCGAGGTCGGCTTCGATCGGCTGCAGCAGGGCGCGGTAGAGCTTATGCGACAGCTCGAGGTCGAAATCGACTGGGCCGCGCGAGAAATCCAGCCCGGCGCGCAGCTCGCGCACGACCGTGTCGAGCGCGTTGCGCGACAGGCCGACCGCATGGGCCTTCACGCGCCCGTCGCGCAGAAGAAAGACGATCGTTCCCTGGTCAGAAACCATCATCGAGACCAGCGCCTCGCCCGGCGCCAGCAGTCTGGCAATCGCGGCCACGCTGGCAGGCTCGGGCGATTGCAACTCGGCATAGGCGGGGAATTCGCGCTTCAGGCGCTGGTCCAGGCGTTCGATCGCCGCGCTTTCCTCGACGATCCGGCGCTTCATCTCGCCCTCGGCCACGGCGCTGCGGGCTTCGAGGGTTTTCGACATCTCGGCGGCGAGGTCTTCGCGCAACTGGTCCATCCGCCCGTAGGCGTCCTGCAGCTCGCGCGCCAGCGCGCCCAACCCGGGCGTCGCCGCCGCCAGGCGCACGGCCATCTGCCCGATAGCCTGGGCCGTGGCGCCGCCGCGCGGGGCCTGGCTGGCGCGGAACGCCTCGTCGGCGAGCGCCTGCTCCTGCGCCGGATCCGCACGTCCCTGGCGCAATGCCGCCAGCACGTAGGAGGCGAAGTCGTTGCCGTCCGCCTCGGCCCTGGCGCGCCGGTCGCGCAGCACGGTCGTCGCCATGCGCCGCCACGCGGCAAGCGCCGTGTCCGGCCGCCCCGCCGCCTGTTCGATCTCCGCCGCCTGGGCGAAGGCGCGCGCCAGCGGCCGCGACGGGCCGAACAAGGTCTCGCGCATCGCGATAAGCTGGGTGTTGAGCCGGCGCGCGTCGTCGAACCGGTTGGCGCGCTTGGCGATCTCGCCCTGCAGCTCGATCGCCTCGGCCAGCCACCAGCTTACCGCGCCGTAAGCGGCGCCGAAGTTGAGCCGCGCTTCCTGCGCCGTACGCTCGGCGCGTTGCAGGTCGCCCGTCTTCATCGCCAGCCCGGCTTCGGCATAAAGGCTGTGCGCCAGAGCGTCGCGCGCCTCGCGCCGCTCGCGCCTGATCTTGGTGGACTGCGCCACCAGCTCCAGCGCCTGCGCCAGCCGGCCCTGCAGCTCCTGCTGGAAGCCGCGATAGACCAGCAGGCGGGGATAGTGGTCGGGGTCGGACGAACGCCTGGTCAGCGGCTCGGCGCGGACGAACAGCCTGTCCGCCTCGTCGAAGCGCTGCTGGTTGGCGACGTTCAGCGCGAGATGCGCCAGGGAATCGCCCAGCGCCGGGTTTTGCGCGCCCAGCACGCGCTCCTGGGCGTCGAGCGCCTGGCGCCAGGCGTCCTCGGCGCGGGCGTATTCGCGAAGGCTGTTGTAGCTGTTGGCCAGTTCGCGCAGCTTGTCGACCTTGCCGATGTCGAGCATGCCGATCAGCGCCAGCGAGCCGCCCGTCTGCTGCTCCAGCTCGGCGATGCGCCGGCGCACCTCGCCGCTGTCCGCCGCAGGGGCCGGCGCAGGCGCGCCGCCGCCGCCCGCGCGCTCCGCCGCCACGCGCTGGGCCAGGTCGAGCGCGGTCATGTGGCCGACGGCGACGACGGTACGATCACGCTTCACCGCCAGCACGAAGCGCGGCCAGCCGTCGCCGGCCGCACAGCTCCGCATCGCCGCCTCGCCGCCCCCGGCGGAACGCAGCTGACGCACCGACCCGGTGCAGGAGAAACCTGGTGCCAGGGTGCGCAGCGTGCCTTCGTCCTCCAGCAGGTCCTTGGGGCTCTTGCGCGCGTCGATCGTGCTGATGTCGGCCGCGGGCGTCGCCACCCCGCCGCAGAAGATTCCCTGCCGGCCTGCACCGCCGGCGAGCACGCATTCCTCGCCGGTCAGGTTGCGACCCAACGGTCGCGGCTGGTCGGACTGCGCGGCGGCGAAAGCCGGCGCCAGCGTGACGATGGCGACGATCCCAAGGCCCAGGAGTCGTACGGTCATTTGCCCGCCTCCTGCGCGCGCAACTGCAGCATCTGGTAGTCGGCGTAACTCAGCTCCATGCGGATATGGTCGGCGCGGTTGCACCGCAGGTAGACCGCACGGTTGCCCTGGTCGATCTGCACCATGACTTCGCGGTCGGATTGCGCGGCCACCTGGGGCAGGCCGTAGCGGCCCAGGAACCCCTGGACGGCGTTCAGGTGCGTCACGCATTCCGGCATCGACGAGAAATCGACCGAGCGCGCCACGATGCCCGCCACCAGCCGCGACCGCGGCGTCACCACGGCGTAATAGTCGCGGAACAGGTAAAGCGGATAGGAGGGCTGGAAGCGGTGCGCCTCGATGTTGCCCGCCAGCATCACCGTCCCCTGGGCCATGCGCTGGTCGAAAGGCTGGCCCAGCGCCACGCCGAAGTCGCCGTAGATCGCCTCCTGCGCCATGGCCGGAGCGACGTCGAACGCCAGCAGGAGGCCGATCGCCAGGAGATGGCGCTTCATCGCCGCGCCGCCTTGCCCCAGTCGAGCATCGCCTGCAGCAGCCGGCGCAGCACGGGCTGGATGCGTTCGGCCAGGTCCGGCCGATAGGTCCAGGGCGGCGTCTCGTCCATATAGACGCATTGCGCCATCTCGAGCTGGACGGCATGGAAGCCGTCCTCCGGACGGCCGTAGTGGCGCGTGATGTAGCCGCCCTTGAAGCGGCCATCGACGACATGGCTGAAGTCGTTGCTGCCGCGCAGGACCGCGCCCAGCCGCTCCACCAGCGCGGGGTCGGCGCTGGTGCCCCCGCCCGTGCCCAGGTTCAGGTCCGGCAGTCTGCCCTCGAAGAATCGCGGCACGCGGCTGAGGATGGAATGGGCGTCGAACAGCAGCGCAACGCCGAAGCGCCGCTTCAGGCGCCGCAGCTCGGCATCCAGCACGTCGTGGTAGGGCCGCCAGTACCGCTCGACCCGGCGCGCGACGGCCGGGGCATCGGGTGCCCTGCCTTCCCTATAGATAGGGGTGCGGTCGAAACGCGAGGTAGGACAGACCTCTGTGTTGTCGGCGCCCGGATAGAGCGGCTTGCCGAGCGGATCGCGGTTGAGGTCGACGACGTAGCGCGAATGCGTGGCGAGCAGCATGCCTGCACCAAGTTCCCGCGCGAAACCGTAGAGCTTGTCCATGTGCCAGTCGGTGTCCGGCACGGCCAGCGCCTCCGGCGTCATGGCTTCAGCCAGCGCCTCGGGGATATGCGTGCCCACATGGGGCGCGCTGACCAGCAACGGGGTCTTGCCCGGCGTGAACAGAAAATCAGCCGTGTTGCCGGAAACGGCCATCAGGCGGCCTCCGCCAGCGCCACTTCCTCGCCCCGCCGCACCACGCCCGCACAAGGATTGCCGCCCAGCCAATAAGCGAGCTCGGCCGGCCGGCCGATTCGCCACAGCGCCAGGTCGGCGCGCTTGCCCACCTCGAGGGTGCCGCGGTCGGCCAGGCCCAGCGCGCGCGCCGCGTTGCGGGTGACGCCGGCCAGCGCCTCGGCCGGGGTCAGGCGGAACAGGGTGCTGGCCATGTTGAGCATCAGCAGCAGCGACAGCGCCGGAGAGGAGCCCGGATTGCAGTCGCTGGCGATCGCGATCGGAACACCGTGCCGGCGCAGCGCATCGACCGGCGGCGGTTTCGTCTCGCGCAGCACATAGAACGCCCCCGGCAGCAGCACCGCGACCGTGCCGGCGCGCGCCATCGCGGCCACGCCTTCTTCGGACGTGTATTCCAGGTGATCCGCCGAAAGCGCCCGGTATTTCGCCGCCAGGGCCGCGCCGCCGAGGTCGGACAGCTGGTCGGCGTGCAGCTTGACCGGGATACCCGCACGGGCGGAAGCCGCGAACACGCGCTCGGTTTCCTCGGGCTTGAATGCGATCTTCTCGCAGAACGCATCGGTCGCATCGGCCAGCTTCTCGGCGGCGATGCGCGGCAGCATTTCCTCGCACACCAGGTCGACATAGGCGCCCTGGCGCCCCTCGTATTCCGGCGGCACGGCGTGGGCGCCCAGGAAGGTCGTGGCGACGTCGACCGGCAAGCTGCGCCCCAGCCGGCGGGCCACGCGCAGCATCTTCATCTCGCTGGCGGTGTCCAGGCCGTAGCCCGACTTGATCTCGACCGTCGTCACGCCTTCCGCCAGCAGGCGGCGCAGCCTGGGCACCGCAGCCGCGAACAGCCCGTCCTCGCCGACCGTGCGGGTGGCCGCCACGGTCGAACGGATGCCGCCGCCGGCCCGGGCGATCTCCTCGTAGCTGGCGCCGCCCAGCCGCAGCTCGAATTCGTGGGCCCGGTCGCCGCCGAACACGAGGTGGGTATGGCAGTCGATCAGCCCAGGCGTGATCCAGGCGCCGGCGCCGTCATGGACATGGCGGGTCGCCCGCGCCTCCTCCGCCGGAAGCTCGCTACGGGGCCCGATCCAGGCGATTCGGCCGTTCGCCACGGCGATCGCCGCGTCGGCGATCGCGCCGTAGGCATCCTGCCCGGCGGCCGGTCCCGGCGCCATGGTCGCCACCGACACGTTGACCCACAGCGAATCCCAACGCACCATCGCCCTCCGTCCGTTCGCGCCATCGTCGGATCGGCGGATTCTTCCATCCCCTGGACCCGGCCGCAAATGAATACGCTGTCGATCGCCAACGCCCTGCTGCCCGGCGGGTGGGCACGAAACATCCGGATGGAGATCGACCATTACGGCAACATATCCGCCGTGGCTGCCGATGCACGCCCAAACGCCGACGAGCGAATCGCCGGCGCCGTCATCCCCGGCATGCCGAACCTGCACAGCCACGCCTTCCAGCGCGCCATGGCCGGCCTGACCGAGACCGCCAGCGGCAATGGCGGCCAGGGCGAGGACAGTTTCTGGACCTGGCGCGAGGTGATGTACCGCTTCGTCGGCCGGTTTACCCCCGACGACCTGCTGGCGATCGCCCGCCAGCTCTACGTCGAGATGCTCGAATCGGGCTTCACCGCCGTGGCCGAGTTCCACTACCTGCACCACGACCTCGACGGCAGGCCCTACGCGGACCGCGCCGCCATGTCGCGCGCAGTCGTCCAGGCCGCGCGCGAGGCGGGGATCGGGCTTACGCTCCTGCCGGTGCTCTATGCGGCGGGCGGCTTCGGCGGCAAGCCGGCGGGCGAGGGCCAGCGCCGGTTTCTCAACGCGGTCGACGACTATCTGCGCCTGGTGGAAGCCCTGACGTCGGCGCACCGCGACGACCCCCAGGTTCGCGTCGGGATTGCGCCGCACTCGCTGCGCGCGGTGCCGCCCGAGGCGCTGCGCGACGCCGTAGTCGGGCTCGAAGGGATGGACGCCGATGCCCCCATCCACATCCACGTCGCCGAGCAGACCAAGGAGGTCGAGGACTGCCTGGCCTGGTCGGCGCTCAGGCCGGTCGACTGGCTGCTGCAGCACAGCCCGGTCGGGCCGCGCTGGTGCCTGGTGCATGCCACCCACATGACGACCGGCGAGACCGCCGCGCTTGCCGCGACGGGGGCGGTCGTCGGCCTGTGCCCCACCACCGAAGCCAATCTGGGCGACGGGCTGTTCCCGCTGGTGGCCTACCTGAACGCCGGCGGACGGCTCGGCATCGGCTCCGACAGCCATGTTTCGGTGAGCCCGGTGGAGGAACTGCGCTGGCTGGAGTACGGCCA
>CAYMTM010000177.1:0-9744 GCA_964393375.1 uncultured Rhodospirillaceae bacterium
GTGCGCCGTGCTGCTGATGGGCGTTTCGTTCTACCGCGAGATGAAGGCGAAGCGCGTATCGGAGAAGGCCGCGCCATGAACGACATGCTGCCGGAGATCTCCGTCGCCGAAACGCTGGCGGAGCGCATCGTCGCGCTGGATGCCGCACGCCTGTCGCCGACGCTCAAGGCGAAATGCGCCGACCTGCTGGTGGATGTGGTCGGGTTGTGCGTCACCGCGCGACGGACGGACTATGTGCAAAGCCTGCTGGCCGGCCTGGACGACGACGGAGGATGCACCGCAATCGGCCATGCCCGGGGCCTGAGCGCCGCGGGCGCCGCGCTGCTCAATGGCACCGCTGCGCATGGCGAGGATTTCGACGACACGTTCGAGGGCGGACCGGTGCATGCCGGCGCGGTGATCGTCCCGGCCGTTCTGGCCGCAGCCGAGCGCCACGGCGCCGGCGGGCCGGCCGCGTTGATAGGAACGGCCGTGGGCATCGAGACGCTGTGCCGCCTCAGCCTGGTCGTGCCCAAGGCGGTGCATCGCGCCGGCTTCCATCCCACGGCCGTGTTCGGCGCCATGGCCTCGGCCGCCGCCGTGGCGAAGACCCTCGGGCTTGGGCGCAAGCCCATCGTCGATGCGCTCGGCGTCGCCGGCAGCATGGCGGGCGGCATCATCGAGTACCTGGCGGAAGGCGCCTGGACCAAGCGCATGCATGCGGGCTGGGCGGCGCAGTCCGGCCTGCGCGCGGCCTTGATGGCGCGCGGCGGCTTCAACGGGCCGCGCACGGTGTTCGAGGGCGCACACGGCCTGTTCCACGGCTTCGCGCATACCGCCAAGGGCGACTACGATGCGCTCGTGGGCGACTTCGGCACGCGCTGGGTGACCGAGACCGTGGCCTTCAAGCCCTATCCCTGCGGTACCATGACCCACCCCTATATCGACTGCGCGCGGCGCCTGGCCCGGCGCGGCGTCAGGGCCGAAAACATCAAGGACATGGAGTGCGAGGTCGGCGAGGGCACGGTGCATCGCCTGTGGGAGCCCCTGGCGGCGAAGCAGAGGCCCGCCAACGGCTACGGGGCAAAATTCAGCACGCCATACTGCATTGCCCATGGCTTCGTGCACGGCGGGGTGGGGCTGGAGGCGTTTACCGACGAGGCGGTGCGCGACAAGGCGGTCCTGGCGCTGGCGGCAAAAATCCGCTACCGCATCGACCCGGACAATCCCTATCCCAACAACTACACCGGGCACATCCGCGCGACGCTGCACGACGGCAGCGTCGTCGAGGAGCGCCAGCCGCATCTGCGGGGCGGCGCGTACGAGCCGCTGACGCGCGCGGACATCGAGGACAAGTTCCGCCGCAACTGCCGGCACGGCGGATGGGATGCGGCGCGGACGGACCGGGCGCTGGCGGGGCTGCGCGCGCTGTTCGACGGGCGCATCGATCTCGGCTACCTGCGGGGCTAAGCCATGGCAAGCGAGGGTGGAGAACTGGCCGGAAAGGCCGCGATCGTCACCGGCGCGGGCCGCAATATCGGACGGGCGATCGCGCTCGAGCTCGCCGCCGCGGGCGCTGCGGTGCTGGTGAACGCGCGCAGCAACCGCGCGGAGGTCGACGCCGTGGTAGCGGAAATCGATATGACGGGCGGGCGCGCGCTGGCCTGTCTCGCCGACGTGACCGACGCAGCGGCGGTGGAGAGCATGGCGCAGGCTGCGATCACGACGTTCGGACGCATTGACATACTTGTGAACAACGCGGCGGTCAGGCGCGAAACGCCGATCGACGCCATGAAGGCCGAGGAGTGGCGCGAGATTCTGTCGATCGTGCTTGATGGCGCCTTCAACTGCGTGAAGGCCTGTCTGCCGCACCTCAAGCAGAGCGGTTCGGGCGCGATCGTCAATATCGGCGGGCTGACCGGCCATACCGGGGCCAGGGACCGCGCCCATGTGGTGACGGCCAAGGCGGGGCTGGCAGGCTTCACCAAGGCGCTGGCGCATGACCTGGCGGAGCACGGCATCACCGTCAACTGCGTGTCGCCCGGGATGATCGACACCAAGCGCGGCGGATCCGGCGCGCCCGGCCAGCCGCATCACCACCGGCAGCGCAAGACGCTGGTGGGGCGCCTGGGCACGCCCACGGACATCGCCGCCGCGGTGCGCTATCTTGCCGGACCACAGGCACGCTATGTGACGGGGCAGTCGATCCACGTGAACGGCGGCGTCTTCCTGGGCTGATCAAGGAACCCGTCCATGCCGAAAATCCTGCTGACGTCGCCCAAATCGGCGCGCGTGCTCTATTACCCCGACGAGGCGCTGGCGGGCCTGCGTGCGCTGGGCGAGGTGAGGCTCAACGACAGCGATTCGGCCTGGGACGCGGCCGGGCTGGTCAAGGCGGCCGAGGGCTGCGACGTGATCGTGTCCGACCGGCAGACGGCGGGGCCGGCGGCGGTGTTCGACGGATTGCCGAGGCTGATGGCCTTCGTGCGCTGCGCCGTGGACATCCGCAATGTCGACGTGCCGGCCGCCTCGCGCAACGGCGTGCTGGTGACCCATGCCAGCCCCGGCTTCGTCGCCTCGGTGGCCGAATTGGTGGTCGGTTTCATGGTCGATCTGGGTCGCGGCGTGACCCGCGCCGCGACATCCTACCACCAGGGCGCGGTGCCCCAGGCGGCGATGGGCCGCCAGCTCAAAGGCAGTGCGCTGGGTGTCATGGGCTATGGCGCGATCGGGCGCTACCTGGCCGATCTCGGCGTGGCGCTGGGCATGCGCGTGCTGGTCAGCGATCCGTTCGTTAAGGCCGACAGGAAGGGCATCGAACAGGTGGATATGGGCGTGCTGCTGGCGGAATCCGACTTCGTGGCCTGCCTGGTGGTGGCGAACGACCAGACCGAGAAGCTGGTGAACGCGGACGCTTTCGCGCGGATGAAGAAGACCGCCTATTTCATCAACGTCTCGCGCGGCGGGCTGGTGGACGACGCGGCACTGGAGGAGGCGCTGAAGACGGGACAGATTGCCGGCGCCGCGATGGACGTCGGCCGCGCGCCCGACCAGATGCCCATGCCCGCCCTCGCCGCCCTGCCGAACGTGATCGCCACGCCGCATATCGGCGGCCTCACGCCACCCGCGGCGGCCCACCAGGCGCTGGAAACCGTGCGGCAGGTCGCCGCGATCGTGAAAGGCCTGACCCCGCCCGGCGCGGTCAACGCGGAGAAAGCGACGCGGCTGCGGGCGCTGGCATGACGCCTATCCCACGATCCCGATCTGCCAGGGAACGAATTCGTGGCGGCCGAGGCCGAGCCGCTCGCTCTTGGTCGGCTCGCCCGAGGCGGTCTTGAGGAACTGCTGGAAGATCTTCTGGCCCATCTCCTGGATCGAGGCGGTGCCATCCAAGACCTCGCCGCAATTCAGGTCCATGTCCTCCTCCATACGCTTGAACATGGCCGTGTTGGTGGCGAGCTTGAGGGACGGCACCGGCTTGGCGCCGAAGCACGAGCCGCGGCCGGTGGTAAACGCGATCAGGTTGGCGCCGCCGGCGATCTGGCCGGTGGCCGAGACCGGGTCATAGCCCGGCGTGTCCATGAACACGAAGCCTTTCGCCGTCACCGGCTCGGCGTATTTGTAGACTTCCATCAAGGGCCCGGTGCCGCCCTTCATCGACGAGCCCAGCGACTTTTCGAAGATGTTGGCAAGCCCGCCGGTCTGGTTTCCGGGGCTGACCTTGCCGTTGATCTGCACGTCGCGGCCCACAGCGTACTCCTCCTTCCACCAGCGGATGCGCTCGATCAGCTTCTCGCCGACCTCCTTGCTGACCGCGCGGCGGGTCAAGGTGTGCTCGACGCCGTAGATCTCAGGCGTCTCCGACAGGATGCCGGTGCCGCCGTGCCGCGCCAGGATGTCGACGGCGGCGCCCAGGGCGGGATTGGCGGTGATCGAGGAGAACCCGTCCGACCCGCCGCATTGCAGCCCCACCGTGATGTGGCTCGCCGGGACGCTCTGGCGTCTTACCTTGTTCGCTTCGGGCAGCATCTCCTTCACGATCGCGACGCCGCGCTCGATCGTCTTGCGCGTGCCGCCCTCCTCCTGCATCACCATGGTGCGCATCGAAGGGCCCGAGTTGAGTCTTTCCTGCTCCATGAGTCCGCCCACCTGGCAGCGCTCGCAGCCCAGCCCGATCACCAGCACTCCCGCCATATTGGCGTGCCTGGCGTAGCCGCCCAAGGTGCGACGCAGGAGCTGCATCGGCTCGCCGGTCATCTCCATCCCGCAGCCCAGCGCGTGGGTGAAGGCGGCCACGCCGTCGACATTCGGGAAGTCGGCCAGCCGCTCGCGCGTGAACCAGTCCGCGATCTCGTGCACCACCGTGGCCGAGCAGTTCACCGTCGAGATGATGCCGATATAGTTGCGCGTCGCCACGCGGCCATCGGGCCTGACGATGCCTTGAAACGTGGCGGGCTCGGCCACGGGCTCGATCGGCCTGTACTCGCTGGCATGGGCGTAATCGCGGTCGAATTCGTGGAACGCGATGTTGTGGCTGTGGACCATGGTCCCCGGCGCTATGTCCTCGCCGGCGAAGCCGATCACCGTGTTGTATTTGAGGATCGGATCGCCCTTGCGCAATTGCCGGGTTGCGATCTTGTAGCCCGCCGGCACCTTGCCGCGGGCGATCACGTTTTCCTCCGGCACCGGCGTCCCGGCCCCGACGTCGACCCGGGCCACCACCACGTTGTCGCCGGGGTGCAGGCGGATGACCGGGCCGCAGACGCGTTTTTGCGACAGATCGAGCATGGAATTGCGCTCCGAAGGATCAAGGTGGCGGGCGTCCGTAGTTTACCCGTCCGGAGCCGGCCATCCAAACGCGGCTTGCCGCGGAGCCGTCGACTTCCGGTTGCGTCCGGCGCCGGAAGCCGCTCATAATGACGACAACGGCGGCGGCAACGCCGCGCCTGAACGGGGAGTTTGGAATGACGACGGGAACTGGGACGCAACGCCGGGCGCGTTGCGCGAGCGTGGTGTTCGGCGTTGCGGCGGCCTGCGTGCTGGCGGCTGCGCCGGCCCTGGCGCAGCAGCAGAAGGTCCTGCGCGTGGTGATGCACGCCGACGTGCGCACCCTGGACCCCTTTTGGACCACCCAGACCATCGCCGGCATCCACGGCATGATGGTCTACGACACGCTGTTCTCCAGCGATTACGAACTAAAGGCCAGGCCGCAGATGGTCGAGAGCTGGACCGTCAGCGACGACCGCAAGACCTACACCTTCACCTTGCGCGACGGGCTCAAATTCCACGACGGCACGGCCGTGACCAGCAAGGACGTCGTCGCCTCGATGGTCCGATGGGGCAAACGCGACGGCGCCGGCAAGCAGCTGTTCGAGTACACGGAGTCGCTGACGGCCAAGGACGACAAGACCTTCGAGTGGAAGCTGAAGGAGCCCTACGGTCTCCTGATCGACACGCTGGCCAAGACCGGCACCAGCATTCCCTTCGTGATGCGCGAGAAGGAGGCGATGGTCGACCCCTTCCAGCAGATCCAGGAGGTGGTCGGCTCCGGCCCCTTCGCCTTCAAGCGCGACGAGTGGGTGCCGGGAAGCAAGACCGTCTACGTGAAGTTCAAGGACTACGTGCCGCGCAAGGAGCCGGCCTCTGGCCATGCAGGTGGCAAGGTCGTCAAGGTCGACCGGGTGGAGTTCATGTGGCTGCCCGACCCGCAGACTGCGCAGGCGGCCCTGGTCGCCGGCGAGATCGATTATCTCGAAAACCCGCAGCCGGACTTCCTGCCGATCCTCGACTCGACGCCTGGCATAAAGATCGAGTCGCATCCCGCCATGGGCACGATGGGAATAGTGCAGCTCAACCACCTGCATCCGCCCTTCAACAACGTGAAGGCGCGGCAGGCGATGCTGTATATCCTCCACAACCCCGACTACCTGAACACGATCGCCGCCAACAAGGACCTGCAACGGCTTTGCTACTCCTATTTCGGCTGCGGCGTGGCGATGGAAACCGACGCCGGCAGCGAACCCTACAAGGGCCCGCGCGACTACAAGAAGGCGGAGGCGCTGTTCAAAGAGGCGGGCTACAACGGCGAACCGATAACGATCCTGCACGCGACCGACCACCAGTACATCAACCCGGCCAACCTGGTGATGATCCAGCAATTGCGCAAGGCGGGTTTCCTCAAGCTCGACGTGCAAGCGATGGATTGGGGTTCGGTGGTCGCGCGGCGCGCCAAGAAGGAGCCGCCGGCCCAGGGCGGCTGGAACATCTTCATCACCGGCACTACCGTGCTGACCTCCTCCAACCCGATCACCCACGTCTCGATCGGGATGGGCTGCGATAAGGCGTGGTTCGGCTGGCCGTGCGACGCCAAGTTCGAGGAACTGCGCAAGGCCTGGGCCTTCGCCAGCGCGGACGACGAGCGCAAGCGGTTGGTCGTCGAGCTGTCCAAGCGCGCCTACGAGCAGGTGCCGTACATAACCTTCGGGCAATGGGTCAATCCGGTGGCCTACCGGTCGGACCGCATCTCGGGCGTGCTGCCGGTTCCCTCGGTGCCGCCGATGTGGAACATCGAGAAGAAGTGAGGATTGCCGGCATGGCCGGCGGCCCTCATGGTTGGATCAGCTCGCCCTGAGGGCCTCATCCTGAGTCTGCCGAGGATGGGGCGTCGCGCCCGGCCGTCATGATGCGTGGTCCTGGCCCATGACCGCCTACGTCATCCGCCGCCTGTTTGCGACCATCCCCGTGATGGTCGTAGTGGCGCTGTTCGTGTTCTTCCTGCTGCACCTGACGCCGGGCGACCCGGCAGCCGTGATCGCCGGCGACGACGCCTCGCCGGCGGAGATCGAGGGCGTGCGGCGCAAGCTCGGTCTCGACCGGCCGATGTGGGAGCAGTTCGCGATCTATATCTGGAACCTGATGCGGGGCGACCTGGGGACGTCGATCTTCTCGAACCTTCCGGTCCTGACCCTGGTCAAGCAGCGCATGGAGCCGTCGATCGTGCTGGCGATTTCCACGCTGGTCGTCGCAGTCACTTTCGCGGTCCCCATGGGCGTGATCGCGGCGTGGAAGGCGCGCACGGCGATCGACCGCATCGTCATGGCCTTCTCGGTCGTGGGATTCGCCATGCCGGTGTTCCTGATCGGTTACCTGCTGATCTACATCTTCGCGATCGAGCTGCGCTGGTTGCCGGTCCAGGGCTACCGGCCGCTGGCCCAGGGCATCGACCAGACCGCGCGCTCGATCGTGCTGCCGGCCTTCGCGCTGGGCATGGTCTACATGGCGCTGATTGCGCGCATAACGCGGGCCAGCATGCTGGAAGTGCTGTCCGAGGACTATATCCGCACCGCCCACGCCAAGGGCGTGGCGACGGCGCCGGTGCTGTTGCGCCATGCGCTCAAGAACGCCGCGGTGCCCATCGTCACCGTCATCGGCATCGGGCTTGCGCTGCTGATCTCGGGCGTGGTCATCACCGAGACCGTATTCAACATCCCCGGGCTGGGTCGACTGACGGTCGACGCGATCCTCAAGCGCGACTACCCGATCATCCAAGGCCTGATCATCCTGTTCGCGGGCGTGAAGGTGCTGGTCAACCTGGCGATCGACATCAGCTACACCTTCCTCGATCCGCGCATCCGCTATTAGGACGACACCGATGGCCGCCACCGCCGAGATCGCCGTTCCTGAAGCAGCCAGCCGCGGTCGTAATGCATTCGCCTGGATGCGGCGGAATCCGACCATCGTCATCGGCGCGGCAATCCTGGCGGCGCTGGTGGCGACGGCGTTCCTCGCGCCGTGGCTCGCCGATAGCCCGCTCAACTTCGATCCCACCCAGCGGCTGAAGCGGCCTTCCGAGCTGTTCTGGTTCGGCACCGACCGGTTCGGCCGCGACGTCTACAGCCGCGTCGTCTACGGCACGCGTATCTCCCTGGTGGTGGGCGCCAGCGTCGCACTGCTCGCGACGCTGATAGGCCTGGTGATCGGCATTCTCTGCGGATTCTACAAAGGCATGGACGCGGTCGCGATGCGGGTGATGGACGGGCTGATGGCCATTCCGGCGATCCTGCTGGCGATCGCGTTGATCACCTTGATGAAGGCAAGCCTGCTGATCGTGATCATCGCGATCTCGATTCCCGAGATACCGCGCGTCGCGCGC
Organism: uncultured Rhodospirillaceae bacterium; assembly: GCA_964393375.1. Taxonomy (GTDB): domain Bacteria; phylum Pseudomonadota; class Alphaproteobacteria; order JAEULC01; family JAEULC01; genus JAEULC01. The sequence continues at coordinate 8,132 of CAYMTM010000177.1, forward strand.
CTGGTGCGCAGCGTCGTGCTGACCGTGCGCGGCCAGCCCTTCATCGAGGCGGCGATCGCCAGCGGCACGCGGGGTTTTGCGATCATGACGCGCCATATCCTGCCAAACACGGTGGCGCCGCTCATCGTCCAAGCCACCTATGTCTGCGCCTCGGCGATCCTGACCGAGGCGGGCCTCTCGTTCCTGGGCGCGGGCACGCCGCCCGAGATCCCGAGCTGGGGCAACGTCATCGCCGAAGGGCGCACCTTCTTTCAGATCGCGCCGTGGATCATCTTCTTCCCCGGCATCATGCTGGCGATCACGGTGCTGGCGATCAACCTGGTGGGCGACGGGCTGCGCGACACGCTCGATCCGCGCATCGCGCGGCGCATGTGAACAGCCCAATGTCGGCGACAGCGCTTGCAACGTCCGCACCGAAGGATGCGCCCGCCGCGGCAGCGGCGACGGACGTGCTCCTTTCCGTCCGCGACCTGCAAACGCAATTCATGGTGCGCGACGGCCTTGTGCGCGCGGTGGACGGCGTCGCCTTCGACGTGAGGCGGGGCGAGACGCTCTGCATCGTCGGCGAATCGGGCTGCGGCAAGAGCGTAACGGCGCTGTCGATCCTGCGCCTGATCCCGAAAGGCGCCGGGCGCATCGTCGGCGGAACGATCACGTTCGACGGCATCGAGCTGACGACGGCATCCGACCGCACGATGCGCAAGATCCGCGGCAACCGGATCTCGATGATCTTCCAGGAGCCGATGACGTCGCTGAACCCCGTGCTGACGGTCGGCGCGCAGATCGCCGAATCGATGCGCATCCATCGCGGCCTCGGCCGGCGCGCGGCCTGGGACCGGGCTGTCGAAATGCTGGCGCTGGTCCGCATCGCCGACCCGAAGCGGCGCGCGCACGAATACCCGCACCAGCTCTCGGGCGGCATGCGCCAGCGCGCGATGATCGCCATGGCGCTGTCCTGCAATCCCGAACTCCTGATCGCCGACGAGCCCACCACCGCGCTGGACGTGACGATCCAGGCGCAGATCCTGGAGCTGATGCTCGAATTGAAGGAGAAGCTGGGCACCGCGATCATCATGATCACGCACGACCTGGGCGTGGTGGCCGAGACGGCCCAGCGCGTGCTGGTGATGTATGCCGGCCGCAAGGTCGAGGAGGCGTCGGTCGGCGAGTTGTTCGCCCGGCCCTTGCATCCCTACACGCGGGGACTGATGCGCGCCCGGCCCCGGCTGGATGACGAAGCGGAGGAGCAGGGGCGGCGCCCGCGCCTGCAGGAAATCGCGGGTATCGTCCCCGCGCTCAACCGGCCGATCCAGGGCTGCGCCTTCGCGCCGCGCTGCAACTTCGCGACCGACCGCTGCCGCACCAAGGCGCCCGCCTTGAACGAGCCTGTTCCCGGGCATCTCGTCGCCTGCTGGGAGACTGCGCAAATGGCCACGGCCGTGCCCGCATGACCGCCGCCCCGACGCTGCTGGTCGAGAACCTGGTCAAGCACTTCCCGATCCGCCGCGGCGTGTTCGGGCGCCAGACCGGCGCGGTGCGCGCGGTCGACGGCGTCAGTTTCGATGTCGCGCGCGGCGAGACGCTCGGGATCGTCGGCGAATCTGGCTGCGGCA
>CAYMTM010000178.1:0-3783 GCA_964393375.1 uncultured Rhodospirillaceae bacterium
TTCCTGCTCCAGGCGCCTGGTCGCGAGCTGATCCTGGACGGCGAACGCGTGGCCGGCGCCCGGATCGAGCGCGAGGGCCGGCCCATGACGATCCGTGCCCGGCGCGGCGTGCTGCTGGCGACGGGCGGATTCGAGTGGAACGCCGAAATGATGGCGCGCTACCTGCCCGGCCCGGTCGAGCTGACCGGCAGCCCGGACACCAACACCGGCGACGGGCACCGCATGGCCGAGGCGGTGGGCGCAAAGCTCGACCACATGGACCAGTCGCTGATCTATCCCACCAAGCAGATCGTCTACGAAGGCCGCCCGCACGGCGCCCCGGCCAAGGACATCAAGCTGCCGCACATCATGATCGTGAACCGGCATGGCAGGCGCTTCGTCAACGAGGTGGAGGTCAATATCGGGCTCGCCTTCGAGATCCGCGACCCGGCGACGCGCCAGCCGGTCAACCTGCCGGCCTGGCGCATCTTCGACAGCCAGTACGCGCGCAAGTACGCCCACGCGCTTCCCGCCGCCAAGGCGCCGCCCCTGCTCTGTCGCGCGGATACGCTGCGCGCGCTCGCGGCGCTGATCGACGTCAACGCCGACGGTCTGGAGGACAGCGCCCGGCGCATGTGCGACTTCGCGCGGCGCGGCGTGGACGACGATTTCGGGCGCGGCAGCCATATATGGGATACGCAGATTCTGGGCGACCACCGGCACAAGCCGAACCCGGTGCTCGGGACCATCGAGAAGCCGCCCTTCTACGCCGTACCGTTCCGCGCCTCCTATCTCGGCACCAAGGGCGGCGCGCGCACCAACGAGCACGGGCAGGTTTTGAGGCACGACGGCAGCCGCATCGCCGGGCTCTACGCAGCCGGCAACGTTATGGCCAATCCGATCGGCTCCAAGGCCGTGGGCGCCGGCACGACGCTCGGCCCGGTGATGACCTGGGGCTATATCTGCGGGCGGAGCCTTACGCGCGAAAACGCGTGAAACCTCACGCCGCCATCTGCGCCAGGTCGTCCAAAATCTCGGTCAGCCCCTTCACGCGCTCGGCCGGGTCCTCCCAGTCGCGGGTGAAGACGACGCGCTGGTCGGGCCTGATCCTGGTCGAGGCGGCGTTGCGGTTGATGTAGCGCACCAGCTTGTCGGGGTTGCGGAACTTGTTCTCGCGGAAGGCGATGACGACGCCTTTCGGCCCCGCCTCCACCTTCTCCACCCCGGCATCGCGGCACATGCGCTTGATGGCGATGATTTCGAGCAGGTTCTCGACTTCCGGCGGCAGGGGGCCGAAGCGGTCGACCAGCTCGGTGGCGAAGGCGTCGATCTCCAGCCGGTCGACCAGCGAGGCGATGCGGCGGTAGAGCGCCAGGCGCGCGTCGAGGTCGGGCACGTAGCTCTCGGGGATCAGCACCGGCGTGCCGATGGCGATCTGCGGCGTCCATTCCACCGGCCGCGCGGTGGCGGCGCCCCGCGCCTCGGCCACCGCGTCCTCCAGCATCTGCTGGTAAAGCTCGATACCCACTTCCTTGATGTGCCCGGATTGCTCCTCGCCCAGAAGATTGCCGGCGCCGCGAATGTCGAGGTCGTGGCTGGCCAGCGTGAAGCCCGCGCCCAGTGTGTCCAAGGTCTGCATGACCTCCAGCCGGCGCGTGGCCGCCTGGGTCGGCGCCCTGTCGCCCGGCAGGGTGAGGTAGGCGTAGGCCCGGATCTTGCCGCGCCCCACCCTTCCGCGGAGCTGGTAGAGCTGCGACAGGCCGAACATGTCGGCGCGGTGGATGATGATGGTGTTGGCGGTCGGGATGTCGAGGCCCGATTCGATGATGTTGGTCGAAAGCAGCACCTCGTAGGCCCCGTCGTAGAAGCCCTCCATCACGCGCTCCAGCTCGCTGCTCGCCATCTGCCCGTGAGCGACGGCGATGCGGACCTCCGGCACCAGGCGGCGCAGGCGCTCCTCCAGCTTCGGCAGGTCCTCGATGCGCGGGCAGACGTAGAACACCTGGCCTCCACGGTGCTGCTCGCGCAGGATCGCCTCGCGGATCACCACCGGGTCGTAAGGCAGCACGAAGGTACGCACGGCCAGCCGGTCGACCGGCGGCGTGGCGATCAGGCTCATCTCGCGAACGCCCGACAAGGCCAATTGCAGCGTGCGCGGGATGGGTGTGGCGGTAAGCGTCAGGACGTGCACGTCTTCCTTCAGCTGCTTCAGGCGCTCTTTCTGCTTCACGCCGAAATGCTGTTCCTCGTCGACGACCAGGAGTCCCAGGTTCTTGAAGGATACGCCCTTGCCAAGCAGTGCGTGCGTGCCGATCACGATGTCGATGCGGCCTTGCCCCAGCTCGCTCTTGATGCGCTGCGCGTCCCTGGCCGACACCAGCCGCGAGAGTTGCTCGATCTTGATCGGCAGCCCCGTGAAACGCTGGGTGAAGGCGCGGTAATGCTGGCGGGCGAGAAGCGTCGTGGGCACCACCACGGCCACCTGCGAGCCGGCCATCGCCGTCACGAAGGCCGCGCGCAGCGCCACCTCGGTCTTGCCGAAGCCGACATCGCCGCAGATCAGGCGGTCCATCGGTCGCCCGGCCGAAAGGTCGGCGATCGTCTCGCCGATCGCGCGCTCTTGGTCGTCGGTCTCGGCATAGGGGAAGCGGGCGCAGAATTCCTGGTAGAGGCCTTCGGGCGGGGCCAGCTCGAGGCCGGGCCGGACCTGGCGCTCGGCGGCCACGCGGATCAGCTCGCCCGCCATCGCCATGAGCTGGGCCTTGACCCGCGCGCGTCGCGCCTGCCAGGCGGCGCCGCCGAGCTTGTCGAGCTGCGCACCCGAGTCGGCCGAGCCGTAGCGCGACAGCACTTCCAGGTTCTCGACGGGGATGAAGAGTTTATCCCCGCCGGCATAGAGTACGCGCAGGCAGTCATGCGGCGCACCCGCGACTTCCAGCGTGACCAGCCCGTCATACTGGCCGATGCCGTGATCGACATGGACGACGAAATCGCCCTCGGCCAGCGTCGACAATTCGCCGATGATGCGGTCCGCGCGCTTCTGGCGCCGGGCCGACGGCCGCGCCAGACGCTCGCCCAGGATGTCCTGCTCGCCGATAACCGCGAGTTCGGCGGTGACGAAGCCGTGCTCCACCGGCAGGACCGCCAGTGCCGTCATGTCGGCGGGAAGGCGCTCCGCCTCGGGCCAGGTCGCGACCGGCTCCTGGGTCGCAAGCCCGTGGTTGCGCAGCAGCGTGGCCAGGCGTTCGCGTGCGCCGAGGCTGAATCCGGCCACCACGACGCGCCGCCCGGATTGCCGCAACGCTTCGATATGCTCGCGCACCGTGTCGAGCAGGCGGCCGTCGGGCCGGGCGCGCGCCTCGGCGAAGTCGTGACCGCGCCGGCCTCCCGCGTCGACGCCTACACCCTCCGGCGGCGCGAACGGCGCCAGGTCGACGATGGCGCGCTCGCCCGCCGCACGATCCAGCTCCGCGCGCGTGAGGTACAGCCGGTCGGGCGGCAACGGCCGGTAGACCGATGCCCCCTCGCCCATCGCGTTCGCTCCGTTGCCGCTGCGGGCGATGTCCTGGCGCGCGCGGTAGAATTCCTCGATCTGCTCCAGGCGTTGGCCGATCGCATCTTCCACCCCATGGTCGCGGGTCAATGGCACGCCGGGAAGGTAGTCGAACGCGGTCTCGAGCTTCTCGGCGAACAGCGGCAGCCAATGTTCCATGCCCGGATGGCGGTGCCCGGCCGTGACCGCGGCGTAGAGCGGGTCGTCGCCGGCGGCTGTGCCGAAGGCCGCGCGATAGCCGGTGCGGAAAC
>CAYMTM010000178.1:3793-9666 GCA_964393375.1 uncultured Rhodospirillaceae bacterium
CGCAATTCCTGCCGCCGCTCGCCGCTCAGCTGCGACATGGCGTCGAAGACGCGTATGCCTTCCAGCACGTCGCCGAACAGGTCAAGGCGCAGCGGATCCGCACCGCCCGGCGGAAACACGTCGAGAATGCCCCCCCGCAGCGCGAACTCGCCCGCCTCGCGCACCGTGCCGGCGCGCCGATAACCGTTGCGGGCGAAGAATTCCAGCATCGCCCGCATATCCAGCTTTTCGCCTACGCGCACCGCGAAGACGGCGCCGGCAAAGGCGCTCCGGGCGGGCAGGCGCTGCAACAGGGCGTTGACGGTGGTCAGCACGACCGCCGGACCGTCCAGGCCGCCGGCCAGCCGCGCCATGGCCGATATGCGGCGGCTGACAACCTCGCCATTGGGCGACACGCGGTCATAGGGCAGGCAATCCCAGGCCGGCAGGGCGACGAGCGGCAGGCCGGGCGCGAAGAAGCCCAGACCCTCCTCCAGCCGCGCCAGGCGCGCATCGTCGCGCGCGACATGGAGCACCGGCGCCCCCCGCCGCAACGCGAGCGCCGCGACCACCTGGGCATCAAACCCCTCGGGCACGCCGCCCAGTGCCAAGCGCCCAGGTGCCGACCCTATCTTATCCAGGAATTTCAAGCTATTCAGCCTGATTGATAAAGCGTCGCAATAATTCGATCACATCGTTTGCATGGGCTGCCGGCGGATGCTGGCGGCCCGTCACCCAGTCGTAGATATCGGGATCGCTTTCGTTCAGCAAAGCGTCGAATCGGTCAAGCTGGTCGGCGCCGAACGCATCGAGATGCGCGTCGGCGAACCGCCCGAGCAGCAGGTCCGCCTCCCGCGTGCCCCGATGCCAGGCGCGGAACTTCAGCTTGCGGCGACGGATGGCGACGTCATTGTCCATGCCCAGAAGAAACCACCAGGACACCAAGGCACCAAGGGAAAACCTTCCGCTTGGTGTCTTGGTGTCCCGGTGGTTGACTCCGGGCAACACCGCGCCTGTCGCAGAAGGGCCGAGTCACCTCCGTGCGCCCCAACATCCTCAATCCGCTATTTGCATCGGTCACGTCGATCCAGGGCGTAGGACCGCGCTTGGGCAAACTGTTCGAGAAGCTGTGCGGGCCGCAGGTCGCGGACCTCCTGTGGCACCTGCCGACCGGGATCATCGACCGGCGGTTCGCGCCGAAGGTCATGGAGGCGCCGGAGGGCGCGATCTGCACGCTGACTCTACGTATCCACGGCCACGAACCGTCGTCCGGCCCGCGCCGCCCCTACAAGGTGATCGCATCGGATGACAGCGGCTTCATCACGCTGGCCTTCTTCCACGGGCATCCGGAATACCTGCGCCGCGCTCTGCCGGAGGGCGAGACGCGCGTGGTCAGCGGCCGGATGGAGCGCTTCGCCGGCAAGCCGCAGATGAGCCATCCGGACTACATCGGGACGCTGAACGAGCTGGAGAGCCTGCAGGCGGTCGAGGCGGTCTATCCGTTGACTGCGGGCCTCACGCCCAAGGTCGTGCGCAAGACGATCCGCGCCGCGTTGGATCGCGTGCCGGCCCTGCCGGAATGGCTGGACCCAGCCCTGAGAGATCGGCGCCAATGGCCCGATTTCCGCGATGCGCTGAATACGACTCATGCGCCGCAGAGCGAAGCGGAACTGCAGCCGACGACGCCCGTGCGCATGCGGCTTGCCTACGACGAGCTGCTGGCCAACCAGCTCGCGCTCTCGGTGATTCGCACGCGCTATCGCCGCCAGGCCGGGCGGTCGATGAAGGGCGACGGGCGGATGCGCGCGGCGCTCATGAAGGCCCTGCCGTTCAGGCTGACCGGCGCCCAGGCCCGCGCCATTGCCGAGATCGAGAAGGACCTGACCGCGCCCACGCGCATGCTGCGCCTGCTGCAGGGCGACGTGGGCAGCGGCAAGACCGTGGTGGCGCTGTTCGCCATGCTGGGCGCGATCGAGAGCGGCGCCCAGGCCGCACTGATGGCGCCAACGGAAATCCTCGCGCGCCAGCATCACCAGACCATAGCACCGCTGGCCGAGCGCATCGGCCTCAGCGTGGCGCTGCTGACCGGCCGCGAGAAAGGCAAGGCGCGCGACGCGGTGCTGTCGGGGCTGGCCGACGGATCGATCCAGGCGATCGTCGGGACCCACGCGCTGTTCCAGGAAGACGTGGCGTTCAAGGACATCGGCCTTGCGGTGATCGACGAGCAGCACCGCTTCGGCGTGCACCAGCGCCTGGCGCTGGCCGCCAAGGGCCGCGGCGTCGACGTACTGGTGATGACCGCGACGCCGATCCCGCGCACGCTGGCCTTGACCGCCTACGGCGACATGGAGGCCTCGCGCCTGGACGAGAAGCCGGCCGGCCGCAAGCCCATCGCCACGCGCGCCGTGCCGCTGGACCGCCTGGATGAGGTGATCGGCGCCGTGGCCCGCGCGATGGATGCGGGCAACAAGGTCTACTGGGTCTGCCCGCTGGTCGAGGAGTCCGAGGCCACCGACTTGGCCGCCGCCACGGAGCGCCATGCGCTGCTGGCCCGGCGTTTCGGCCAGCGCGTCGGCCTGGTGCACGGCCGCATGAAGGGCGCAGAGAAGGACGCGGTGATGGAGCGCTTCGCCGGCCCACCTGGCATAACGGGGGCCGTCGACCTGCTGGTGGCGACCACGGTCGTCGAGGTAGGCGTGGACGTGCCGGCCGCGACCGTCATGGTGATCGAACATGCCGAGCGCTTTGGCCTGGCGCAGATGCACCAGCTGCGCGGCCGCGTCGGGCGCGGCGAGCGGCCATCGACCTGCCTGCTGCTCTACCAGCGCCAGGGCATGTCCGAGGCCGCCAAGGCCAGGCTCAACATCATGCGAGAGACCGAGGACGGGTTCCGCATCGCCGAGGAGGACCTGCGCCTGCGCGGCGCGGGAGAACTGCTCGGCACCCGCCAGAGCGGCCTGCCGGAGTTCCGCCTGGCCAAGCTCGAAGCGCACGGCGAGCTACTGGCGGTCGCGCGCGACGATGCCAGGCTGATCATGGACCGCGATCCCGAGCTGAGTTCCGACCGGGGCAAGGCGCTGCGGATCCTGCTCTACCTGTTCGAACGCGATGCCGCCATCAGACTGCTGCAGTCGGGCTAACGCCCCGTCCCACCTTCGCCCACCAGCACGAAGGGGGCCCAGAACATCGGGTGGGCCATGGCCTTGTCCTCCAAGAGCGCCAGCATCGATCGGCGCAGGGCTTCGGCGCGGCCGATTTTCGGCTCGCCGTCCATCGCGGCGACGGCGCCGGTCGTCAGGCGCACCGCCGCGTCGCTCGCCACCGCCCAGTGCGAGACCAGCAGCGAGCGTGCGCCGGCAGAGATGAAGGCCTTGGCGAGGCCCGACAGGCCTTCGGCACCGGGCGTCCCGTCGGGTGCCGCGGTGTTGCAGGCCGACAGGATCACCCAGTCGGCGTCGAGCTTGAGCTGCGCCACCTCCGAGGCCATCAGCAGCCCGTCGTCCTCCGCCGTCCCGACCGCCGGCGGGGTCAGCACCAGCGCCGGCTCGCTGTTCTCGCCGAACTCGCCGGCCATCAGCCCATGGGTGGCGAAGGCGATGACGCGGTAGCGCGCGAGGTCGGCCGACTTGATCGCCGCCTCGGTGGCGGCGCGGCGCAGATGCACCGCGCCCGGCGCGGCGCGGAATCCCTTGGCCATGTCGCGCAATTCGATGGCCGATTCCGGCAGCGGCTCCATCGCCCGGACCGCCGTCACGTCGGCGATGCCCCGTTCCACGCGCGGCGGCGGGGCAGTGCGCTTTCCGGCCGCCGCGCCGGCCAGTTCGGGATCGCCGTAGCCGACGAAGGGCTCGCGCTCCTTGACGTCCTTCGCCACCACGCGGAGCGACTTCAGCGCCGACACCGAGGGCAGCAGGGTGAGGGCATATTTGCGAACGAGCCACGGCGCCGTCGCGTATTGGCCCAGGCTCGTCGTCGCGCCCTCGGGTGGTTCGGTGGCGAGCACAGCAAACGGCAGGCTTTGCAGCGGCCCATCCGGCACCACCAGCAGGTGCTTGACGCCTCGCAGCGCCTCGTCGGCGCTAGGCATGATCTCGCGATAGAGCTCGTGCGCAGCGGCCAGCGGCATCGGCGCCATGGCACGGTTCTGGGCCGGATCCAGCCACGCGCGCAGCCCCTTGACCGCCTGGTCGAGGGACTTGCGGTCGGACGCCAGCCGGCGCCAGATCACGCGGTCCTTGCGCACGATCCACAGGAATGCGTCGTCTTCTCTTACCAGGTAGACCAGCATCGCCTCGTCGGTCGCGAGTAGATCCCTCACCCGCCCGAGCGGCAGCGGTCGGATCGAGGCAAGTTCCTCGTAGCGCGGAAATTCGTTCTGCAGCCTGGCGTCCAGTGCGTCGAGCTGTTTGTCCAGGGTAGCGATCTGGGCGCGCATCCCGACCTCCTGCTCGCGGCTGCGCTCGGCGGTCGGCTTGCTGGCGGCGTCGATCAGGGCACGGTCCAGCACCTGCCGCCGCGCTTGCACATCCTGGCGCTCGCGTACCAGCGCCGCGAGCGGCCCGTCGCCGGCGGCGAAGCGTGCGGCCATCCGCGCCAGCGCGCCGCCGACGCCGCCGGTCTGCGCCCATTGCTGCATCTCGAAGGCTTCGCGCGACATCTCCGGCCGCTTCTCCGGACTGCGCTGGCCGTTCAGATAGGCGATGCCGACATGGCGCGTGAACAGCCAGCGCGCCGTTCGCCGCTCGCCCTCCGCCGCCTCGTCGCTGCGCTGGTCCTCGCCCGCGCGACGCGCGACATGGATGGACGTCGCCTTGCGGATGGCCGCCAGCGCCTCCTCGGCGCGCTGCTGGTGGCCGAGCGCGAAGGCGAGGTTGCCGTAGGATTGGGCGGTATCCGGGTGGTTTACACCGAAGGCAGCCTCACGGATTGCGACCGAGCGTCGGAACGACGCCTCGGCCTGGGCGTAGCGCTTGAGGCTGAGCTGCGCCATGCCGAGCGCGTTCAGCGCAAGGGCAATCCGCGGATGCTCCGGGCCAAGCTTCGCTTCCTGGACCGCCAGCGCCTGGCGCATAAGCGCTTCCGCCTCCTCCCCCTTGCCCTGGACGCGCAACACGTCGGCAATGGCGTTATGGGTCCGCGCGACCAGCGGATGGTCGCGGCCGTATGCCGCCTCGCGGATCGCCAGCGCGCGGCGCAAGAGAGGCTCGGCCTCGGCGGGGCGGACGATGACCCCGATTGCCTGTGCCAGGCTGTACAGGCTGTTCGCGACGTCGGGGTGGTCCGGCCCCAGCAGCTTTTCGCGCATCGCCAGCGACCGGCGGATGACCGCCTCGGCCTCGGTCGACCGGCCCTGGCGGCGCAGCGCGTAGCCGAGATTGTTGAGGGAGAGGGCAACGCTCGGTTGTTCGCCGCCGGAGATCTGCTCGGCGGTAGCCAGCGCCCGCCGGAAGAGCTGTTCGCCTTCGGCAAACCGCCCGAGCTCGACCAGTGAATAGCCGAGCCGGTTGAGCACCTGAACGACGGGGAAACTCTCGTCACCGAGCTTCTGCTCGCGCATATCGAGGACCTGGCGGTACAGCTTCTCGGCCTCGGCGTATTGCCCGGCCTGGAAGGCGGCGTTCGCCTGGTCCACCAGGGCACGGATCGGGTGGCCCTGGTTCTGCCTTTGGTTCTGCCCTTGCCCCTGCGTTTGGCCCTGGCGGCGCTTCTTGCCCCGGTCCCGCTGAACGTCCTGTTGCTCTTCACCCTGCGGCTGCGGCTGTTGGCGCCTGCCCTGCGCCCATCCCGGCCCGCCGTCGAGCACCAGGGTAGCCGCCAAGAGGACGGAAAGCGCGAGCCGCATGCCAAGGGCTCCTGGGTTGCCTCGCGGGGGATTCTAGCCCGCGGCGGCAGCC
>CAYMTM010000179.1:0-4423 GCA_964393375.1 uncultured Rhodospirillaceae bacterium
GCAAATGTCACCGCATCCCCAACCCGTTTATCCAGCAAAAACCGGACTTGACCCACCAGGGTCTCGAAGATGTGGCGCGAGACCGCATTGTTGCTGCTGGTATTGTGGAAATGCGGGTCGATCGAGGTCACGTCGGCCGCCAGGCCGATCACCAGCCGCCCGCCGGCGCCTGCCGGCCAAGCGATGCAAACAACGATCAGCGCCGCGAACAGGCGGCCAGGCCAAGAACACGGCGGCATGCGGTCTCCCGAGCAAGCGTTTCATACGAATTGTATAATTGTCATACGTACTATCCAAGTCCGTTGTGGCGCTGTTTAGTTTGGCAAGGGAACGGCAGCGGAGGGCCGGGGCATGGAACGGTTCACGGTTTCGCTCGAAGGCGACCTGCTGCAAGCCTTCGACCGGCTTATCGAACGGCGTGGCTACGCCAACCGGTCGGAGGCGGTGCGCGACCTGCTGCGCCGGCACCTGGCCGACGAATGGCTGGAGGGCGACAAGGACGGCGCCTGCGTCGCCTGCCTTTCCTATGTCTACAACCATCACGAACGCGAGCTGGCGCGTCGGGTCGTCGCCGCCCAGCATGCCAGCCACGACTTGGTGCGCTCGACGTTGCACGTGCACCTCGACCACGAGAACTGCCTGGAAGTCGCGATCTTGCAAGGACCGACGGCGGCGGTGCGGCGATTCGCGCAGCAGATCGCGGCGGAGACCGGCGTGCGTCACGGCCATTTGGTGGCCGTCCCCGTCGAGGTCGAAGCGACCGACCGCCACCGCCACGCCCATGGCGGTGCGCGGCCGCATGATCACATGCACCCGAAAGTCTAGCTGCCCGCGGCCCGGTGGAATGCAGTCGACGGGGCGCGCTCAGCCGCCAAGCGTGGTGGCCTTGGAGAACAGGTTGATCGTCGCGACCCCGGCGACGATCAGGCCGATGCCGATCATGGCCGGTGCGTCCAGCATCTGGCGGAACCAGACCGCGCCTGCCAACGAGATCATGACGATGGCAAGGCAGGACCAGATCGCATAGGCGACGCCGACCGGCAACGTCTTCAGGGTCAGCGACAGGAAATAGAACGAGGCAACGTAGCTGATCACCGTCACGGCGATCGGCAGCGGCCGCGTGAATTGCTCAGAAACCTGTTACGCAGCCGTACCGACGGTCTCGAACACCACGGCCACGAACATGTAGAGATGTGTCATCGAACGCCTCTCCCGACTAGGACTGGCGCGCCAGCACGGCGTCCGCCACGAACGGGTTCGTGCGGCGCTCCTGGCCGAAGGTGGACGGGCTGCCGTGGCCCGGCACGAAGGTCACATCGTCGCCCAACGTCCACAGCTTCCGCGTGATCGAATGAATCAGGGCCGCGTGGTCGCCGCGCGGAAAATCGCTGCGGCCGATCGAGCCTTGGAAGATCACGTCGCCGACGAAGGCGAGCTTGGACGGCGCATGATGGAACACCACGTGTCCGGGCGTGTGGCCGGGGCAGTGGATCACGTCGAAGACAAGCTCGCCCACCGTCGCCGTGTCGCCGTCCTCGAGCCACCGGTCGGGCGTGAACTTGCGGCACCAGGTCATGCCGTACTTGGCGCGCGAGTCCTCGATCCGGTCGATCCAGAACTGGTCCTCGCGCTGCGGCCCCTCCACCGGCACCTTGAGCCGCTCGGACAGGTCGGCCACGGCGCCGGCATGGTCGGAATGCGCATGTGTCACCAGGATCTTCCCGATCGTGACGCCGTGCTCCTCGGCCGCCTCCAGGACGCGGTCGATCTCGCCGCCCGGGTCCACCACCGCGCCGTGCATCGTTTTGGTGCACCACACCACCGTGCAGTTCTGTTGGAACGGCGTCACCGGCACGATCACGGCCTGGAGGGGCAACTTCTCCGTCATGGGGCGGGCTCAGGCGACCTTCTTGCCGTCGGCCAACACCTGTTTCCACGCCAGTACGCGGATGCTCTTGCGCAGGCCCGCCTTGTAGAACGGGTCTGCCTCCAGCATCCTCCGCACCTCCTCGGCGCTGCCCGCCTCGACGATCCAGAGGCCGCCGGCCGCGGCATTGGTCTTGGGGTCGGTCAGCGGCCCGGCGAAGCGGATATTGTCCAGCAGCGATTCCAGATGGGCCAGGTGCTCCTTCATGTATTTCGGCCGGACATCGGCCTTGGACGGCTCGTCTTCCAGCAGCGCGACAAAGTGCATCGGTGTTCTCCTGCAATTGATGTTGGCCGGCCTCGCCCAATCCAATACGAACCCCTATATCATTGCGCAACCTCCGCAACGGAAGACCCGCCATGCATCCAGACGCCCAGGAAGCCAAGCCCCGGACCATCCGGCTCGCGGATTACGCCCCGCCTGACTTCCTGGTCGACACGGTCGACCTGGAATTCGACCTAGACGAGCAGGCGACCGTGGTGCGTGCGCGCCTGGCGCTGCGGCGCAACCCCGCGCGCCCGGCAGGGCGCGCCCTGGTGCTGGACGGGCAAGGCCTGGCCCTGCAGTCCCTGTCGCTCGACGGACGCGCGCTGGGGCCCGACGACTATGTGCTCGGCCCCGAAAACCTCACGATCGCCACGGTGCCCGAGCGCTTCGTTCTCGACACGATGGTCCGCATCGATCCCTCGGCGAACTCCGCGCTCGAGGGGCTCTACGTCTCCAACGGCAATTTCTGCACGCAGTGCGAGGCCGAGGGGTTCCGGCGGATCACCTTCTATCCCGACCGCCCCGACGTGATGGCGAAGTTCACCACCACCATTCGCGCCGACCGGGCGAAGTTCCCCGTCCTGCTGTCGAACGGCAACTTGATCGTTTCGGGCGCCCAGACCGACGGGCGGCACTACGCCAAGTGGGAAGACCCGTTCCCCAAGCCCGCCTATCTGTTCGCGCTGGTGGCGGGCAGGCTGGTGCCGGTCGAGGACAACTTCGTCACCCGCTCGGGCCGCAGGGTGCTGCTCCAGATCTTCGTCGAGCCGGGCAACGAGGACAAATGCGCCCACGCCATGGCCAGCCTGAAGCGCGCGATGAAATGGGACGAGGATCGCTTCGGCCTGGAATACGACCTCGACCGTTTCATGATCGTGGCGGTGGGCGACTTCAACATGGGGGCGATGGAAAACAAGGGCCTCAACATCTTCAACACCAAGTTCATCCTGGCGCGGCCCGACACCGCGACCGACGACGACTACAACGGCATCGAGAGCGTCGTCGCGCACGAATACTTCCACAACTGGACCGGCAACCGCGTGACCTGCCGCGACTGGTTCCAGCTCTCGCTCAAGGAGGGGCTCACGGTCTTTCGCGACCAGGAGTTCTCGGCCGATATGAACGACGCCGCCGTCGAACGGATCGGCGCGGTGCGCCAGCTCCGCGCGTTGCAGTTCCCGGAGGACGCAAGCCCGATGGCGCATCCCGTGCGCCCTGACTCCTATATCGAAATCAACAACTTCTACACCAAGACGGTCTACGAGAAGGGCGCCGAGGTGGTGCGGATGTACCAGACGCTCCTGGGCCGCGACGGATTCCGCAAGGGCATGGACCTCTATTTCCGGCGCCACGACGGCCAGGCCGTGACCTGCGATGATTTCCTGGCGGCGATGGCCGACGCCAACGGCGCCGACTTGAGCCAGCTCAAGCGCTGGTATTCCCAGGCCGGCACGCCGCGCGTGAAGGCGCGCGGAGCCCACGACAAGGCCGCAAAGCGCTACACGCTGACGCTCGAACAGTCCTGTCCGCCGACGCCCGGCCAGCCGGTCAAGGAGCCGTTCCACATCCCGGTTGCGGTCGGACTCGTCGGCAAGGACGGCAAGGACCTGAACCTGCGTCTTGCCGGCGAGGCTGCGCCCGGGGGCACCACGCGCGTCCTGGAATTGAGGCAGTCCCGGCAGGAGTTCGTCTTCGAGGACGTGGCCGAGCCGCCCTTGCCCTCTCTGCTGCGCGGCTTCTCCGCGCCGGTCAAGCTCGACGCCGGTTACACGGACGGCGAGCTGGTCCGGCTGATGGCCGAGGACAGCGACGGATTCGCGCGCTGGGAAGCCGGCCAGGTCCTCGCATCCGGGCTGATCCTCCGCGCCGTCGAGGCGATCCGGCAGGGCAAGGAATTCGACGTCGATCCCGCATACGTCCAGGCATTCGGCCGCGTGCTGGCGGACGAGGTGGCCGACAAGTCCTTGCTCGCCCTGATGCTGACCCTGCCGTCCGAGGCCTATCTGGGCGAGCAGATGGAGGTGATCGATGTCGATGCGCTGCACCGCGCGCGCCAATTCTTCCGCGCCGAACTGGCGCGCGCCCATCGCGCCCGGCTGCTCGAGCTGTACCGGGCCAGCGCCGCCAACGACCCGCAGTCCCTCGACCCGGTAGCGGTCGGCAGGCGCGCCATGCGCAACCTCAGCCTCGCCTATCTGGCCACGCTCGGCGACGATGCCGTGCTGGCGC
>CAYMTM010000179.1:4433-9597 GCA_964393375.1 uncultured Rhodospirillaceae bacterium
GGCCCAGGCGCGCGAGGGCCGGACCATGACCGAGGTGCAGGGCGCGCTGGCAGCGCTGTGCGAGACGGCCGCCGCAGAGCGCGAGGCGGTGCTGGCCGACTTCTACGCCAAGTGGAAGGACGAGCCGCTGGTGGTCGACAAGTGGTTCCAGGTCCAGGCCGCGGCCCCGCGTGCCGATGCGCTCGAGACGGTCGCGCGGCTGCTCGGCCATCCAGCCTTCTCGCTGCGCAATCCCAACAAGGTGCGCGCGCTGATCGGCGCCTTCGCGTCGGGCAACCAGGTCGGGTTCCACCGCGGGGACGGCGCGGGCTACGCGTTCCTGGCCGACCGGGTGCTCGAGCTCGACCCGCTCAACCCCCAGGTGGCCGCGCGGCTCTTGGGCCCGATGGCGCGCTGGCGGCGGTTCGATGCCACCCGCCAGGCGGCGATGCGCGCGCAGCTCGAGCGCATCGTGGGCCGGCCCGGCCTCAGCAAGGACGTTTACGAGATCGCCAGCAAGAGCCTGGCCGGCGTTTGAACCGGCATCCATTGACTACTGGCGCCGCGACCCGGGAAGCGCCAGTATTCCCGGTGGGGCCAGGGCGCCCCGGGGGAGTGCCATGCGTCAGGGAGAACCGCAGCCGACGCTGCTGCTCGCGACCGTCGCCGTCCTGTCGCTGGGCTTGGCGGCCGCAGACGCCCTTGCGCAGTCCGGCGTGCCTGCCCTGCCCAAGGCTGGGACGTCACCCGCCCAATCGGCGCCGCCCCAATCGGCGCCGGCCCCATCGACGCCAGCACTGCCGGCCGTGACAGCGCCGGCCAAGCCTGCTGCACCCGCCGTCGTCGCCCCGGCTGCGCCTTTGCCCCAGGCCCAGCCCGCGCCCGTGGTCGGCCAGCTCTATGACCCGGTAGTCGACCGCAGCGCGGCCGAGGTCTATCCCCCCGACCAAGTGCAGAGCGAGTGGCACATGCTGGCCGACCCGGTGAAGCCGGTGGCTGCGCCCACGCCGCTCGGCCGGTGGAACCAGACCACCATCCAGTCGCGCTACGGCAACTTGGAGCCGCGCAACGAAAGCTTTACCCGCATCCGCATCCGCGAGATCGAGGCGATCTCGAAGCTCAAGGCGATCGACACCGGCGAGACGGTGGTGGGCGGCATCGGCAACGCGGCCGCCGCGCCGATCCGCGCGGTGGGCTCGCTGTTCACCAGCCCGCTCGAAACCCTGGGCAACATCCCCAAGGGCGTGGAAACCTTCATCGCCCGCACGGGCGAGCGCTGGACCTCCGACAAGTCCAAGTTCGAGGACGGCATGTTCAAGGAGGTTTCGGGCGTCAGCCGCAAAAAGCGCGAGATCGCGGCCCAGATGGGCGTCGACGTCTATTCCTCGAACCCGCTCTTGCAGTCCGAGCTCGACCGCATCGGCATCGCGAGCGCCGGCGGCAATATCACGGTCGACATCGGCACCATCGCCATCACCGGCCCGGCCGGCGCGGTGATCGCCAATCTGGGCCGGGTCGACGCGCTGCAGGAGATCGTCAACACCCAGCCGGCTTCGGAACTCCGCCGGCGCGCGCGCCACACGCTCGAGGTGATGGCGATGCCCAAGAGCTTCGTCGACCAGTTCCTCGACCATCCCTACTACTCGCCCCGGCGCAAGACGATCATCGCCGGTCTCTTGTCGCCGATGAAAGAAGTGGCGGGCCGCGAGCGCTACCTGGAGGTGGCGCTGACCGCCGATTCCGAGGAGGCGGCGCTCTACTACCAGCAGCTGGTCGAGATGATCTCGGGCTACCACTTCAATACCGCGCCGGTGAAGGAGATCGTGCTGGCCGAGGGCTTCCCGGTGGCGATCACCGCCAAGGGCCAGGCCTTCATCGCCGTGCCCGCGGACAGGCTCTACTGGACCCAGGAGACGGCCGCCTATGTCGACAAGCTCCTGGCCGCCATTCCCGGCCGCGAGAAGCTCGCGGGCGTCGTGCTGTGGACGATGGGCGACCTGACCCCGCTGGCCGCCCAGGGCCTCGCCCAGCGCCGCGTCCAGGCGTTCCAGCGGGCGACGGTGAATTACAATTAGGCGGGCGGCCGAGGCAGCCCGCCGTTCGTTCGAATGTACGATCGAATTTGGTGTTCCGTCCTTGAGAGGCCTTTAATCGCGAGCCAGCCAAGAGTGGATCCGATTCTACACGAAGGCGCCTCCAACATCGTGATCACTGCAACGGCAATTGTTTCTTGAACAAGCGAACAGCCTCCGGCAGGTAATCCGCGGATTCCTGCGATTGTGGAATTCGCCAGCATGCGCTGTCGGAAGCGCTTCGCGGAACACGCTATTCAGCTGGCAGACTTCAACTCGCACTTGATATTGCGGTTCTCGTTATCCTTGTACTCGAAGCGAAGAGAGTATCCGAGCCGCAAGGAATAAAGCTCCGATGAGCTGGACGAATAGTTGCCACCGATGACCGAGCGCCGTTCGCTGATCTCGATCACTTCCATCTCGCCCAAAGTCGGGTGGCTGGCATTGGCGGGTTGGCCCACGCTGATCGTGTAGTTCCATTTCCACACGTTTCCGCCGCCCGATTCGGAGACCGTCGTGCTCAGTTTCGTGCCTGGCTTGAGCCCCTTCAATTGTTCAAGTTCCTTCGCATCGAAGCTCATTGCCCGCGGCCCTTTGCCGTCGCCGCGATCGCGGATCGACGCGATCGACGTCGGCATCAGCCAATAGGGCCTCTGCGATGTCGTGTGCCTTCCGTCGGCGACGCCATTGACGCGCACGATGTCGCCGTCGACCTTGTAGGTGCTCGCCACCTGCTTCATCGTGCCGGTGCAGTCGTAATCGAGCTTGATACCGTCGGGCGGCGGCTTCATCTGCGCCTCTGTGGGAGGAGAAACCACCAATAGTAGTGCGCTAATCGAGAGCAGCATCCTCAGCGAGTCTGTCGACCTGCACATTTTGTCCTCCATTGAAGTTCGCCAGCCGTTTCAGAAATGGTTCGGTTGGGAAAGTGGGCCTTACGGACAAACAGCCCCACTCTGGGGGTTCCATTGCAGTTGCAAGCGGACCTTTCGCGTGCGACGGTGCCCAATGGATGCTGCGGCGAGAGCCACGAGGCTGAACCCCAGGAGAGCGAACGTGGGCGGCGTAGGCACGGACGATGTGTACCGAGACGATGGTTGGCTGACTGGCGCCGCGCGGCGTCGAGGCGCGCCAGCCAATCCCAGTCCGACGAGCCCAAGACCCAGCAAGAGCAAGCTAGACGGCTCGGGCACCGACTCTGGCACCTCTGCCAGAACCGGCGTCTGGGTACCCGTGAATTGGCCGTCGGACATGAAAGTCAATGTAGTGACGAATGCCGTCGTATCCTCGGGATCGAGCCCGGGCTCGATGTCGAGCACCCTGAACCGATCGGCGCCGCCGACAAAGGTGTAGATCTGCCCGGCATCGAGATGCGTGCTGCAGTCGTAGCCGCTACCCGTCCACAGGCACAGCAGGTAGCCGTCGGTGTCGCCGATGTCGGGAAGCATCACGCTGGCGAACAGAGGATTGCCCGAACCAATCGCATACTCGTATCCGACGGCGAGGATGGGATCGATCGCGATCGGGTCATTCGCTTTGACGGTAATGTCGAAGATGAATGGCGCGCCGAGGTCGTCGGTCAGGTTCGTATCCGTGCCGACAACCGGCAAATAGACTTTGGTCGTCGTGTCGATCGGGCTGAAGTCGACGAAGGTACGCGACCGTGCGATCAACTGGCCGCCGCTGCGCTCGTCCAGTTGCACGGCAAAGGTGTAGTTGGTGTTGTCGACCAGGATACCGGCGGGAATCGTGTAGCTGGTTGCCGCGGCGCCGACCGTAACCGTCGAGATCAGCGTGGAGTTGCCCGTGGGCGTCTTATTCGTCTTGTCGAAAATGTAGACGGTCTGCGTCGTCGGTGCGTATCCATTCGGTATGGTCCACGTGATGGTGGGCGTCAGGCCGCCGCCCGTCGTCGCGACGTTGTTCACGAACGGCGGCGGTGTTGTCGCGCCCAGCGGCATGCTTTGCACGTTGACCGTGTTGCCGCCGTTCACCGTGGGATTGGTGAGCGCGAACGTCCATGCGCCGGTGAGCGATGAATTACTCGCGTAATCGACGGACCTGAAGAACTCGTTGGGAAGCGCTGGTGAGAAAAGATAGGGCACCGAAAAGGTGCTGCCCCCCTGGGTCGCTGTGACAGTGGTCCCATCCGCTGATGGCGTTGGCTGCGTGCCGACAGGTACCAGACCAAGGCCAAAGCCGATTCGAGTTCCCGGTGAGATATTCGCCGTATTCGTCGTGCGTGCGTCGATAAAATTGAACGTATAGAGAATGCTGTATCCGTCGATCACCAGGGGAGCGGCAATCACTGGCGTCGCGCCGCAGATCACAATCGAGAGGGAAATTCCCGCGACCGCAGCCGGGGCAACGTGGCGCCCGCGGACGCGCATGATTCCAAACAGCATGAGCAGTCCGACCGCGAATACGGCAATGCTTGACGGTTCGGGAACCGTGCCCGCGTCGTTGAGTGCGACGAAATGGAGGCGGCCGCTGTCCAGCGCGGACACGTTGAACAGGAACCCATCGGGCGCTCCCATGTAGCCCAAGTGGACGTTCCCGAGACCGAGAACTTCCCCTGCAGCCGTCAGGAAATCGAACGCATCGCCGAACTGCGGCAGGAAGCCGTCGACGAACTTGAACAGGATCGCCCCACCAGTGAAGGTGACGCCGCCCAATACGTTCAGCACGTCATACTGTCCGGCGCCAAGCCCGCTAACCTCGACCTCGATCACGCCCGAATCGACCGTCAAGTCGCCGGCGATCGTCATCGTGCCGGGCGAGTTGCCGGGGGCGATCGTGCCGCCTTCCAGGTTGACCTTGGCATTGATCTGGCCGTCGCCGTCGAGTACGCCGTTGCCGCCGAGATTGACCACGTCGGCGGTCAGCAGGCCGCCATTGCGGACTGTTA
This sequence comes from uncultured Rhodospirillaceae bacterium, assembly GCA_964393375.1. Lineage (GTDB taxonomy): Bacteria > Pseudomonadota > Alphaproteobacteria > JAEULC01 > JAEULC01 > JAEULC01. The sequence continues at coordinate 9,393 of CAYMTM010000179.1, forward strand.
CGTGTCCGCCATCGCTACTGACGCCGCCGAGCGTGGTTGCCGCGCCCACGATGACGCGGTGCAGGCTGCCGCCGTTGGCATTGCCGAGATTCAAGTGCGAGCCGGCGCCCTCGATCAGCAGCAGGCCGCTGCCGGCCGACGTCTTGCCGGTATATGAACCGCCGACGATGGCGTCGGCATCAAGCACGGATTGGGAAAGATCAAC
>CAYMTM010000180.1:0-9548 GCA_964393375.1 uncultured Rhodospirillaceae bacterium
AGGTAGCCCGGCAATGAACGGCTGCGAACGGCCGCTCTGGCCATGGCTTCTGGCCGCGGCGGTCGGACTGGGGCTGCTGATCGGCTACCTGTCGGTGGAGTTCCCCGACGCCCTGGACGACGAAAATACCCGCCTGCGGGTCGTAATCGCGGTGTTGTGGCTGACGCTGGTCGGCGGCGCGCTCATCGCCCGCCGCCGGCAGGGGCCGACCGTCCAGTTGCTGCGCTATGCGGCGGCGTGGGTGCTGATCGGCCTGGGACTGTTGACGGTCTACGCCTATCGCGCCGAGCTGTTCGGCTGGAAGGAGCGCGTGATCGCCGAACTGGTCCCCCAGCGCGGCACGGTCGTGCGCAGCGATCCGGCCGCGCCCTATGGCAACTCCATCAGCTTCCGCTCGCGCGACGGCGGCCACTTCGTCGTCGAGGCCCAGGTCAACGGCACGCCGGTGCGTTTCATGGTCGATACCGGGGCGAGCGACGTGGTGCTGACGCCGTCCGACGCCCGGCGCGTCGGTCTCAATCCCAACACGCTCACCTATTCGCGCCAGTACCACACGGCCAACGGCATCGTGGCCGGCGCGCCGGTGGTGCTGGACAGCGTGCGGGTGGGACCGATCGAGATCGACCGGGTACGCGCTTCGGTCAACCGCGCCGAAATGGCGGGCTCGCTGCTCGGCATGAGTTTCCTGGGGCGGCTGTCGGGCTACGAGGTGTCTAACGGCGTGCTGACCCTGAGGCAGTAGGGCGCTCGCCCCTACGCCAGCCCGTCCTCGCGCGCCCGCAGCATGGCGTAGTCCGACCAGCGCGCCCAGCGCCGCGCCTTGGTCAGGTAGGCGTTGAACGAGGCGTTGACCTTGCCGGTCAAGGGATCGCTTGCCGCGACTGCGGCCTGCACCTCCTTCCAGGCCTTGCCGCTGGCCTTGACCACGTCCGCCGGCCACAGCTTGAGCTGCACGCCGTGCTCGCGCACCAAGGGCTCCAGCGCCTCGATGTTGTGGCGGGTGAAGTCGGCCAGCGTCTCGGCCGCGGTCGCGAGCGCCGCCTGCTCGATCACCTTCTGCAGGATCGGCGGCAGGGCGTCGAACTTCTTGCGGTCGACCAAGAGTTCGAGCGCCGGCCCGGGCTCGAAGAAGCCGGGCTGGTAGTAGAACTTGGCGATGCGGTGCAGGCCGAAGGCCAGGTCGTTCCAGGGGCCCACCCACTCCGCCGCGTCGACCGCGCCGGACTGCATGGCGGCGAAAATCTCGCCGGGCGGCGTCAGCGTCACGATCACCCCCAGCTTCTTCATCACCTCGCCGCCCAGCCCGGCGATGCGGAATTTCAGGCCCTTGAGGTCGGCCGCCGACTTGATCTCGCTGCGGAACCAGCCGCCGGACTGCACCCCGCTCGAGCCGACGTAGAAACCCTTCACCCCGAACGGGGCGTAGACCTCGTCCCACAGCGCCTGGGCGCCGCCGAAATAGATCCAGCCCATCATCTCCGGCGCGGTCAGCCCGAACGGCACGCCGGTGAAATAGTGCAGCGCCTTGGCCTTGCCCGACCAGTAATAGGGCGTGGCGTGGCAAAGCTCGGCGGCGCCGGATGTCACGGCATCGAAGCCGCCGAAGGGCGGCACTAGTTCGCCGGCTGCAAACAGCTTGACGGTGAGCCGGCCCTCGCTCAGCGCCGTGATCCGGTCGGCCAGGCGCTGGGCGTTGATGCCCACGCCGGGCGCGTTCTTGGGCCAGGACGTGACCATTTTCCATTCGAGCTTGCCCTGGGCAACCGCGGGCGCGGCCAACGGGACAGCGGCAGCGGCGATCCCGGCGCGGGACAGGAACTGACGGCGCTTCATCTCGGACGTTCCCCTGCTGACGGACATCGTGTCCACTATACGGCGCAAATCGCGGCCGGATGAAGGCGGATCACGAAAAATCCGCGTGAGGACCGTCAAGCCTCAGCGGCAGGCCCGCCGCGGCTCGACCGCCTGGTCTATCCGCTCGGCGATAAGCGCGTGGCCGGCGGCGTTCCAGTGGAAGCCGCCGACGGCGAAATAGCGGCGGATCGTTTCGAGCGGATCGTCGCCTCTGAAGAACGGCGGGAACAAGTCGACCAAGTCGACGCCGCGCGTGCGCGCCCATTCCCGCCAGTAGCGAACCTGAACGGAGTCGGCGTCGCCGGCGAATATCTGGTCCGGCCAGGGATAGACGGCGATCGTCAGGCCGATGCCGTGGGCACGCAGCAGCAGCAGGAGCCGGTCCATCCGTTCGGCGGAAACACGCAGCCCGTCGCGACCCCAGGCGTTCCACGCGTCCGCGTCGACGGTCCAGCGCGCGTTGTCCACCCCCAGCGTCCCGGCATGGCCCGGCGGAATCGCGGGCGGATCGTCCGGCGGCCGCGGGACCTCGATGGCGCCCAACGGTGGCGACACCGGCGGCCGATGGGGCAGCGGCGGCGGTGCGGCGGCGCCGGGCGCCTGCTGCGGGCGCTTGCGCAGCTTGCCGTAGAGCTCTTTCGCCAGCCGGGCGATCAGCGAGTTGTCCTGGATCCAGAACCGCAGGTAATCGCGCCAATTGGGATCGCGCATCGGATTGATCTGCCATACCTGGCCGATCGACGTGACATTGCCGCCGCCGTCCAGGTCGTAGGATCGCCACTCTTTGCTCGGATCGCCGATGTCGATCAGGACCAGCACCGCGCCGAAGCGCAGCCCCACGTCCTCGATCAGATGCCTGATGCGCCGGTAGTAGATGGTGGGGCTGTAGCCGACCACCCCGGCATTGAGGACGTCGACGCCGTTGATCCGCCAGCGGCGCGCCAGAATCCCTGCGAAGGACTCCCTCCAGCCCACGCCGTAGCCCTCGGTGAAGGAGCCGCCGATCACCAGGTAGCGGCAGGCGTCCGCGCGCGGATCGATGCGGCGCGGCTTTTCGTCCACCATGCCGAGCGAATTCGTCGCGAAGCGGTAGACCGTCGGGCCGGCCCGGACCTTGGTGTCCATCATCGGCCTGAGCCCGTGATGGTAAATCGGCGAGGCCATGCGCGGATTGCTGGCCGGCATGATCGCGTGCCATTGGGGGACGATGCGCTTGGCGATCTGCGCCAGACCGACGTCGAGGGCCAGGGTCACGGCGACGATCGCCGCCGCCGCTTTCAGCCGGCCCATCGGCCGTCCGCCCGGCCTACATCGCCGCGAGGCGGTCGCGCGCCTCGGCCAGGCGCGCGCGCGCCGTCTCGGCCTCGGCCAGGCGCTCGCGGATGTCTTCCACCACCTCGGGCGGCGCCTTGGCGAGGAAGCCCTGGTTGTCGAGCTTCGCCTGCAGCTTCCCTGCCTCGCCCTTCACCTTGTCCAGCTCCCTGGCGAGACGCTTCAGCTCGCCCTGCTTGTCGATCGCGTCGGCGAGGAAGACCGCGAGCGTTGATTCCTCGAGCACCGTCTCGATGGCGCCCTTGGCCGGCTTCTCGGAAACCTCGATCCGCTCCAGCCGGGCCAGCCGCTGGATCAGCTCGCGATGCGTGTCGAGACGCCGGGCGGTTTGCGCGGACGCATGGGCCAGCGTGGCGGCGAGCGGCTTGGCCGGCTCGACGTTGTACTGCGCGCGAATCGAGCGGATGGACTCGACCAGCTTCACGACCCAGTTCATCTCCGCGGCGGCCTTGTCGTCGCTCAGCGTCGAGGCGTCTTCCGGCCAGGGCTCGCGGATCATTTGCTGGTCGCCGGCCAGCGCGAAATTCTGCCCCAGTTCCTCCGTCACGAAGGGCATGATCGGGTGCAGCACGCGCAGGATGCGCCGGATCGCCCAGGCGAGGGTGGCGCGCGTCTCGGCCGCCGCGGCCGCATCGCTCCCCGCCAGGATCGGCTTGGCGAACTCCAGATACCAGTCGCAGAACGTACCCCAAACGAACTGGTAGAGGGCGGCGGCCGCGTCGTCGAAGCGGTAGGCTTCGATCGCCTGCGCCACGCGCTTGGTCACGCCCGCAGCCTCGCTGACGATCCAGCGGTTGACGGTCTGCCTGTTGGCGGCCGGATCGAAGCCGTCGACCGGAGCGCATTTGTTCATCTCGGCGAAACGCGCCGCGTTCCACAGCTTGGTGGCGAAATTCCGGTAGCCCTCGACGCGCGATGTGGCGAGCTTGATGTCGCGGCCCGGCGTGGCGAGCGCGGCGAAGGTGAACCGCAGCGCGTCGCAGCCGTACCGGTCGATCACCTCCAGCGGGTCGATGATGTTGCCCTTGGACTTCGACATCTTCTGCCCGCGCTCGTCGCGCACCAGGGCGTGGATGTAGACCTCGCGGAACGGCACCTCGCCCATGAAATGGATGCCCAGCATCATCATGCGGGCGACCCAGAAGAAGATGATGTCGAAGCCCGTGACCAGCACGTCGCCCGGGTAGTAGCGCTGCAGCTCGGGAGTCTTGTCGGGCCAGCCGAGCGTCGAGAACGGCCACAGGCCCGAGGAGAACCAGGTGTCGAGTACGTCGGGATCGCGCGTCAGCGCCACGTCCTTGCCGTAGTGCTGGCGCGCAGCCGCGCTCGCCGCCTGCTCGTCCAGCTCGACAAAGACCTGCCCGTCGGGCCCGTACCATGCCGGGATCTGATGGCCCCACCAGAGCTGGCGCGACACGCACCAGGGCTGGATGTTGCGCATCCAGTCGTAATAGGTCTTGGTCCAGTGCTCGGGCACGAACCTGGTGCGCCCCTGCTCCACCGCCTCTATCGCGGGTTTGGCGAGCGTGGCGGCATCGACATACCACTGGTCGGTCAGCCAGGGCTCGATCGCCACGCCCGAGCGGTCGCCGTGCGGCACCATGTGGGTGTGCGGCTCGGCTTTCTCGATCAGCCCCTGCGCCTCCAGGTCGGCGACCACCTTCTTGCGCGCGACGTAGCGATCGAGGCCGCGATACGGCTCCGGCACGGCGTCGGTCAGCCTGGCATCGCGGTCGAAGATGTTGACCATCGCCAGATTGTGGCGCTTGCCGACCTCGAAGTCGTTGAAGTCGTGCGCCGGCGTGATCTTGACCGCGCCGCTGCCCGCGGCCGGGTCGGCCATGTCGTCGGCCACGATCGGCAGTCTGCGCCCCACGAGCGGCAGGATGGCGTTCTTGCCCACCAGCTCCTTGTAGCGCTCGTCGTCGGGGTGCACGGCCACGGCCGTGTCGCCCAGCATGGTCTCGGGCCGCGTGGTGGCGACGACGATGAAGCGGCCGGGCTCTCCCTCGATCGGGTATTTGAAGTGCCAGAGCTGGCCCTTGACCTCCTTCTGCTCGACCTCCAGGTCCGAGATCGCGGTATGCAGCTTGGGGTCCCAGTTGACCAGCCGCTTGTCCTTGTAAAGCAGCTTCTGCTTGTAGAGATCGACGAAGACCTTGCGCACCGCCGCCGACAGGCCTTCGTCGAGGGTGAAACGCTCGCGCGGCCAGTCGGCCGAGGCGCCGAGGCGCCGGAGCTGGCGCGTAATCGTCCCGCCGGACTCGGCCTTCCACTCCCACACCCTCTTGACGAACTCCTCGCGCCCCAGGTCCTGTCGCTTGATGCCCTTCTCGGCAAGCTGGCGTTCCACGACCATCTGCGTGGCGATGCCGGCGTGATCGGTGCCGGGCTGCCACAGCGCGTCGCGTCCCTTCATGCGCCAGTAGCGGACCAGCACGTCCTGCAGCGTGAAGGTCAGGGCATGGCCCATGTGCAGGCTGCCGGTCACGTTCGGCGGCGGCATCATGATGCAGTAGGGTCGGCGGTTCGAGGCGACGTCGCTGGCGAACGCACCGCCCTCCTCCCAGGCGCGGTAGTGCCTGGCCTCGATCTCCGCCGGCTTGTAGGTCTTGTCCAGCATGCGCATTCCGCTTCCAAAGGCCCGTCCGAACGCGATTGCGCACGGCGGAGGACTGGCAATTCGCCTGATTCGGCGGGCGGAAGATAGCGGCGGGCCGCTCGAAATCAAGTCGCCAGGGCGGTCAGGGGAATTCCCGCGACCCGGGCGGCAGCTGGAAATCGCCGTCCGAGGCGAAGGTCACGATATGGTCGACCCAGTCCGGGTTGTCGCCCGCAAGAGGGCAGGACACCGCTTCGACCCAGATCGGCGTGTACGGCGGCGGCAGCGGGACGAATTGAAACAGTCCGCGGACCGGCCGGCGGCTCTCGACGCACATCGTATAGCGCTTGAGCAGGCGCTCGAGCCCCTGTTCGGGCTTGACCGTGTCGGCGAGGCGGGCGTGCGGCGCGGCCCCGGTGCGGTCGCGGACATACTGGCCCACCAAGCGGACGTGGAAGTCCAGCGGATCGTGGCTGACGTCGACGAGGCTGATGCGCAGAAGCTGGCGCGGGATCGCGGTCGGATCGATCTCGCGGCGCGTCGGAAACCTGCGGCCATCCAGGAGCGTCAGCCAATAGTCGAACCCGTCGCGCACGGACGGGCTGAGAATTTCCGAGCGCAGACTTCCGTACTCGCCGGCCAAAACACCCATCAGGCGCATCGCTGCACGGATGCCGCCATCCCTACGGCCATTCCTTGATGCCCGGCGGGGGCTGCCGGTCGAAATCCGCGCCGAAGCTGACGATGTGGTCGACGAAAGCGCCGTCGTTCGAGAGCGGGCAAGACACCACCTCCGCCCAGACCCATCGCTCAGGGCCGCCCAGCACCGAATAGCGGTACGTGCCGCGCACGGGCCTGCGCTTGGCGACGCACAGGCGCAGTCGCGTCAGGATTCGCTCGCGTCCCTGCTCCACCCCGACTTCGGAAATATCGCCGCCCGCGGCCAGGCCCTGGCGCTCGCGGTTGATCTGGCCGACCAGCCGCAAGCGGAACCGCAGTGGGTTCTGTGCGACATCCAGCAGCGAAATCTGGTCCAATTGCGGTCGTATCGCGATGGGATCGAACTCGCCGCGCGCGGGAAAGCGCCTGCCCCGCTGCAGACTGCGCCAGTGCTTGAATCCGCTGCGTACCGAGGGGCTGAGGAACTCGCCGTCGAGCCGGTCCAGATAGGCCGCGAACTCATCCATGAGCACGGAGCCCCGACACGCCGCAGGCGACCCGAAATCAGCCCCGGCGCGCGACCCGCTCGATTTCCGAGCGCACCAAACGCTCGACCATCGTAGGCAGGTTTTCGTCCAGCCAGGACTTGAGCATGGGGCGCAGCAATTCGCGCACGACGTCCTCGATCGTGCGCGTGCCGTCGCCGAGCGGCAGCGGCTGGGTCATGGGCTTTTCTCCTCCGGCGTCGGCCAGAGACGCGAACGCCGCGGCCGCCGCGGTCGCGCTGTTGGCCGACATCAAGCCTTCGTCCGGCTGGGGTGCGACGACCGCCGCGGGCTGCGCCTGCGGCGGCTCCTCTTTGGCCACTTCGGTGAGCTCGAGCACGTCGTCCTCCGCGGCAGGCAGCGGTGGAGGCGGCGGCTTGGGCGGTTCTGCTGGTTTCGCGTCGGCGGGTTTTGTCGGCTCCGCCGGTTTGGCTTCGGGGGGTTTGGCTCCGGGCGGTTTGGCCTCGGCGGGCTTGGCTTCGCCGTCCTCGGAGATGATCCGGCGGATCGACGCCAGGATCTCTTCCATTGACGGTTCTTGCGCTTGTTGCGGCGACGGCGCTGCGTCGGTCATTGCCCGGTCGTCCCTGTTGGCGCGATGGATAATCCTAAGTCATGCGCTTGCCCAAAGGAAGCGCAACGACCGATTGCAGAAGCGAATCACTCTTTGTCGGGCTGCTGCGTCGCCTTGTCGTATGCGCGATATCCGTCCAGACCCGTCCACCGGTTGCGAACGCGGTCATAGTGATCCGCCTCGGCGTAATAGGGCACGTCGAGCTTGAGGTTGCGCGCTGTCAGCTTGCCGATGGCGGAATAGAGCTGGTAGCGAGCGACGACCTCGTCGCGCTGGGCGCGCACAAGATTTACCTGCGCGTTCAGGTATTCCTGCTCGGCGTCCAGCACGTCCAGCACGGTGCGGCTGCCGACGGTATTTTCCTGGCGCACGCCGTCGAGCGCGATTCGCGACGCCTCGACCTGCTCGGTAAAGGACACGATCTGCGCCTTCGCGGCGGTCCAGCCCTCCCAGGCGGTGATCGCCGATTCGACCGACAGGTTGCGCTGCTCCTCGATCTGGATGCGGCGCTGGCCGGCTTGCTGCTTGGCCTGGCGCACCTGGGCCTCCACGGAGCCCGAGGAATAGAGCGGTACGGTGAGCACCGCCGTCAGCTGGGCGCCCTCCGAGAAGTTGTTCGACAGGCCGCCCAGCGTGTCCTGGCGGAACAGCTGGCCCTGCACGTTGAGCTCGGGCAGCAACTGGCCGGTCTGCACCGTGACGTTGGCCAGCGCGGCTTTTTCGGTGTATTGGGCGGCAATGACGTTCGGGTTGTTGCCGGCGGCGATCGCGATCGCCTCGTCGCGAGTCGCCGGCAGGTCGAGCTGCGGCGTCGGCGCCTGCAACTGGCCGGGATAGGTGCCGATCACGCGCTGGAACGTCCCGCGCGAGGCCTGCAGATTGCCCTCGGCGGTAACGCGCTGCGCGGTGGACTGCGCCAGGCGCGACTGTGCCTGCGCCACGTCCGTGCGCGTCACCTCGCCGACCCGGAAGCGGTCCTGCGTCGCATCGAGCTGGCGGCGGATCACCTGCTCGTTGTTGACCGTCAGCTGCAGCACCGCCTGGTCGCGCACCACGTTCATGAACGACGTCACGCCGTCCAGCAGGACCGACTGTTCGGTCACCTTCAAGGCCGCGCGGCCGGCCTGAACCTGGTTCTCCGCCTGGCGGATGCCGGCAACGGTGCGGAAGCCCTGGAACACCGGCTGGGTGACGGTCAGCGTCTGCGAATTGGGACCCGTCAACTGGGTCTGGCGCGACCGGCTGGCGACGTCCGTCAGGCTCGGGCCGGCCGAAGCGCCCGCGGTGATCTTGGGACGCCAGCCCGATTCGGCGATCGCGACGTTTTCGTCAGTCGCCCGAAGGTTGGCGCGTTGCGCGCGCAGGGTCGGGTTGTTCAGGTAGGCGTCGGCCAGCGCCTGCTCGAAGGTCTGCGCCGGCGCCCCGGCCGGGGCGAACAGCATGCCCGCGCCGAATGCGATCGCGACGAGTGCGCCGGTAGGGCGGAACGCTGGCATCAGTACTTCCTCATCGACGGATCGACCTGGTCCGCCCAAAGATGCGTACCGCCGCGCAGATTGACCGCGTTGGCGTACCCCTGCTCGCGCAGCCACATCGTCGCCTGCAGGCTGCGGCGCCCCGTGCGGCATAACACCACGACCGGCCGGTCCTTGGGAAGCTCCGCGTAGCGCGCCGGCAGATCGCCCAGCGGCAGGTGCAGGCACTGGTCGAGCGCGGCGATCTCCAGCTCCCACTGTTCGCGCACATCCACCACCAAGTGGTCCTTTCGCTCGTCCCGCATTCGCTTCAAATCCACCGGATCGATCTCGAGCGGCGCGTCGACGCCCTGCGCGGTGTGCGTCTGGATTTCACGCGCCATCGTTTCCGCTCCTGCGCGATCCTAGAAAACGAAGCCCGGTTCCGCCGCGAAGCCCGGCAGCGGCAGGGTCGCGGCATCGAACAGCGCCACGCGGGCCGCCGAGCCCTGGCGGACGATGATGGC
>CAYMTM010000181.1:0-9536 GCA_964393375.1 uncultured Rhodospirillaceae bacterium
CCGTCACGCCGCTGTTCGTCGACCTGACGCATGACGAAACCCTCGACCGGATCGCTCGGGTGCTGTTGTGACGCCTGCCAGCCGCACCATCCGCCTGATCCTCGACCTGCGCCGCGAGGGCGTGGCCGACACGCGTGTGCTGGCGGCGATCGAGCGCGTGCCGCGCGAGATGTTCCTGCCCGCGGCGTTCCGCGACCAAGCCTACGAGGACGTCGCGCTGCCGATCGGCCACGGCCAGACCGTCAGCCAGCCCTCCGTGGTCGCGCGGATGACCCAGGCGCTGGAAGTGCCCGAGCGGGGCAAGGTCCTGGAGATCGGCACCGGCTCGGGCTACCAGACGGCCGTGCTGGCGCGGCTCAGCCGGCGCGTCTACACGATCGAGCGCCACCAGCCGCTGCTTGCCGAGGCCGAGAAGCGGCTGGAGCAACTGCGTCTGCGCAACGTCACCACGCGCTGCGGCGACGGCAGCCACGGCTGGCCGACCCAGGCGCCGTTCGACCGCATCCTCGTGACCTGCGCGGCGCCGGTCGCGCCGGAAATTCTCGCCGGGCAACTCGCCGACGGCGGCGTGATGGTGGTGCCGGTGGGCGATATCGGGCGCGACCAGCGCATCATGCGCGTGCGGCGCATGGGCGACGGATTCACGGTGGACCAGCTGTGGACCGTGCGCTTCGTGCCCCTGGTCTCCCACGCCCCGCCGCCGGCGGAATTGCGGGTGTGATGCGCAGCCGGTTCGCCTATCCACCGGCGTCATGCCCGGGCCCGACACGGGCATCCGCGCCTTCCGCCATGCCGGGGGCGAAGGCGGGCGCGGACGGCCGGGTCAAGGCCGGCCATGACCGAAGACGATGGAGCGTCCTGCTTTTGAGCGCGTTCCTTCCCGCCTGCGCGATGCTCGAGCCCGACACGCGCGACGTGCCGAAGGCCAGGCCGGTGTCGATGGCGGCCCTGGCCGCGTCGGTCGCCCCGCCGGCGGACACGGCGCCGGCGCCCGCGCCCCAAGCGGTGCCGCGAACGCATGTCGTCGCGCGCGGCGATACGCTCTACAACATCGCGCGGCGCAACAACGTGCCGCCGACGGAAATCGCGAAGCTGAACGGGCTGGAGCCGCCATACACGATCGCGGTCGGCCGCGTGCTGCGCCTGCCGGGCGAAGTGCCGGCGGTCGCCTCGACCGCCGGCACCGAGGTTCCGGCCGCGATCCAGGCGGCGGCCCTGGCGCGCCGGCCGCCGCCCGGCACGCCGTTGCCCGAGGCCTTGCCGCGCGGCGCGGTCAGCGCCGTCGCCCTGCCGCCCCCGGAACCAAGCCCGACCGAGGCGAGGCCGCCATCGGTCCAGCCGGTCACTGTCGCACCGGCCATTGCCCAGCCGGTCGCTGTCCAGCAAGTCGCGACCAGGCCGCCCGAGCCCTTGCCCGCGCTGCCTGCGCGGGCGGCGCCCGTCCGGGGCGAGACAGCCGTCCCGACGCCGGTATCCGCCCCGGCTTCGGCCGCGACCGTGGTGCCGGCGCCGCCGCCGCGTTCGTCGCAGGGGTTCCTGATGCCGGTGGAAGGGCGGATCATCGCCGGCTTCGGTCCCCAGGCAGGGGGCCTCAGCAACGACGGCATCAACATCGCCGCACCCAAGGGCGCGCCGGTCAAGGCGGCCGAGCACGGCGTCGTGGTCTATGCCGGCAACGAGCTGCGCGGCTTCGGCAACATGCTCTTGATCCGCCACGAGGGCGGGTGGCTGACGGCCTATGCCCATCTCGCGACGATGGCGGTCTATCGCGGCAACAAGGTCGAGCGCGGCCAGCCGATCGGCACCGTGGGCATGACCGGCAACGTCACCAGCCCGCAGCTCCATTTCGAGATCCGCCAGGGCAAGCAGCCGGTCGACCCGGAAAAGCAGATCGCCGGAACGCCGCCCCGGACCGCGCAGCTGGGGGCGGTGCGGTAGCCTGCCGCTACGGATTCTTGGTTGGCGCCGGCTTGGGTGGCGCGGCAGGGGCGGCGGTGGGGACCCGCGCGGTGCCGATCGAGAGCGCGAACAGCCGCCAATGCCCTTCGACTGGCTGGAAGCTCAGGTCGAAGTTCACCTGCATCGGCCGTGTCGGATAGTTGCCGGTCAGACGCAGGAAGCCCTGTTGATCGACGGCGGGGGCGCGGACAAAGCGCGGCTCGTGCAGGATCACCGGGCTCAGGTCCAGGTTCTGTTCGCGCAGGTTCTGGAAGATGAGCGCCAGCTTCGCCGCCGTGTTCGCCTGCTGGAACGACGGCGCGCACAGGTCGCGCAGCACCGTGTAGTTGCCGGTCAGATTCGCTTGATTCAGCGCCACGACGGTGGTTGTCACCAGCATGCGCAGCGCCTCCGGCGGCGGCACGCTGGGGCGGTCCTGCGCCGCCGCTCCGGCCGAGAACGTCGCCAGCGCGCCGCCGACAAGCAGTCGCCGGATTGCCGCTGCTACCACGAGAAGGTCACGCCGGCGCGGGCGCCGAACGTGCCGCGCTGCACGCCGGTGCCGAGGCCGCCGGTCAGATAGAGGCTGTCGTTCTTCAGGATCAGTCCGTTGCCAAGCCGCGCGATGCCGGTGAAAGCCAGTGCGCCTTCGCCCTCGAAATACCCGCCATTGGCCGAGACGGCGATGTTCTTGCCGTTCTCCAGGAACGGCGTCGCCGCCATCGCCAGCGCCATGGCGATGCCCTCGGTGTTCTCGTTCTGCCGGCGGAAGAGCTCGCCGCCGTCGGTCGCCAGATTGCCGTTGGCGTCGCTGGTGACGACCTCGAGCGGGCCGGATTGCGCCGCACGCGCAGCGGGCGTGGTGAGGCTCGGCGACTGCACCGTCGTTGCGGACGAGCCGATCACGATCTGATTGGACTGGGTGGCGACAGCGCCGCGCCCGATCGCGATCGAGTCGGTGCCCGAAGCCTGCGCGCCCTGGCCGACCGCGACCGCGCCGGAAGCCGTCGCGCGCGCGCCATAGCCGACGGCGACGGTATTGGCCGCGGTCGCCTGCGACGTTTCGCCCAGCGCGGTAGACTGGCTGCCACTGGCGATGGCGCCGGCGCCGAAGGCGGCCGAGCCCACCCCCGTCGCCTGAGAGTTGGCGCCCACGGCGGTCGAACCGGTCGCGAGCGCGTTGAAGCCGATCGCGGTGGAATTGACCGTGGTGGCGCGCGCGTTCTGCCCAAAGGCCGAGGCGCCCGCCGCCGTCGCCTGCGCCGCCATGCCCGTCGCGGTCGAGGCCGTACCGGACGCGACCGCGCCCCGACCCGTGGCCGTGGACGAAACCCCACTAGCGACCGCGGCCTGGCCGATGGCCGTGGACGAGACGCCGCTGGCAACCGCACCCTGGCCCGAGGCCGTCGTGTTGGTGCTGGTCGCCTGTGCGCCTTGGCCGGTGGCTGTTGAGGAAGCGCCGGTCGCCATAGCGGAATCCCCGGTGGCGGTCGACTGTCCGCCGCTCGCCATTGAACCTGCGCCGGTGGCCGTCGTGTCGTTGTTGCTTGCCGTGGCGCCATTGCCGGCGGCGGTGGCGTCGCTCGCGCTGGCGGTCGCGTTGATGCCGGACGCGGTCGCGCCGACTGCCGTTGCCCGAGCGTTGAAGCCGGTGGCGGTCGCGCCGTCCTCGCTGGCGACCGCGTTGAGACCGGTCGCGGTGGTAGCGTTCTTTCCCGCGGTGGCCGTGCCGGCGCAGTCGGTCTGGGCGGTGCCGATGATGTCGGTGCATCGCGTGTCGTTGTCGGCGCGTGCGGCGCCGGCCCAGGGCAACGCCAGGATCAGCGCCAGCACCGGGGCGAGGGCGCGACGCCTTGGCGAGATCGGGTGGATCGTGGTCGTGTTTGCCCGCGCGGACGGCGCCAGGAATGTGAAAATGCGCATGGAATCCCCCTTCGCCGGGCCTCCTTGGCCTGGGCCGGGGCCCGACACGCTTTAGGCAATGATATCAAAAGGATGATGCGCCGTGCACACCAATCACCACTTTAGGGTGCGGCGGATGACAATCGGTCGCCGTATGTCGCGGACCAGCAACAGTCGAGGGATCCCTGGCTGCGTAAACTGGGGGGAATCCCTGGTGGGCCGCTACCGCGCCTCCAGTTTCTTGCCCAGCCTGCCGGCCAGGTCCTGGATGAACTGCCAGGCGACGCGGCCGGAGCGCGCACCGCGCGTGACCGACCATTCGTTCGCCTCGGCGCGCAGCCGGTCGGTCGGCACGTCCAGGCCGAGACGCCCGGCGTAGCCCTCGATCATCTGAAAATACGTGTCCTGGTCGCAGTGGTGGAAGCCCAGCCACAGGCCGAAGCGGTCGCTGAGCGAGACCTTCTCCTCCACCGCCTCGCCCGGATTGATCGCGGTCGAGCGCTCGTTGTCGATCATCTCGCGCGGCATCAGGTGGCGGCGGTTCGAGGTGGCGTAGAAGATCACGTTGTCGGGCCGTCCCTCGACGCCTCCCTCCAGCACCGCCTTCAGCGACTTGTAGCTGGCGTCCTGGCCGTCGAAGCTCAAATCGTCGCAGAACAGGATCGCGCGCCGCATGCCGTCGCGCACGATGCGCAGCAGGGCGGGCAGGGAGGGAATGTCTTCGCGGTGGATCTCGATCAGCGCCAGCTTGCCCCCGACCTCCTCGTTGACCGCCGCATGAACCGCCTTGACCAGCGAACTCTTGCCCATGCCGCGCGCGCCCCACAGGAGCGCGTTGTTGGCCGGAAGCCCCTTGGCGAAGCGCCTGGTGTTGTCGAGCAGGATGTCGCGCTGGCGGTCGATGCCGCGCAGCAGCGCCACGTCGACCCGGTTCACCTTGCGGATCGGGTCGAGCGTGCCGGTCTCGGCATGCCACACGAAGGCGTCGGCCTCGGCGATCGTCGCGGCCCTGGGCGGCGACGGCGCCAGGCGGTCGAGCGCGTCGGCGATCCGCATCAGCATGGGCAGGAGTTCCGGCTTGGTTTCCGGTTTGGCGTCCGGCATGGCGGGGTCCTCGGCAGGCCGGCTCCCGGTTCATTCACCGGGCCAGCGCCCGCGCACCCTAGAGCATGTTTCCGCCGGACGGAACAAGCCTGTCCGAGGGCGGATTAATAGGCGTTTCCCGGTTGGTATGCGCGGTTTGCAAATCCCGCCCCGGCCGGTATAGTCCGCCGCCCGGCAAGGGACGGGAAACGAAAAGGGACCGACTGATGTGGACTAGCCCGGCATATGCCCAGGCAAGCGGTGGCGGCGTGGGCGGATTCGACCTCGTCTCGCTGGCGCCGCTGGTACTGATCTTCGTGGTGTTCTACTTCCTGCTGATCCGTCCGCAGCAGCAGAAGATGAAGCAGCACCGCGCCATGCTGTCGGCGATCCGGCGCAACGACCGGGTGCTGACCGGCGGCGGCATCATCGGCACCGTCACCAAGGTCGTCTCGGACACCGAGCTGGTCGTCGAGATCGCCGAAGGCGTGCGCGTGCGCATCGCGCGCGGCACGATCGCCGACGTGCTGTCGCGGACCGAGCCGGTGGCGGCGGCAGGCGGCGCCTCCGGCAACGGCGGGTCGGGCGGCGAGGCCAAGCCCGCCGCGCCGCAGAAGCCGCAAGGGCTCGCCGGGCTGCTGGGCGGGCTCGGCCTGGGCGGCAAGAAATAGCCGACCGCCGCGCAAGCCCGCTGCGGGAGGGACGGGATGATCCATTTTCCGACCTGGAAGATCGCGGTGACGCTCCTGGTCTGCGCGCTGGGTTTTGCCTATGCCGCGCCCAATCTCGTCTCCGAGCGGACCGCAAACCAGATCCCCACGTGGCTGCCGCATAACCAGCTGGTTCTCGGCCTCGACCTGCAGGGCGGTTCGCACCTGCTGCTCGAGGTCGATACCCAGGCGGTGTTGCGCGAACGCGTCAACTCGCTGCTCGACGGCGTGCGCACCACGCTGCGCAAGGACCGCAGCCTGCAATACACCGGCCTGGCGCTCTCCGGCGACGCCGTGACGTTCCGCCTGAACGACGTCACCAGGGTGGATCAGGTCCGCAAGGCGATCCGCGACGACGAGCCGGATGCGGAGGTGACCACCGACGGGCCGCAGTTCCGCGTCGGATTCCGCAAGACGGACCTCGACGCCAAGCGCCGGGCGGCGGTCGAGCAGTCGATCGAGATCGTCCGCCGGCGCATCGACGAGATGGGGACGCGCGAGCCGACCATCGTGCGCCAGGGGGAGGACCGCATCCTGGTCCAATTGCCGGGCGTGCGCGATCCCGAGCGGGTGAAGGAGATCCTCGGCAAGACGGCGAAACTGACGTTCCGCTTCGTCGACGACGAGACCAGCCTGGAGGACGCCAAGCAGGGCCGCCTGCCGCCCAGCTCGGAGCTGTTGAAATACAAGGAGCGCGGCTCGAACGTCGCCGCCGACATCGTGGTGCGCCGCCGCGTGATGGTCAGCGGCGAGAACCTGGTGGACGCGCGCGCGAGCTACGACGAGCACAGCCGCCCGGCGGTCAATTTCAAGTTCGACAGCGCGGGGGCGCGCCGGTTCGGCGAGGCAACGCGCGACAACGTCGGCAAGCTGTTCGCGATCGTACTGGACAACGAGGTGATCAGCGCGCCGCGCATCCAGACGGCGATCCTGGGCGGCAGCGGCATCATCACCGGCAACTTCACCACCCAGTCGGCGCAGGACCTGGCCCTGCTGCTGCGCGCCGGCGCGCTGCCGGCGCCGCTCAAGATCATCGAGGAGCGCTCGGTCGGCCCGGACCTGGGCGCCGACTCGATCCAGGCCGGCATCTATTCCTGCATCGTCGGCCTGATCCTGGTGGTCGTCTATATGGCCGGCGCCTACGGCCTGTTCGGCCTGTTCGCCAACATCGCGCTGCTGCTCAACCTCGTGCTGCTGATCGGCGCGCTGTCGGTGCTGCAGGCGACGCTGACCCTGCCGGGCATCGCCGGCATCCTGCTGACGCTCGGCATGTCGGTCGACGCCAACGTGCTGATCAACGAGCGCATCCGCGAGGAAACCAGGGCCGGGCGGTCGCCGATGGCCGCCATCGACATCGGCTATACGCGCGCCTGGGCGACGATCCTGGACGCCAACCTGACCACCATCATCAAGATGGTCCTGCTCTATTCCTTCGGCTCGGGCTCGGTCAAAGGCTTTGCGGTGACGATCACCCTCGGCATCCTGACCTCGATGTTCACCGCGATCCTGGTGGTCCGCATGATGATGGTCTGGTGGGTGCGCCAGCGCCGCGTCAAGCTGCTGCCGGTCTGAGGAGGCAGCGATGTTCCGCCTGCGTCTCGTTCCGGACGACACCAAGATCCCGTTCATGCGGGGACGGATCGCCGGCCTGGTCGTCTCGGCGGCGTTGAGCCTGGCCTCGGTCATCCTGTTCTTCTACCCCGGCCTCAACTACGGGCTGGATTTCAAGGGCGGCATTCTGATCGAGGCGCGCACGTCCGGGCCGGCGGATTTCGCCGCGCTGCGCTCGACCCTGGGCGGCCTTGGCTTCGGCGAGGTGGGCCTGCAGGAATTCGGCTCGGCGCAGGACGTGCTCATCCGCCTCGAGCAGCAGCCGGGCGGCGATGCCGCGCAGCAGCGCGTGGCGGCACGCATTCGCACCGTGCTGGCGGAGAAGTTCCCCGGCACGGAAATCCGCCGCGTCGAGGCGGTGGGGGCGACCGTCAGCAACGAGCTGTTCCGCAACGGCATGACGGCGATGGGCCTGGCGCTGGTCGCCATGCTCGCCTACATCGCGTTCCGCTTCCAATGGCCCTTCGGCGTGGGCGCCGTGCTGACCCTGATCCTGGACGTGACCAAGCTGATCGGGTTCTTCGTGGTCATCCACATGCAGTTCAACCTGACCAGCATCGCCGCGATCCTGACGGTGATGGGCTATTCGATCAACGACAAGGTCGTGGTCTATGACCGCATGCGCGAGAATCTGCGCAAGTACAAGTCGATGCCGCTGCGCCAGCTGATCGACCTCAGCATCAACGAGACGCTGAACCGCACGATCAACACCTCGATCACCATCTTCCTCGCCACCTTGCCGCTGGCGGTATTCGCGCGCGGCGCGGTGCAGGACTTCGCCTTCGTCGTGCTGTTCGGCATCGTGATCGGCACGTCGTCCTCGATCTTCATCGCCGCGCCGATCCTGCTGTTCCTGGGCGAGAAGCATCTGCGCCGCGGCGCGGCGCCCGCCGCGCCGGCCAAAAAGCAGGCGGTGTCGTCGACCTGAGCTGCGGCCGCCGCAAGGAGAGGGGATGGCTGATCCCTCCGCGCCGCTGGTGATCGCCTCATATCGCGGGGGCGGCTTCGCCATCGCCGGGACGCGCTATTCCGGGTCCATCCTTCTGTTTCGCGACCGCGTGCTGACGTGGCCGCCCACGCGCGTCGAAGAGATCGATGCCGCTGTCCTCGCCGCACACGTGGCAGAATGCGAGACCCGCGTCGAACTGCTCCTGCTCGGCTGCGGCCGGCAGCTGGTGCCGGTCGCACCCGATTTGCGTGCGGCGCTGAAGGAGCGCGGCGTGGCGGTCGAGCCGATGGACACGGGAGCTGCCTGCCGCACCTTCAACGTGCTGACCGCCGAGGAGCGGCGCGTCGCCGCCGCGCTGATCGCCGTCGCGTGACGCTGACCGGCTACCTGGCGGCCGAAGGCTATCTCGACCAGCTCATGGCGGACCTGGGCGAGGTCGACGCCGTCCACGGGCGCCTCGCGCTGAAGTCCGGACCGGCCGTGCCGGCGCCCTGGGCACAGAACACCTGGTTCGACGTCCAGCGCATCGCGATCGACTCGATCGCCGATGCCGCGAACAAGCTGCGCGCGATCCAGCGCAATTGGGCGCTCTACGCCTTCCGCCTGCATCGCCGCGCCGCGCTGATCGAGGTCCGGTTGCCGGTAGTGCGGGCGAAGCCGCTGGTATTTCCAGCCCCGGCGCCCCGCGCGCCGCTCGGCTCGTGGACGCTTCTGGACGAGCGCACGGTGCTGGCGGCGGCACGCTGCGCCAGCCCCTTCCGCCACGGCGAGGCGCGGTTCGTCGAGGACAGGACGGCGCCGCCCAACCGCGCTTACCTGAAGCTGTGGGAGGCGCTGACCCTGGCCGGTACGCGGCCGGGACCCGGCTCCGTCTGCCTCGACCTCGGCGCCAGCCCCGGCGGCTGGACTTGGGTGCTGCAGGGCCTGGGAGCGCGGGTGATTGCCGTGGACAAGGCGCCGCTTGACCCGCGCATCGCGGCGTTGCCGAACGTGGAGCAGCGCAAGCTCAGTGCCTTTGCGCTGGATCCTGCCGCCGAGGCGCCGGTCGACTGGCTGTTCTCGGACGTGGTGTGCTACCCGACCCGGCTGCTGGGGCTTGTGCGCCGCTGGCTCGATTCCGGCCGCGCCCGCAACTTCGTGTGCACGCTGAAGTTCCAGGGGCCGACCGACCACGCGACCGCGCGCGAATTCCAGGCGATTCCGGGCTCGCGGCTGCTGCACCTGTTCCACAACAAGCACGAGCTGACCTGGATCAGGGTCGAAGCGGCAGGGCCGAGTTAGGTCAGGCCGCGTCGCGCTGCTTGGCGCCATCGCGCTGCTGACGTTTGGCGATCTGACGCTCG
>CAYMTM010000182.1:0-9434 GCA_964393375.1 uncultured Rhodospirillaceae bacterium
GTCGACGAAGCGCAGCGTCTTGCCGCCGACCGTGATGCGCTGCGCGCGGATCGCGGTCGGCGCCTCGAACGCGAAGCTGCCCGCGACGGCGATCAACTCGTCGTCGGAGGTGTCGATGTCGGAGATGTTGCGGTCGATCGTGTAGATGCCGTCCGACTCCACGCCGATCGCCCCGACCACGAAGCCGTTCTTGTAGAGGGGCAAGCCGCCCGGATCGCCGGACAGGCCCAGCGGCGAGCGCTTGGGCCCGGGCGTGCCCTGCGGCTCGCGCAGGCTCAGGTCCGAGCAGGGAAGCTGGCTGAACTGGACCCCGAACAAGGGACCGCCGGGCGCGCGGAATTCCAGCGGGTTGAAGTTCTCCTGGATGATCTGGCTGGCGGTGCGCGTGCTGAAGGCATTGCCCGACGAGGACAGATAGGCGCCGGTGACGGCCTTGGCGATCGCCGACAGCTCGGTCGTGACCGGGTTGGTGTTCAGCTTCTGGACAAGGAACTGGTCGACCGATTCTAGCCCGTTGCCCGGCGGGATGCCGCGGTTGGTGGTGACGGTCAGGTTCACCGGCGCGCCGTTCATGCGGAACACGCCCAGCACGTTGCCGACCCGGTCGGTCACCGCGATTGTCGCCGGCCGGTTGCGCGCCTGCGCCTCCTGCACGGCTTGGCTGATGATCTGGCCCACCTCGGCGGCGTTGAGCGCCACGGGCGGCACCTGGGTCACGTTGCCCTGGCCTAGCGCCGCGGCGGGCGCGCATAGCACCGCCAGCGCGGCGAGCGCCGCCCGCGGTCCTTGGCGCCGTCCCCCTGCCGTCAGCAATGACCCTGTCCCCCGCATCGCTGCGCCCGCCTACTTGGCCTGGATCTCGAAGCTGCCGAACTTGATGCCGGCGGCGGTTCGATAGCCGATGGTCACCGTGATCGGCAGCACCACGCCCGCGAAATCCTCCTTCGCGAGCTTGTATTCAAGCGTGCCGGACTTGGCGGCGAAGCCGGCGTCCACCAGATCGTCCTCGCGCCCGCTCCAGGGCAGCCAATAGCCCTGGCGCGTGCGGATCAATCGCTCGTTCGTCTGGCCGATCGCGGTCGCGAAGCTCGCCAGCGGCTGGTCGCCGTTCAGATCGACCACCCGGCGGACGTCGGCCGGCACGCCGCGCTGAATGACGATCGGCGTGAGGCTGGTACCGCCGATCTTGAGCAAATCACCGGCTTGCACGGCAGAGATGGCAAAGCCCGGCAGGCCCCCGAACGCAAGGCACGCCACGGCGACAGCGCCACGGAACCGTGGCGCTGCGGCAATGGACGCTTTCCGCGTCGTGGTGGCCTGCCGGTTAATCACCCCTAGCATCGTGCCCCAATACGGCCGCTTGCCACGGCTCTATCTTCTTGTTTTTCCCTGCATTTGCCTGGATCAACCAACCCCATTCCAGGCCGGGAAAGTATAGGCACGGGGCAAAAGGGTCGAAAAGCGATTCCCCGGTAACCGGCCTTTCGAGGAGGCGTTTTTGCCACCCTTGTTGCATTTGGGAAACAAGTCGGTGCCGGCCCAGACTTACATTATATTTCAATACGTTGTTACTTCCGCGGCGTGGCGCGGATACCGCTGCGCGACTCCTTGAGCGAGCCGTCAAGCGCCACCCCGCCCGTCCGGTATTGGCCCGGCACCGTCGGTTGCTCGCCGGCCACCGCCTGGGGGTGCATCGGACCTTCGGTCGGCGTGTGGAAATAGTGGCAGGTTCCGCAGGTGCTGGGCAGGCGGTTGTTCGGCTGCGCCCAGGAGATCGCGGCATCCCCAACATGGCATTCGCGGCAGACCGCAATGCCCGGGATCAGGATATCGCCCGACTCGTCGGACCAGGCGGCACCCACCACGTCCTCGGCCAGGCGGCGCGCCTGGCGCAAGCCGTCCACGGCCGGCAATGGGCCGGTCGCCACCATGGCGGCAAGCTCGCTCGCGGGCCTGGCGAGCGCCGGCGACCATGCCGCCTGTTTCAGCGCGCGGGCGGCGTTCTTGATGTCGCGCAGCCCTCCGTCCTCGGAGGGCAGCGCGATGACCGTGTCGACGAAGGCAGGCAGCGCCTCCCTGACCCGCGCCTGCCATTTGGCCGGATCGGTGACCTCGAGGCTGTGGCAGCGCACGCAGGTCTCGGTCGCGTGCGCCGAGTGGCGGAACAGGCCCTTGGGCATCCAGCGCTCGGCCACCTGCGGCTTGACCACGTCGAAGCGTCGGTCCGGCTCCGCGCCGGTCTGGGTGATCAAGTGGCAGGTGCCGCACACCGCGCGCGAGGTGAAGACGAATTGCAGCGACTGGCGCGCCTGCTGTTCGGCCCAGGCCAGCGCCTCGCGTTCCTGCGCCTTCGTGATGCGCGTGCCGCCGGGAATGCGACGCACGACCTCCGGCGCGGTGGGATCGGGGAACGCCCCGCGCAGTGCGGCGTCGGAGTAGAACTCGCGGATCATCTTGACCGCCGCCTCCACGTTGCCGTGCGGCAGCCGGCGCCCGCGCGCGACCGGCTCGAAGGCCAATTCGTGGCAGCGCGCGCAGTGCAGCTCCTGGGTGACGGGCACCATCAGGAATCCGCCTGGCGCCATGGTGTGGCAGGAATCGCAGTCCAGCGGCTCCAGCCCCTCGGGTCCGCGGATGCCGCCCGGGCGCAAATGCTTGTCGTGCGGGAAGGTCAGGCCGGAATTCTCGCGCGGGCGCGGCGTCGCGGCCAGGCTCACGCGCTCGAAGCGCCGCTGCAGCGGGTCGGCGACGACCGTCGGGCGGAACTCCGGATGGTCCTTCTGGAAGTCGCTTGCTGCCAGCAGGGAAGAGGCCGGCGCCCGCGCGCGGAGATCCCCGTGGCAGTCGCTGCACAGCTTCTGGTCCATGCGCGAGATCGTCTGCGGGCCGTTATGCTCCTTGTGGCAGGACTCGCACAGGACGTCGGTCAGTTCGGCGAACTTGAACTTCTTCGGGTCGGCGTGGTGCTGGATCTGCTCGTGGCAGGCGGTGCAGGCCTCGTCGCGCACCATGGTGAAAGCCGACTGATGGCAGCGGTTGCACTGCTGCGCGATCGGCTTGTGCGCGTTGGAGATTTCGCCGGAGTTCCACATCATGTCGGGACGCCAGGCGAAATTCTTGCTGGCGTCCGTGTCGGGGACGCGCGCCGGGTTGAAGAACGCCGCCACCGGCCAGATCAGGAAGACCGCAAGCACGAATACCGACAGCACCCAGGACAGCCGGCGGCGGCCGAGCAAGGGCCCGCCGAGGACCATCCGGCTGCGCGCTACCAGGCGCTCCAGGTCGTCGCCCATCGCGCGAACGAGTTCGACCGTCACAGCGGCGGAGTAACCCGGCGGCGGCTCGACCAGGGTCACGTCGTAGGGGCCGATCCCGACCACATCGCCGATCTTGAGGATCGAGGCGCCGACGATCCGGCCGTTGACGGTGACGTCCGCGCCGCCGATGCCCTCGACGAAAACGCCGTTCGGGCGCGCCTCGATCGCCGCCTGGTACAGCGACACGCGGGGATCGGACAGATAGGCCTCGTTGTCCGCGCTGCGGCCGAACCGCGCGCGGTCGCCTGCGACCTGCTGGTCGCGGTGGGCGACGCCGCCGCTCTTCTTACGCGTGACGAAGCGGACGAGGATGGTCACGGCGGGCTACCTACCAGTAGAAAAACACGGAAAAGACATGCGCAGTCAGCGACGCCAGCAGACCGAAGGTCAGCGGCACGTGCACGAACAGCCACACATCCATCATCGCCTTGTAGGCGAGATCGCGTCGCATGCGCTCGACCAGTTCCACCTTGCGCGCGAGCAGCGCGATCAGCGCGCGGCCTTTCTCGGCCTCCGCGACCGGCAGCCCGAGCGACAGGTCGCTGATGCGCTTGAGCGCCGCGGCGGCGGGACAGTTCCGGTCGCGCCCGGAAAGCAGGCGGCGCGCCGATCCGCCGAATGAAAGCTTCTCCTGCCCGGCCATCACCTCGCCGTGGATATCGTCGCCCAGGCCCGCGCTGATCTCGCGCGCCTTGACGTCGAGCTCGGCGATCTGGGTCAAAAGCTCGCGTTGCGTGGCGCCGCGCCGGTTCTCGGTCATCAGCCGCGGATAGCGCAGATAGGCGAACACGCCGAAGGCGCCGCTCAGAATCACCAGGATCATCAGCGTGTAGGCGAGCGTGTGGACGTTCCAGCCGAACTGGAATCCGGTGTGGAGCGTCGCCACGACGACCAAGCCGAGGCCTAGATAGACATGGGCCGACAGCCAGTCCTCGAGTTGCATCTTGCCGCCCAGGCCGTAGCGCCGCTTGCGAACGCCGAACCACGCCAGCCAGACGATCAGGCCGAGGCCCAACGTGCCCAGCGCGTAGCCCAGCGCGGTGCCGCCGTTCGGCGGGCCGACCGTGGGCTGGTGCACGGCGTAGGCGACCACCGTGACAAACACCATCAGCGTGCTGAGCTTCAGGTACTTGAAGCCGCGATAGGCCAGTATCGATTCGTGCATACCAACTCACCCGCCTCCCGCTCGTCCCCCGTGCCGCCGGCCCTGGCCTATTGCGCCACGTTGTTGGTGAGCGAGAAGAATTGCTCGGGGCTGACCCGGATCGCCGCCCCGGTCGGGCAGGATCTGACGCAGGCAGCGCCGCCGTCGACGTCCTTGCACATGTCGCACTTGACCGCGAGCTTCTTGCCCTGGTGCGATTCGTGCACCGCCTTCTTGTCCTCGCCCGGCCCGTAGCCCAGCCCGAACAGCAGCCACGACAATAGGCCCGGCTTCGCCGGCGCCTCGTAGCTCATGTGGATCACGCCATAGGGGCAGTTTCGCTCGCAGTTGCCGCAGCCGATGCAGGTGTCCTCGTCGATGAAGACCTCGCCGTCCTTGGTTTTGTGCAGCGCGTCCGGCGGGCAATCGGCCATGCAGTGCGGGTGCTCGCAATGCCGGCACGAGGTCGGCACGTGGATCGAGGCGTAGGTCGGTCCCGCTTCGCGGTCCAGCCGCGAGATGCCGCCGTGCGTTTCGGCGCAGGCTTTCTCGCAGTTGTCGCAGCGGATGCACAGCGACTCGTCGATCAGCAGCATGTCGGCGGCTTCCTTGCCGCCCTCCTGGACCAGGAACTGGATCAGGTTGCCGGTCTCGGGCCGGGCCGCCATGTCCTCGGTCTGCGTGATGATCGCGCCGATGCGCCGCTCGATGCGGTGGCGCAGGTCGGGCATGTGGTCGAGCAGCAGCCGGAAGCCGGCGCCGTCCAGCCACACCGTCTCGGTCTCGATCGCCGCCTTGACCGTGGCCGAACGCGGCATGTCGCGCACCAGCGCCATCTCGCCCACGTAGTGGCCGGCCGGCACATAGCTCATGACGATCTCTTTGTCGCCGATGCGGCGCGAGACGGTGCAGCTGCCGGTTCGGATCAGGAACACGCCGTCGCCGGGATCGCCCTCCTTGAACAGAATCTCGTTGGCCTTGAAGCTGCGCAGCTTCGCGGTCTTCAGGATCGAATCCATGTCCTCGCGAGACAGGCTGGGCGCCAGGTAGGTGCGGATCTGCCGCTCGACCGCCGCGCGATCGATCGTCTCGCGCACCTTCGGCAGCGACTTGATGAGTTTGATCATCTCGCGCCGCGCGGTTTCGATCAGCACGCAGGGTTTGCTCGCGACCACGGTCGCCGACCGCCGGCGGCCCGAGATCAGCCCCATCTCGCCGAAGAAGCTGCCGGGTCCTAGGTAGACGTCGTCCTCCCGGTCTTCCGAATCGACCTGGATCGCGACCTCGCCCTCGAACACGGTGTAGAAGGTGTTGGTGAACTCGTTGCGCTCGAACACCACCTCGCCCGCCTGCGGCATGCGCACCTCGCTGCCCAGCAGCACTTCGCGGAGCTGCAGGATGGTAAGGCCGGCGAAGACGGGGATGGTGGATTGGATCGCCACCAGCAACTCGTCGATCGTGTAGCGGTCGAGCAGTTTCTTGAACTTCGCCTCGAGCAGCGGCTCGTCGGCGGGCTTCACCTTGTTTCCCTGGATGAACTCGACGACCTCGTAGCCCTGGTTCATCGCCTGCTTGATCAGCGGATAGCCCGCCAGCGCGCCGATCACGTACAGGCCCGGCACGTTGGATTCGTAAGTGGGGCTCAGTTCCGGCAGCGCGGTCGGATCCTTGCTGGGAAACTGGATGCCGCAGGACTCGACGAACGCGCGTGGCGCCAGCGCGCCGAGCCGCGCAATGATGCGGTCGCATTCGATCTCGGCCTCGCCGTCGGAAGTCTTCAGCACGAGCTTGATCCGCTCGCCGCGCGGCTCCACGCGGATCGGCGCCGAATTGAACATGCAGTCGAGCGCGCCCTTTTCGATCGACTTGGTGATCAGGTCGAGGTTGCCCTGCTTGGCGCGCGCGAACTCGTTGCCGCGGTTGACGATGATGACCTTGTTCTGCTTGGCGAGCGCCACGGCGTTTTCGATCGCCGCGTCGCCCGCGCCGACCACCACGATGGTTTCCTCGCTGTACTCGTCGGGGTCGTCGAGCTGGTACTGGATTCGCGGGTGGTTGTCCGATCCGGGTACGCCGAGCTTGCGCAAATTGCCCTGCAGCCCGATCGCCAGCACCACGTTCGCGGCCTGGACCTTCTCGCCGCCGGCGATGGTCAGTTCGAAGGCGCCCTTCTTGCCGGTGATCTTGGTGACCTCGGCGTTGAAGCGGACGTTGACCTTGAGTTCCGCGGTCTGCCGGTCCCAGGTGGCCAGGATGTCCTCGCGGATGCCCAGCTTGAAATCCATCGGGCTGCGCAAGGGGAGGATATCGGGCGTCGCCATCACCAGCTTGCCCTTCTGATACTTGTAGATCGTGTCCGACAGATGGTCGGTCTTTTCCAGAAGGATGTGGGAGACGCCGGCCTGCGCGGCGCGCCCGCCGGCGCTCATGCCGCCCGGACCGGATCCGACGATCGCCACTTTGTAGAGTTGCGTCATGCGTCCCCCGCCGCGCCGAGTCACCCTATGTCGCAGCGCGAAATACTGTCAAACGAATGCTGGCGGGCACTGTGCCGCACGCGCTTCGCAAGGCGGCAGACTGCCTTATCGTTGATTACCGGTCTGTTAATGCCTTCACTGATTCGCGCCCGCCCGGTTGAACGAGCTGCACTCAGTCCAACCTGATCCGTAGATTTTCGCGCGCCACGAAAGCGCCCGCCCACATGGCACGCGCCTCGGTTTCAACCTGGCTCATGAAACGGTCATCGTGCTCGGGGTCGTGATGGGAGATGGCGAGCGACCGCACGCCCGCTTCGCGGCAAAGCCGCACCCCCTCCTGCCAGGTCGAGTGTCCCCAGCCTACCCGGCCGGGGAACTCCGCGTCCGTGTAGGTCGAATCGTAGATCACCAGGTCGGCCCCGGCGATCAGCGAGAGCACCTTGTCGTCGGGCTTTCCCGGCAAATGCTCGGTATCCGTGACCAGGCAGACCGAGCGGCCGGCATGTTCGATGCGGTAGCCGGTCGCGCCGTCCGGATGGTTGAGGGGCGCAGTGCGGATCGTGACATCGGGCGCCAGCTTGAAGGTCGTGCCGGCCTCGAAGTCCTCGAAGGTGAGGTTGGCCCGCATCGCTTCCAGCGGAACCGGGAAGAAGGGATGCGACATCTGCCCGCCCATCACCTGCCGCAGGCCGCCATGCGGCAACGAGGCGCCCGCCATCAGCCGGAAGGTGCGGTCGCGGTGAAAGGCGGGCGAGAAGAACGGAAACCCGTTGATATGATCCCAGTGGGTATGGGTCAGCAGCAGGGTCGCGTCGTCCACCCCTTTGCGCAGCAGCCAGTGGCCGAGATTGCGGATGCCGGTCCCCGCATCCAGGATGATGGTTCGCCCGCCGGCCGAAACCTCGATGCAGGTCGTGTTGCCCCCGAAGGCGACGTGGTTGACGCTCGGGCAGGCGATGCTCCCCCGCACTCCCCAGAACTTGACCTTGAAGCTCATGCGTCGCCTTTCCTGAGCCCCACCCCCTGGGCCGCACTATACACAATCGCGACACACAAGCGCGTGATCGCCGTCACTGGCCCCGAGGCAGGCACCTAGATGGGCACCGCCAGGTTCCCTAAACGTTTTGTCAGCTTGAGGTTCTCGCCATAGTCGACCGGGACCGCCACCAGCGCCGGCCCTTTCTGCCGGAACGCCTCGTCGAGCACCGGCCGCAACTCGCTTGCGGCGCCGACCCGCCGGCCCCAGGCCCCGAAGGAACGCGCCAGCAGCTCGAAATCGGGGTTGTTGAAGGCAAGCTCCGAGTGGCGGCCCTTGAACTGGTTCTGCTGCTTCCACTTGATCAGGCCGTATTCGCCGTCGTCCCAGACCATGACGACGATGTTGAGCTTCAGCCGCACCGCGGTTTCCAGGTCGTGGACGTTCATCAGGAACCCGGCATCGCCGCAGATCGCCAGGACCTTGCGGTCGGGAAAGGCGATCTTGGCGCCGATCGCGCCTGGCAGCGCGAAGCCCATCGAGCAGAAGCCGTTGGAGATCAGGCAGGTGTTCGGCTGCTCGCACTGGTAGTAGCGTGAGATCCACATCTTGTGCGCCCCTACATCCGACAGAAGAATATCGGTCGGCCCCAGCGCCTGGCGCACGTCCCACAAGATGCGCTGCGGCTTGACCGGAAAGCCCTTGTCGTCCTTCTCGGCGGCGAATTCCTCCTGCATCGCCTGCCGCAGCTTGGCGCGTCTGGCGATGTCGAACAGCGGCAACTTGTCGCCGCGCTTCTGGTTCAGGCTCTCGTTGATCTGCCACAGCGCGTCGGCGATGTCGCCCACCACGTCGACGGCGACGGGATAGTGCTCGTCGACCTCGGCAGGGGTGAAGTCGATGTGGATGATCTTCTTGCCGCCCGCCTTGTTCCACAGCACGGGCGCGTATTCGACCAGGTCGTAGCCGACGGCGATCACCACGTCGCACTCGTCCAGCGCCAGGTTGACGTAGTCGCGCGCCTGCAGACCGATGGTGAACAGGCAGTGCGGGTCGCTCATCGCCACCGCGCCCTTGCCCATGAAGGTGTTGGCGACGCCGATGCCGGTCTTGCGCGCGAAGCGTCGCAGCTGGCGCGCGGCGCGCTTGCGCACCGCGCCGTTGCCGGCGATCACCATCGGGTTCTTGGCCTCGAGGATCACCTCGACCGCCTCGGCGACGGCCTTGTGGTCGGCGGCCGGCCGTCGCGTCCTGGTCGCCGGCAGCGGCTTGCCCTTGACCTCCTCCTCCGCCAGGTCCTCCGGCAGTTCGACCAGCACCGCGCCCGGCTTTTCCGCCTCCGCCAGCTTGAACGCCTTGCGCAGGATTTCGGGGATGTTCTCGGGATGAAAGACCGACTGCGCCCATTTCGTCACAGGGCGAAACATGCCGACCACGTCAATCGCCTGGTGGCTTTCCTTGTGCTGGCGGCGGGTATCGGCCTGGCCGGTGATGCACACCAGCGGCGCGCGGTCCATGTT
>CAYMTM010000183.1:0-9416 GCA_964393375.1 uncultured Rhodospirillaceae bacterium
TGAAAAAAAACCTGATCCCCATGCTCTGCGTTTTGGCGTCGATCGTCTTGCCGCCGATCTTCAAGCTCGGGTTGGCGATCACGTTGGCCGTGTACCAGGGATTTTCGTCGCTGGTCTCGCCGTACTTCTTGGCGTCGACATAGTCGATCAGCCCCTCGTCGAGCGGCCAGGAATTCACCCGGCCTTCCCACGCGTCGACGATCGGGTTGCCGAAGCGGTAAACCTCGCTCTGTTGGTAGGGCACGCGCGCCGCCAGCCACGCCGCACGCGCGGCCGCGAGATGCGCTTCCGACGGTGCCCCGGTCAGCGCCGCGACCGCACGCTGCAGCTTGCGCGCCGTGACCAGCGAATCCGCATACATCGCCTGGGCGATGTCGGCGTAGGTCGCGACAATTGCGCGCTTGTCCGGTGCGGGCTGCTGTGCCTGGCTGCCCGGCGAGGCGACGGCAAGCAGGCTGGCGGTCAGGGCGGCAACGGCAAGGAAGGCGTTCATATCCCGGATCCTTCGTGCTGCTTTGCCGGCGCCGCGGCAGGCGGCGGCAAACCGGGAACCCGAGTATTGCAAGTGCGACTAAGTCGCACAAGCTGAACATGACGGGCGGATTGTCGCGGGTGGGCCTGGAAGGAACGCGCTTAAGGAGCGGCTATTCGCCGCCGGCGGGGAGTTCGCTCAGATGGGGCTCGGGCCAGGCGGCCGGTCCGGCGCCATGCCGACCCGCTTCCAGGGGGATCAGCTTGACCTGGGCCCCTTCGGCTGCAAGCGCCAGGCGGCCATGCTTGAGCGCCAACGCGTCCTCGCCGAACACTTCGCGCCGCCAACCCTTAAGGGCCGCCACATCGGCCTTGTCGTCGGCCGCGATCAGCTCCAGGTCTTCGGTCGTCGCGACCAGGCGCTGGGCCACATCGTTGGTCTCGCATTTGGTCTTCAGGAGGACGCGCAGCAGATCCACCAGCGGGCCCAGACCCTGGGGCAGTTCGGGCCGGGGCGGCAGCCTGGGCCAGGTCGCGGGATCGCTGGCCAGGCCGCGTTTGACGGCCGCGAGGATGTCGCCACCGAGCTTGCCCTCGGCCACGCCGCGCGCCACGCCGCGCCCGCGCGCCAGCTCGTCGATCGTGGCGGGCGGATGGGCGGCGATGTCGAGCAGGCTGTCGTCGCGCAGGATGCGGTTGCGCGGGACGTCGCGCCGCTGCGCCTCGCGCTCGCGCCATCCCGCCAGTTCGCGCAGCACGGCGAGGAAGCGCGGATTGCCGCCGCGCACCTTGATACGCTCCCACGCGATCTCGGGATCGGTGCGGTAGATTGCCGGATCGGTCAGCACCGAAAGCTCGTCCTCGAGCCAATGCGCCCGGCCGTTCTGGTGCAGGCGCTTGCGCAGCTTTTCATAGACCTTGCGCAGGTGGACGACGTCGCTGAGCGCATAGTCGATCTGCCGGTCGCTCAGGGGACGGTGCTGCCAGTCGGTATAGCGCGACGATTTGTCGATCCTGGCGCCTGCCAGCTTGGCCACCAGCGTGTCGTAAGCAACCGAGTCGCCGAAGCCGCAGACCATCGCTGCGACCTGCGTGTCGAAGACCGGCGCCGGCATGCCGCCCGCCTGGCGCACGAAAATCTCGATATCCTGGCGCGCGGCGTGGAACACCTTCAGGACAGGGCTCTGGGTTATCAGCCGCCACAGCGGCGCAAGCTCGATCCCCGCCGCCATGGCGTCGATCGCGGCGGCCTCCTTTGGCCCCGCCACCTGCACCAGGCAGAGCTTGGGCCAGTAGGTCTTGTCGCGCATGAACTCGGTGTCGACGGCGACGAAATCTGCGCCTTCCTGGCGCTTGCAGAACGCGGCAAGCTCCTCGCTGTCGACGATCAGGGTCATATGCCTCTCATACACGGGAATGCCGGCGAAACCTAGTGCCCGCGCCCGCATTTCTGCCGCGAAAACTTGACAAACCGGCCCTGATGTTGCCCTCTCCGGCCCCGCCAAAGAGGGCAGAAATGCACGCCTACCGCACGCATACCTGCGGCCAGCTTCGCGCCGAGCATACCGGCCAGACGGTCCGGCTTTCCGGCTGGCTGCACCGCAAGCGCGACCACGGCCACTTGTTGTTCGTCGATCTGCGCGACCATTACGGGTTGACGCAGGTGGTCGTCGATACCTCGAACCCGATCTTCAGGCAGCTTGAACATCTGCGGCTGGAAACCGTGGTGACCGTCACGGGCGAGGTGGTGCGGCGCGACAAGGAGACGGTCAACCCGAAGCTGCCCACGGGCGAGGTCGAGCTGCGCGCCCGCGAATTCAAACTGCAGTCCGAGGCAAGGGAACTGCCGCTGCCGGTATCGGTGGAGGCCGACTATCCCGAGGACATCCGCCTGCGCTACCGCTTCCTCGATCTCCGGCGCGACAAGCTTCACCGCAACATCATGCTGCGTTCGGCGGTGATCGCGTCGATCCGGCGGCGCATGATCCAGCAGGGATTCACCGAGTTCCAGACGCCGATCCTGACCGCCTCCAGCCCGGAGGGCGCGCGCGACTACCTGGTGCCCTCGCGCATCCATCCCGGCAAGTTCTACGCCCTGCCGCAGGCGCCGCAGATGTTCAAGCAGCTCCTGATGGTGGCGGGCTTCGACCGCTACTTCCAGATCGCGCCCTGTTTCCGCGACGAGGACGGCCGCGCCGACCGCTCGCCCGGCGAGTTCTACCAGCTCGACTTCGAGATGTCGTTCGTGACGCAGGAGGATGTGTTCGCCGCGCTCGAGCCGGTGCTGCACGGCGTGTTCGAGGAGTTCGGCCAGGGCCGCGCCGTCACGCCGGCGCCGTTCCCGCGCATCGCCTACGACGAGGCGATGATGAAATACGGCAGCGATAAGCCCGACCTGCGCAACCCTCTCGTCATCGTCGACGTGACCGAGGCGTTCCGCGGCTCGGGCTTCGGCCTGTTCGCCAAGTCGATCGACACCGGCGCGGTCGTGCGCGCGATCCGGGCGCCGGGTGCGGCGCCGAAGCCGCGCAGCTTCTTCGACAAGCTCAACGAGTGGGCGCGCGCGGAAGGCGCTGGCGGGCTGGGCTATATACAGTTCGAGGCCGATGGCGCCAAGGGCCCGATCGCCAAGAACCTGGACGCCCAGCGCGTCGACCAGATCAAGTCCGCAACCGGTGCCGCGCCCGGCGACGCCGTGTTCTTCGTCTGCAACAGGCCTGCAGAGGCCGCCGCGTTCGCCGGCAAGGTGCGCACGCGGCTGTGCGCCGAGCTGGACCTGCTCGAAAAGAACGCGTTCCGCCTGTGCTGGATCGTCGACTTTCCGATGTTCGAGTTCAATCCCGACACCAAGAAGATCGAGTTTTCGCACAATCCGTTCTCGATGCCGCAAGGCGGGCTCGAGGCGCTGAACACCATGGATCCGCTGGCGATCAAGGCTTACCAGTACGACATCGTGTGCAACGGCGTGGAACTGTCGTCGGGCGCGATCCGCAACCATCTGCCCGAGGTGATGGTGAAGGCGTTCGAGATCTGCGGCTATACGCGCAAGGACGTCGAGGAGCGCTTCGCCGGCCTGTTCAACGCCTTCCAGTTCGGCGCGCCACCGCATGGCGGCTCGGCGCCGGGCATCGACCGCATCGTGATGCTGCTGGCCGACGAGCCCAACATTCGCGAGGTCGTCGCCTTCCCGATGAACCAGCAGGCCCAGGACCTGCTAATGGGGGCGCCGGCCGAAGTGACCGCCGAAAGGTTGAAGGAACTCCACATTAGGTTGAGTTTGCCGCCGTCAAAATCAGCGAATTGAATAGGGTTAATCTCAGAGGGCGGCAAAATCGCCCTGAAATCGCCTGAATCTCGTTGAATCAAAGGCTTGTCTTTTCTGCCTTCATAGTTAATATCAAGACTCCTATATAAATGAGGAGTCGGCGATGCGACGCGTGCTTCTTGCCGGGGTGAGCCTGACCGTCACCGCTTGCGCCCTGTCCACCTCGCCGCCGCCGTCTGCCGTGTCGTCCCGATCCGCCGCCCCGTCGCCCTATGTCCTGGCGCTGGCCGACGGCAGTGGGCAATGCACGCTGTGGCGCGAGGTTGCCGGGCAGCGCGAGTGTCTGGACGGGGCACCGCCCCAATTGGCTGCCGCTACCGCGCCGCCGCCCGCCGCCGCGCCCCGCATGGCGGTGACCGCCCAGCAGCTCGACGCGCCACGGACCAACCTGTTCGACGAGATGAAGCGCATGGGCATGATCCGGCAGGATGCACCCGCGCCTGCCTCGGCGGTCGCGGCCGAGGCACCGCCTCTGCCGGGCCTGCCCAAGCCCGACCCGGCCATGATCGCGGCGGTTGCGCCGGCGCAAGGCAGCAAGGCGCTGGCGTTTGCCGCCACCGACATGCCGGCCGCACCGGCCGCGCGGAGCACCGCGGCACCGCGCGTCAGCACCGTCGTGACGCAAAGCTGGGCGGCGGTCGAGCCGCTGCCGGCCGCCGCTCCGGCACCCGTCCAGCTCGCCGCCTCGACGCCGCAGGCGCACGACACGGTCGGACGCGCCCCGGTGACGCCGGTGGAGAAAGCGCCGCTCCCGATCGTCCGCAGCAGCACGGTCGTACCGCTGAAGATCAGCGAGCGCGCGACCGAGGACCGGCCGGCGGTCGTGGTACCCGCAATCGCCATGCCGGCATTGCCGCCCGCGGCCGCGCCGCAGATGGCCCAATCGACCGCTCAATCCGCGCCGGCGGCCAGCCTGCCTGCCTTGCCAAGCCTGCCACCGCTGCCCGGCGCGACCGCGCCCGACCAGTCGGCCGCTCCCGTCGCGGCACCGGTCACTTCGGCACCGGTTCCACCGCCCGCGGCGGCGGCCGCGTCAACCAGGACCGCCCCGGCGGCACAGCTCCAGCCGCCGGTTCCGCCGCCATTGCCGGCTGCCGGCGACCCGCCGGCGGCAAAGCCTTCGCCGCTCGCGCGCGCGCTCGGTGCGCCGACGGCCGCACCCAAGGCCGAGCCCATGGCCGCCGCGGCCAAGCTCATGGCGCAGGAGCGCGCGAGCAAGGCCGCGGCGAAGCCGGTGCCCAAATCGACGGCAGCCGCACCGACGGCCGGGCGCTACCTGGTGCTGCAGAGCTTCCGGGAGCGCGAGCGCGCCGACCGGCTTGCCGAGGACTATCGCAAGCTCGACGCCAAGGTTGCGTCCGTCACGATCAAGGGGCAGACTTGGCATCGCGTGGTGGTGCGCGACGGCGCGACAGAGCGCAAGCGACTGGCCTCCGAGGGCATGCGCGGGTTCTGGCCGGTCACGCTCTAGGGCCGGGGTGCCGAACCACGCGATCGGCAACCGGCACGATGTTGGTGCTCGGCGACAGATGTGCTCCCGTTTCGCGCGTGCCGGGTCGGTTCCGGCGCTGTTTACTGCGTGCGCCCTGGCATGGCCGGCGCCGGCGGATGCGGCCGAGTTTCAGCCGCACCGCGCGATCTACGCGCTAAGCAAGGGCGGCGGTCGCACCGCGCAATCCGTCGTCTCGCTGACCGGCTCGATGATGATCGAGATCGACGAGTCCTGCGACGGCTGGTCGCTGAGCCAGCGCATCCGCATGGAAGTGACCGACAGCATGGACAGCGACGTCGACAGCGACAGCCGCTATGCCAGCTTCGAAACCAAGGACGGCACGCAACTGCGCTTCGCGGCCAGCGACTGGCAGAACGGCAGCCTGGTCGAGGAGACGGCGGGAACCGCCGAGCGCCCGGCCGCCGACCAGCCGGGCCGCATCGTCTTCGTCAAGCCACGCGCGGAAACCTTCGCGCTGCCGGCGGGCGCGCTGTTTCCGAGCGCCTTCAACCTCGAACTGCTGAAACTCGCCGGCAAGGGCGAGGGGTACCACAGCCTGACCGGCTTCGACGGCGGAAATCTGGAAGGCCCCTACTGGATCAGCGTGTTCATCGGCAAGGAGCGGGAAAGTGAAGCCAAGCTGGCGCCCGACTTGGCCGCCGAGGCGGGCGAAGCGCTGGCGGGCCCGATCCGCAACGTGCGCGTGGCCTATTTCCCGATGTCGAGCAACGCCTCGGAGCCGGAGCTGGAATACGAGATGGAGCTGTTGGCGAACGGCGTCACGCCGCAGCTCCGGCTCGACTACCAGCGCTACCAGGTGCGCGCGACCCTGGTCGAGTTCAAGGAATTGCCGCGGCCGCGCTGCGGCCGCTGACCAGCGGCGCGCCGCCGCAGCGCTCGCGCTTCAGGCGGTACATCGACTGGTCGGCATGCTCGATCGCGTCGGCGAGCGTATCGGCGGCGGTCATCTGCGCCAGGCCGAAGCTTGCGGCAACCGGGATCAGCGCGTGCTGCCAGCGCGCGACGGCGCGGTCGATCACGCGGGTGATCGCGCTGGCGCGATAGCGGGCGAGGTCGGCCGGGGCGCCCGGCAACAGCAGCGCGAACTCGTCGCCGCCGATCCGCGCCACCGTATCGGTGTCGCGCACGTGGCTGCGCAGGATTTGTCCGACATGGCGCAGGATATGGTCGCCGGCGGCATGGCCGAACGTATCATTGATGTCCTTGAAGTCGTCGAGGTCAACCAGGATCAAGGCGGTCGCGCCGCCGTGTCGGCGCATCGTGGCAAGCGCATGGTTCGCCGCCATGGTGAAACCGCGCCGGTTGGCAAGCCCCGTCAATTCGTCGGTGACGGAAAGCGCCTCCAGCTCGGCGATACGCTGGCGCTGGTCGGCGAGGGTCTGCTGCGCCTCGGCGGCGGCGGCAAGTGCGCGCTCCAGCAGCAGCCGGTTGCGCTCGCTTTCCGGCGCGTCGCCGATCTCGGACAACAGCTGCCGCGCCACCGCGGCGGCGTCGTGGCGGACCGGGGTCGCTTCTGCGGCCTGAACGAGGTTCATCGTCGCTACTCCCAATGCCTGGGGCCGAATCGTCCGGCCGGACGGGAGTGTCGGCCCCACGCTGTTGCCAGCAAGGGCGATGCCATCTCTTAAAATCTCGTTGTTTCCAATAGTTGCGGGCCGGTGCCGGCAGATTTTGCCGGCCTGCCGCCGGGGCGGACAGCAGGACTTGCCTGCAAAGCTACGCAATCCGGCGGGGCGTCGTCGGCAGAAGCAGACGCCGGGCTATCTGGGCGGCGGAAGTCTCTCGCGTGTGGGGTACGTTCCGCGCCGAGCCGAAATGCAGCAGCGGGAGCGCCTTCTCCGTGGCGGAACCGTGCGAGGCGCGCGATGCTGCAGGGGCGCGGACCTTTCTGCGTTCCGCCGCATTTCTGCCCATATTCGACACCACCCTGCGCGCGCCCCGGGCCCGGGGTAGAGGACAAGGCAAGACATGTGCGAAACGGTTTCCCTCACCCCCCGCGCCGCCCTGGCGTTGCTCGCGTTCACCGCCGCCTTGGCAACGCCTTGGGCCGGTCCGCCGCGCGCCGCCGGTCCGGCATTGCCGACGCCGGTGGTCGACGTGGCGCCGCACCGTGCGGTCTACG
Organism: uncultured Rhodospirillaceae bacterium; assembly: GCA_964393375.1. Lineage (GTDB taxonomy): Bacteria > Pseudomonadota > Alphaproteobacteria > JAEULC01 > JAEULC01 > JAEULC01. Next base: position 7,432 of record CAYMTM010000183.1, read on the forward strand.
TGATGACCCTCGCCTCGGCCAAGAGCGCAAGCCAGGTGGTCTCGGCGCGTGGCCTGCTGTCGTTCGAATGGGGCGACAGCTGCGACGGCTGGACGATCGAGCAACGTTACAAGCTGCAACTCTCCTTCGCCCAGCAGGTGGAGGTCGAGATCACGACCAACTACATCACCTGGGAATCGAAGGACGGCACGCTCTACCGCTTCAAGGTGCGCAAGACGAAGAACGGCAAGCCGGAGGAAGAGGTCAGCGGCGAGGCGCAGTTGGAAGGCCCAGGAAAGGCCGGCGCCGCCGACTTCCGCCTGCCGAAGAAGAACGCCATGACCCTGCCGCCGGGCACGCTGTTCCCGACCCAGCACACGATCGTGCTGCTGGAGCGCGCGCTGGCCGGCGAGCGCATGGTGCCGCGTTTCGTGTTCGACGGCGCGACACCCGAGGGTGCGGCCAATGTCAGCGCGCTGATCGGCCGGCCCCTGCCGCCCGCGGCCGATGACGCCCAATCCTTCATGAAGCGCCCGGGCTGGTACATGCGGCTGGCCTATTTCGGCGCCGACAAGAAGGACTCGGCCGAGCCGGACTACGAGATCGGCATGGACCTGCAGGACAACGGCATCGCCCGCGCCATCCGGCTCGACTACAGCGACTTCTCGATCAAGGGCACGCTGGAGAAGGTGGAGCTGCTGCCGAAGCCGGCGTGCTGATCGCGCCGGCGGACGCCTTATCTACCTTCCCCGTCCCTTGGCGATCGCGTCCTTGCCGAGCTTGGCGCGCACCGCGTCCATCGCCTGCTCGACGCGCTTGCGCTTGTCGGCCTGCGGGTCGAACAGGTCGGGCGGGTCGGCCTCGGCGGCATCGCTCAAATCCGCGCCGCCCACCCCGATCAGCCGGTAGCGCGTCCCGTCGACTTCCGCCGCCAGCAGCCCCTGCGCGCCGCGGAACAGAGTCTCGGCGAGCTGGGTGGGGGCGGCGAGATGCAGCGAGCGCGTGACGATCTTGAATTGCGCGGTCTTCAGCTTGAGCGTCACGCCGCGCGCCGCCAGGCCGCTTTTCTTCAGGCGCCGCGATACCGTCTCGCACAGCGGCCACAGCTCGGCGCGCAGGAAGGCGAGATCGGCATGGTCGCTGTCGAACGTGGTTTCGGCCGATATGCTCTTGGTCGGCCGGTCCGGCTCGACGCTGCGATCATCCTCGCCGCGCGCGAAACGATGAAGGCGCCGTCCGATCGACCCATAGCGCGCCACCAGGTCGCGCTCCTCGCGCTGGCGCAGATGCTCGATCCGGGAAATGCCGTCGGCGTTGAGCCGGGCTTCCAGGGCCTTGCCCACGCCCCAGATCAGGCCCACCGGCTTGGGGCCGAGGAAATCCAAGGCCTCGGCGCGGCCGATCACGGCGAAGCCGCGCGGCTTGTCGAGGTCCGAGGCGATCTTGGCCAGGAACTTGTTGTAGCTGAGGCCAATCGACACCGTGACCTTGAGGTCGCGCTCGATCCGGCGCGCCAGCGCCGCCAGCGTATGCGCGGGCGAGCCGCCATGCACCGCCTCGGTGCCCGTCAGGTCGAGAAAGGCCTCGTCGATCGACAGCGGCTCGACCAAGGGCGTGGTCGCGCGCATCAGGGCGCGCACCTGGCGGCCGACCGCGGCGTATTTCGCCATGTCCGGATGGATCACCACCGCCTCGGGACAGGCCTCCAGCGCTTTGAACATCGGCATGGCCGAGCGCACCCCGTACATGCGCGCCACGTAGCAGGCGGCCGACACCACGCCGCGCCGCCCGCCGCCGACGATCACCGGCCGGTCCGCCAGCTCGGGCCGGTCACGCTTCTCCACCGTGGCGTAGAAGGCATCGCAGTCGATATGCGCGATCGACAACCGCTCCAATTCCCCATGCGCGACGAGCCGCGGCGAGCCGCAGGCCGGGCAGCGCGGCGGGCGTTCGCTCTGCTCGCCGCTGCCGCAGTCCCGGCACAGCCAGCTCACGGGGTCCGCTCC
>CAYMTM010000184.1:0-3577 GCA_964393375.1 uncultured Rhodospirillaceae bacterium
ACAACTACCTAAACAACCTGTGTCCAATTCTTCCCATTGTGATAGAATTGCAACGAATGCATCGTCGGCCCAGGCCCGACCATGGGCTAGATGAATTATAATGCATGTTCTGCGCCTGCCAACTGATTGGCCTGTTTGGAATTTGTTTCAGTCCCGGCCTGCTAGGATGCATTGCAACCTCCCTGCCGCGTGCTGCATGGGGGGCGACCCGGAGCAGCGATGGCGACAAGCAAGCCAGACATCTATCGCACCATTTTCAACATCGCCGAGGTGGGGATTTTCCATTCCACCCTGCAGGGACGCTATTTGGACGCCAATCCCGCCTTCGCCCGCATGCTGGGCTTCGACAGTGTGAACGATCTGCTGGCCGAGACAACCGACGTGGCCCTTCAGTACTATGCCGACCCCGCCCAGCGCGCGCACATGACGGCGGCGCTGGCGCGCGATGGCCGTATCGATGGACTCGTGATCGACAGCAAGCGGCGCGACGGCAGCCGGTTCTGGAGTTCGCTGTCCGCACGGGCGCTGTGCGACGCCGACGGCGCGGTCGCCAGCATCATCGGCACGCTGGTGGATGTCACCGAACTGGTGCGTGCGCGCGAGGAACTGGGGGCGGTCGCCGCCGAGATGCGCCGCATCTTCGACAACGCGACCGAGGGCATCTATCGCACCTCTCCCGACGGCCGCCAGCTGCGCGCCAACCCCGCTTTGGTGCGGCTCAACGGCTATGCCAGCGAGGCGGAGCTGCTGGCCAGCGTCAACGACCTCGCGCGCGAGTGGTATGTCGATCCGAACCGGCGTGCGGAATTCAAACGGCTGCTGGAGCGCGACGGGCAGCTCGTCAACTTCGAGTCCGAGGTATATCGCCACAAGACACGCGAGCGGATCTGGGTCAGCGAGAATGCGTGGGTCGTGCGGGACGGCGCCGGCCGCGTGCGCTTCTACGAAGGCACGGTCATCGACATCACGCAGCGCAAGCTTGCCGAACAGGCGCTGCGCCAGAACGAGGAGCGATTTCGCGACTACGCCGAGACCGCCTCGGACTGGTTCTGGGAAACCGGGCCCGACCACCGCTTCACCTACATGTCCTCGGGCATCGGCCGCTTCGGCGCGGGGGCGCATTCGCGCATCGGCAAGACTCGCATCGAACTGGCGGTCGGCGCCGAGTTGGAGCCCGAGAAATGGCGCCAGCACCAGGCGACGCTCGACCGGCACGAGCCGTTCCGGGAATTCGTCTATCGCAGCGCCCGCGACAACGGCGAAATCGCCTATGTGACGGTCAGCGGCAAGCCGGTATTCGACGCGGCCGGAACGTTCCGCGGCTATCGCGGCAGCGCGCGCGACGTGACCGCCACCGTCCTTGCGGCCGAGCGTCTGCACGCGGCGATGGCGGAAGCGGAGGCCGCCAACCACGCCAAGGTGGCTTTCCTGGCCAACATGAGCCACGAACTGCGAACGCCGCTCAACGCGATCCTCGGCTTCGCCGACATGATCCGCAGCCGGATCTTCGGCCCTGACGACCCGCGCTATTTCGAGTACGCGCGCTTCATCTGCGATTCGGGCAACCACCTGCTCAATCTCGTCAACGACGTGCTGGACATGGCGAAGATCGACGCCGGGCGGCTCGAGCTCGCATTCGGCGAGGTCGACCTGGGCGAACTGGCGGCGGCGCAGGCGGAACTGCTAGCGCCCAGGGCGCGCGAACGCGGGATATCGCTGGACGTCGACGCCGCGCCCGGGGTGCTGTCGGTCCGCGCCGACGAGCTGCGGCTGCGTCAGGTCGTGCTGAACCTGATGTCGAACGCCGTCAAGTTCACGCCGCCGGGCGGCCGCGTGACGCTGCGCGTGGCCAGGGCTGCGGACGGACGTCCGTCGATCATGGTCCGCGATACCGGCATCGGCATGTCGCCGGGGGAGATGGAGCTGGCGCTGCAGCCCTTCCGCCAGGTGGAGACGCATATGGAACGGCGCCACGAAGGCACCGGCCTTGGCCTGCCGATCAGCAAGAACCTCGTGGAACTGCATGGCGGCGAACTGCGCATCGAGAGCGAGAAGGGGCAGGGAACGACCGTCGCCGTGCTTTTGCCGGCGGCATCGGTCGTCGCGACCGATCGGGCGGCGATCGGGGCAAAGCCGACCCGCGCCTCGTGACGGCCTCGGACTCCTGCGGCGGCGCGCCGGGCGACGGGCCGCGCCTCGTGCCCCGGCCGCATCCGGGATGCGCGGCTCCAGGCCCCGACTGTCGCTTGCCGCCGGGACCGCCTGGCGGCCATTGACAACCCCGCCCCGGCCCGCCAAACGTCGCCGGCCGCAAGCAGGGGACACCGGATGACCGCCGCCGCTTCCGCCGCCCAGTCCAAGGGACCGCTCGAGGGGCTGTTCGTGCTCGACCTGACGCGGGTACTGGCCGGGCCCTATTGCACGCTGGTGCTGCAGGACCTGGGCGCTACCGTGGTCAAGGTCGAGACACCCCAGGGCGGCGACGACGCGCGGCACTACGGGCCGTTCGTCAAGGGCAAGTCGGCCTATTTCATGTCGCTCAACCGCGGCAAGCGGTCGATCGCGCTGGACCTGAAAGTGTCCGAGGACCGCGCGGTGTTCGAGCGGCTGGTCCGGCGCGCGGACATCCTGGTCGAGAACTACCGGCCCGGCACGATGGGAAAGCTGGGCTATGGCTGGCCGGCGCTGCATGCGATGAACAAGCGCCTCATCTACGCCGCCGTTTCAGGCTTCGGCCAGACCGGGCCGTATGCGAACCGCGCGGCTTACGACATGGTGGTCCAGGCGATGGGCGGCGTCATGAGCCTGACTGGTCACGATGACGGCAGGCCCACGCGCGTCGGCACCTCGATCGGCGACATCACCGCGGGACTGTTCGGCACGATCGGGATTCTCGCCGCCCTGGAACATCGCCATCGCAGCGGCGAAGGCACGATGGTCGACGTGGCGATGCTGGACTGCCAGATCGCCATCCTGGAGAACGCCATCGCGCGCTATGTCGCTACCGGCCAGGTTCCCGGGCCGATGGGTGCGCGTCATCCCTCGATCACGCCGTTCGAGGCGCTGAAGGCGGCCGACGGCCACATGGTGATCGCCGCCGGCAACGACCAGCTTTTCGCCCGGCTGGCCGAGGCGCTGGGCAGGCCGGCGCTGGCGGCCGACAAACGCTTCAAGACGAACGACGCGCGCACGCGCAATCACGGCACGCTGAAGGCGGAACTGGAGAACCTGCTGGCCGCGCGGCCATCCGCCGAGTGGCTGGCCATCCTGGACAATGCCGGCGTGCCGTGCGGACCGATCAACACGGTGGCGGACGCCCTTTGCGACCCGCAGATCGTCGCGCGCAACATGGTGGTCAGCACGGACGACCCGGTCGCCGGCACGCTGCGCATGGCCGGCAACCCGATCAAGCTTTCGGGCTTCGCCGATCCCGCGACGCGCGGCCCCACGCCCGAGCTGGACGGCGACCGCGCCGCGATCCTGAAGGAGCTCGGCTTCTAGCCCGCCCGCACCTGGGCGATGAAGCGTTCGACCTCCCCGCCCAAGCGGCGGGACTGGTCGAACAGCGCGGTTGCCG
>CAYMTM010000184.1:3587-9248 GCA_964393375.1 uncultured Rhodospirillaceae bacterium
ACCACTCGGAACCCAGGTAGCTGGTGAGAGGCAGCGGCGCCAGGACGGCCTGGGTTACGCCGGCGATGTTGCGGCTGACGTCGCCGGTTCCCTTCGAAGCCTCCTGCACGTTGCGGCTGATCTCCTGGGTGGCGGCGCCCTGTTCCTCGATCGCCGCGGCGATCGCCCCGGCGATCTCGTTGGCCGCGCCGATCGCCTGCGTCACGTCGCGGATCGCGGCCGAGACCGCGCCGGTCGACTGCTGGATCGCCTGCACTTGACCGACGATCTCCTCGGTCGCCCGCGAGGTCTGGGTGGCGAGCGACTTGACCTCGGAAGCCACCACCGCGAAGCCCTTGCCGGCCTCGCCCGCGCGCGCCGCCTCGATCGTCGCGTTGAGCGCCAGGAGGTTGGTCTGTGCGGCGATCGAGTTGATCAGGTTCACCACGTCGCCGATCTTCTGGGCCGCCGACGCCAAGCCCTCGGCGATGCCGCTGGCCTTCTGCGCGGCGCCGACCGCCCCTTGCGTGCGGGCGGCGGAATCGGAGACTTGGCTCGAAATCTCGCGGATCGACTGCGCCAGCTCCTCCGCCGCCGCGGCGACGGCCTGGACGTTGGTTGAGGCCTCCTCGGACGCCGCAGCGACCGCCGACGCGCGCTGGCTGGTTTCATCGGCCGTACGCGACATGTCGCCGGACGCCGACTGCGCCTTCCCCGCGGCGGCCGTGACCGATTCGACCATCGACTTGACGCGCTTCTCGAAATCGTCGGCCAGTGCGCCGAGTTCCTGACGCCGGTTCTGCTCGGATTCCGCGCGCAGCCGTTCCTGTTCGCGCAGGCGCTCGGCCTCGGCGCGCCGTGCGGCTTCGGCCTGTTCCCGCTCGCGGCGGGCTTCGGCCTCGCGCGCCTCCTCGGCCAGGCGTTGGCGTTCCTTCTCCTGCTCGGCCCGCTGGCGGCGGGCCTCTTCGGCTTCCTGCTGCAGGCGATCGTTCTCGATGCCGTTATCCTTGAAGACCTGCACGGCGGCGGCCATGGTGCCGATCTCGTCGTGCCGGCCGATTTCGGGCACCGCCGTGTTCCATTCGCGCCGGGCGAGGCTGGACATTGCGGCGGTCAGCCCGGCCATCGGCTTGAGGACCACGCGGCGCAAGAGCCAGGCGACGATGCCGCCGATCACGGCGAAGGCGGCGACGACCGCCAGCGCCACCGACCGGCTGAGGGACTGGGCGCGGGCGAGCGGCTCGTCGATGGCGACCGCCACCTCGAGCACGCCGCGCAGGTCGCCGAGCTTCCAATCCTTCTTGGGGGAGTCGGCGCGCGTATTGTGGCAGTTGACGCAGCCCTGGCCGGTCAACTGGTCCGCCACGCCCACGCGCACCGTCGTTTTGCCGTCGACCGTTTCGACCCGGGTGAAGGGGCGGTCGGGCGTCTTCAGGAGGAGGTCCCAGGCCTGCTGGCCGAACTCGTCGAGCGTGCGGTCCTTGCGGTTGGGAAAGGGATAGGGGCTGTAGAGCCCGATGCGCGTGCCGTCCTTGGACAGCTGCGCGCTCAGGTCGTGGATCATCGTGGCGGGCAAGGGAATGGTGCCGTCCTTGCCGGCATGGTCGAAGTTGACCGGCATGCCGGCCTTGAGCGCCTTCGCCACGACCTTCTCGGTGTAATAGGCGCGCAGCTGCTTGAACTGCTGCACCGTGCGCTCGGCCCCGGCGATCGCATCGGCCTCGACGCCCGCGCGGATCGCGCGCGGCACGCCGATCCAGATGCCCGCGCCGACGACGACGACCGCCGCCGCGAAGACCGGCATCAGCTTCCAGCTAACGCTACGCACCGGGGCTTGCCCTGCGCCCTTCTCGCTCACGGGTAGTTCGCTCGCTGCTGCCGCAGACATCGGCCTGACTCCTTGGTAGATTGTCAACGTGGAATCCGCCAACAAAGCGCGGGAGATTGGAGGCAAATTAGATAAGAAACGGCTAACGCAGAGCGAATACTTGACTTGATATTTGTCAAGTCAAAGTTCGTCTATGGAGCGCAAGTATTGCACTTGCAAAACCATCAATACGACGCATTGTCACCTGCGAGATCACTCAGAAAAAGTATCTGGTTCCGCCGCCGCCACGGCGGCGGCCAGCACGCTGGAGAATCGTGCACGTCGGATTGGCGCGGATGAGCGCAGTGTGACCCGCGGGATCGAGCGGTGGCGAAACCTCGCCCATATCGCCGCCGATCGGATTGGGCCCCTGCGCGCCCCGTATAACCACCGCGGCGTCCCGCATGCTCAAGCCCCTGGGTGCGGACGCGCCGGAAGCCGGGCAAACGCCAGATCGCTGCTTGCCTCGCCGTGATAAACAGATAGGATACCACTGAAATATCAGGACGCGGCCAACGCGTCCTGGCGAATGAGGGGAAGGGAGAGCACGATGGCGCAGGGGGAGGCGCCGGCCAAGGCCGCCGGCAAGGCGGAGCAGCCTCCGGAAAAGAAGAAGCGCACGATCACCGAGATCCGCGAGTCGAAGCGGACCGGCGAGAAGATGGTCTACACATCGGTGCTGGACTACACCTCGGCCAAATGGGCCGAGGCCGCGGGCGTCGACGTGTGCGTGGTCGGCGACAGCCTGGCCATGACCTGCCACGGCCATCCCAGCACCATCCCCGCCACCATGGACATGATGGTGCTGCACTCTCAGGCCGTCCGGCGCGGAGCGCCCAATACTTTCGTGCTGGGCTGCATGCCCTACCAGAGCTACCACACGGTCGAGCTGGCGCTGGCGAACGCCACGCGCTTCATGCAGCAGGCGCTCACCGATGCGGTCAAGCCCCAGGGCGGCAAGAGCCAGGCGCATATCCTGAAGGCGCTGGTGGACGCCGGGATTCCGACCGCCTCGCATATCGGGCTTACACCGCACACGATCGCCATGTTCGGCGGCTTCAAGATCCAGGGCCGCACGGCCAGGGAAGCGATGAAGATCCTGGAGGACGCGCTGGCGATCGAGGACGCGGGCTGCTTCATGCTGGAGTTCGAGGCGGTGCCCGCCAGGATTGCCGCGGTCATCTCGCAGCAGCTCACGATCCCCACCATCGGCATCGGCGCGGGCGCGGGCACCGACGGGCAAATCCTGCTGTCCTACGACCTGCTGGGCGTGTTCACCGATTTCAAGCCCAAGTTCACCAAGCGCTTCGCCAACCTGACCGAGGTGGCGGTCAAGGGGCTGAAGCAGTACGTGGCCGAGGTGAAGTCCGGAAAATTCCCGGACGATGAGCACAGCTACACCGTCAAGGACGAGGAGTTCGACAAGTTCCTCTCCCTGGTCGAGAAGCGCAAGCAGATCTGAGGCTTCAGGAACAACTACGTGGAGGAATCGTCATGAGCATTCGAATGGGCCTGAAGGCGATCGGCGCCGCCGCGCTCGCCGCTGCATGGCTGGCGGCCGGCAGCGCCGGCGCGCAGCAGATTTCATGGAAGATGGCCACCGCCTGGCCGGGCGGTCCGCTGATGGACATTGGCGCCAAGGCCTACGCCGACAAGGTGGCGGAGCTCAGCGACGGCCGCATCAAGATCCAGGTCTTCCCGGGCGGCGCGCTCGGCAACGCGCTCAAAGTCAGCGAGACGGTGAAGAACGGCGTCGCCGAGCTTGGCCATACCTGGATGGGCTACGACTGGGGCGCGGACACCGCGACCGTGCTGTTCGGCGGCTACGCCGGCAGCATGGATACGGAGCGCATGCTGCACTGGATCTACGAGGGCGGCGGGCTGGAGATGCAGCGCCAGTTCCGCGACGAGAAGTTCGGCGTCCATTCCACCGTCGTCTTCATCCGCACAGCCGAGGCCTTCCTGCATTCGCGCAAGCCGGTCAAGACGCTGGCCGACATGAAGGGGCTGAAGTTGCGTACGGTCGGCGCGTGGCTGGACATGTCGAAGGACCTGGGCGCAGCCCCGGTGTCGACGCCGGGCGGCGAGATCTACACCGCGCTGGAGCGCGGGGTGATCGACGCCACCGAGTGGGGCACGCTCTACGAGAACATCTCCACCGGTTTCCACAAGGTGGCGAAGTACGTGATCATTCCGGGTGTGCACCAGCCAACCGCGCCGTTCGAGATGGTGTTCAACAAGGACGCCTGGGCCAAGCTTGGCGACAAGGACAAGAAGCTGATGGAGACGGCGGCCAAGATCGTGACCTTCGAGACCTGGCTGAGGATCGGCCAGGAAGACGCCAAGGCGCTCGACTTCTACCGCAAGGCGGGGAACGAGATCATCGAGCTCAGCGACGAGGTGCAGTTCGAAACCAACAAGATCGCCAAAGCCTGGGCGCGCAAGCAGGCGGAGGGCAACCCCTGGTTCAAGAAGGTGTTCGACAGCCAGGAAGCCTTCGAGACCCTGTGGAAGGACGCCGCGCGCTATCGCAACGTCAAGTCGCCGCCGCGCGGCTGATCGCCGCCGCTATTCCCGTCCCGAGCGCACGATTCCGCGACCCGGGACGGCGGGCGGCTTCAGGGAAGGTTGGATCGTATGGACCGGCTGATCCGGGTCCTGGAACGGGGGCCCCTGGCGGTGGGCGTCGTCGGCGGCTGGCTGGTGGCGCCGCTGATCGTCGGCATGTGCTACGAGGTCTTCTCGCGCTACGTGCTGGGGCGCCCGACGATCTGGGCCTTCGAGGCCGGCACGATGCTGACCGGCGCCAATTTCATGCTCGGCATGGCCTATACCCTCCGCGCGGGCGCGCATATCCGGGTCGAGGCGTTCTTCGATCTGTTGCCCCCGCGCGTGCGCGCGGCGATCGACCTCTTTGGCTACCTGTTTCTGGCCTTCCCGTTCGTCTGCTGGCTCTCCTGGGCGCTCAACAACAACTGGATCAAGGCGCTCCGGACCGGCGAACACTCCGGCATGTCGGCCTACAACATGGTGCTGTGGCCGATCCGCTTGGTGTTCTTCGTCAGCTTCCTGATGCTCGCCCTGCAGATGCTGGCGGAAATGATCAAGCGCGCGCGCATCCTGTTCGGCGCCAAGGCCTAGCGCCGATGGACTTTCTCGCGCTTGCCCTCTTCCCCGTCCTGCTGGCGTTGATCTTCATCGGGTTTCCCGTCGCCTTCGCGATGATGGGTACCGCGCTGATCTTCGGGTGGATCACGTTCAAGGGCGCCTTCATCTTCCAGGTGGTCGAGAAGATCGAGGACGTCGCGACCAATTTCGTGCTTGCCGCGGTCGTGCTGTTCGTCTTCATGGGTACGATGCTGGAGCGCTCGGGCATCGCCGAACGGCTGTTCGAGGCGGTGCATCTCTGGACGCGCCGGCTGCCGGGGGGCCTCGCGCTCGGCACCATCGTCATGTGCGTGATCTTCGCCGCGTCCACCGGGGTGATCGGCGCCACCGAGACGGTGGTAGGCCTGCTCGCCATCCCTGTGATGCTGAAATACTCCTACGACAAGGCACTCATCAGCGGCACGATCTGCGCCGGCGGCAGCCTGGGCACCATCATCCCGCCCTCGGTGGTGGTGGTGGTGCTGGGTCCGCTGGCCGACGTGCCGGTCGGCGACTTGATGATCGGCATGGTGTTCCCCGGTCTGATCCTCGCCGGGCTCTACATCGTCTATATCCTCGGCGTCTGCCTGCTCCGCCCGGGGGCGGGCCCGGTGGTGCCGGCGTCGCCCGACGATCCGCCGCTGGCCGAGCGCCTCAGGATCACCGCG
>CAYMTM010000185.1:0-9240 GCA_964393375.1 uncultured Rhodospirillaceae bacterium
GCCGGTGACGACGATGAAGCCCTCGCCTTGCGAGATGCCGTAGCTCAGATAGGCGAGCGCCTTGCCGTGGCCGCTGCTGCGATAGAACAGCCGCTGGTCGGCCGTCAGTTGGAACGGATCGGCGGAGAATCCGAAATGCCGCGCGTACATGGCATGAAGCCTAGCGCGCCGCCGCCGGCGCCGGCCGACGCGGGGTGCGATCCGCTGCGGCCGGGCGCGCCATCAGAACGTCTTCCTCAGCCCGGCCGTGATGAGGTTCTCGCGCAGGTTGTTGCCGGACTGGTTCGAGTCGCGGTCGAAGTAGCGGTAGGCGAGCGTGCCGGTCAGCGTGTCGGTGAAGCTGTAGTCGAGCGACCCGCCGCCGGTGATGGTGAAGTCCTCGCGATTCGAGGTCGGGTTCGTGCCGGGCGCGATCGCCACGCTCGTGTTCGTCCCGGTAAAGGCGTCGGTCTTGGTGTAAGCCGCCCCGATGTTGAAGCCCATGCGCAGATAGGCGCTGAGAGACCGCGAGTAGCCGTAAGTCACGCCGTAGCCGGTTTCGTCGGACTGGGTGCTGCTCCCGCTGCGCTTCTCGATGAACGCGGAGAAGGTCGACGACCCCTTGTCGTGTCCGAGGAGCAGCCGCGATTCGAAGCGGTCGGAAACGAACGACGCCGACGTGATGCCGAAGATCGAATCGTTGAAGGTCAGGCCGCGGCCGGTTCGGACGTCCACGAGATTGCCGAAGCCGTCGGGCGCGAGGAAAGCCGCCGAGTTGCCGGCCGTCGGCGTGGTGGAGTTGACGCTGGTCCCGTAGCTGAACTCGAAGCTCGAGCGCGGCGATATGATGTAGGAGAAACCGCCCGAGACGCGACGGCGCTCGAAGCGGTCGCCATAGGCGAGCTGGAGCGTGGTCCGCGGACCCGGGCGATAGCGGAATCCGATCGACCAGATCGGCCCGTTCGGCTGCTCGTCGAGCGTGCCGTCCTGGATCCGCTCATAACCGACCGACGCGCCGATTGAGAATTCGCGGTTGATCGGCACTTCGGCGCTGAAGACGCCGAGATAGCTGCGCGTGTTGCGGTCGCCCGTCGGGCCGATGGTCGCCTGGCCGGAATAGTCGGTCCGCGAATGGTCGAGCGTGGCGCCCCATTGGAAGGTTCTGAATTCGGTGCCCGAGGCGATGTTCTGCGTCAGCTGATGCGTCACCGAGTCCTGCGCGCCTTGCGTCAGCGACGCCGTACGCCCGTAGCGGTAGCGCGTCTCGAAATTCGCGTGGTTGTCGTAGGTGTAGCGGAAGAACGGCGAGGCGCTCGCGACCAGTATGGTCGAGCTGTTGTTCTCGCGGGTCACGGTCGGATCGGCCGAAATATTGCCCTGCTCGTTGAGCGTCGTGTCCTGCAGCGATACCTGGGTTTCCAGGAAGAACAACCCGTCCACCAGTTCGGACTGGCTGAACGAATTGAGCGAATGGTTGAGCTGGTTGAGGTCCTCGTTGTCGTAGTACCAGCGCTTGGTCGCCGTGTAGTCGGTGATGACGCGATGGTGCGCGCTGGAGAAATCCAGCAGAACGCCAGGCTCCAGCGTCGTGTAGGTATCCATGCGGCGCAGGCCGGGCGGGTCGCCGTTGGCATTGTCGGTGAAGGACTGCGACAGGCCGACGCGCGGATTGATCGTCAGCGGCGGCCGCGCGATCGGGGCCCCGGCTGCGCCTACCGTCAGATTCGTGATCGGCTGCGTCAGCACGCCGGTCGAGGTGCTCGTCAGCAGCGATGGGGCCGCCGCCGGACCGGCCGTCACCGCTTGGCCCTGCGTGTACTGCTGCGCTTCTGAGCGCACGGCGCCCCAGCACATACTGGTAAGCAGCATGGCGGCACCCGCGACCGCCCGGCGCAAGGGCGCAGGGCCGCGCCGGACATTGCGAGCAATGTCCGGCGGTCCGCCACCGTCGGCGCCACTTTCGCTGCGGCAATTTGGCCGCCCGATCAACGGCCTCGTTAGGCCCAGGAAACGACCGGCGCCGGGAGAGGTCGCGAAACCAAATCCCATGGCGTCCCTTGTAACACCCTAATTACTAAGAGACAAATTGCCAAATTGTCTGGAATTGATTCAATCTATTGCGCAATGCATTGGCAAGAAACACTTCCGCGCAGGCGAATTTGTACCGTCGCGGTGTCTGTGTGGTGCAAGGCGCAAGGCGTGGCAAAATTGCCATTGCTCCCGACGCATGAGGGGCGCGCGGCGCAATCAGCCGTAGTAGCTGTAGCCGCCGAACGTCCCGTCGTCGCCGCCCACCTCGCGCTTGTTCAGCACCACCGAAATATGCGGGCAGACGCTGATCAGGCTGACGCCTTCCTGGACGACCGACGCGCCGGTTGAGTGCGCCTCGACGACGAATACGACCTGGCCGACCTGCCGGGCGAGCACGCTCGCCTCGCTGGTGGACAGGATCGGCGGCGTATCGATGACGATGATTCGGTCGCGATAGCGCTGCGAGATCTCGTCCATCAAGTTAGCCATGCGCTGGCTGGCGAGGATTTCCGTGGTTTCGGGAACCCGCTTGCCGCAGGGCAGTATCGTCAGGTTGGGGCAATCCGTGCGAATCAGAACGTCGCCGAGGTCGAGCTTCGGGTCCTGCAGCACGTCGAGCAGCCCCCGCTCCGCAGTGATCCCCAGGCGGTCGGGAATCGACGGGTGGTGGCAGTCTCCGTCGATCAGCAGCACGTTCAGGTCCCGCTCCGAGGCCAAGCTCATCGCCAGGTTGATCGCCACGTAGGTCTTGCCTTCCCGCGGCTTCGAGCTCGCCACCATGATGATGTTGCTGCGCGGCGCGCGATCGCTCGAACGGTCGCCGGCAAGCGCGATCAGGGGGCGCTTGATGATCCGGAACTCCTCGGTCACGCGCGTCGGCTCGGCGTTCGGAACGATCAGCCCGGTGAGGCGCAACTTGCCCCAGTCGATCGACTGCACGTTGGGGCCGCGCGGCGCCTTCGGTGCCGGCGCCGCCGCGGCGGTGCGCGCACCAAGCGACGCGGCGCCCGCGTCCGGCTCGGCAATCGGCTGATCCGCCCACAGTTCGTGGATCACCGCGCGCTTCGCTGCGCCCCCCTCGGTCGCGGCCTGCTGGGCTGCGCGCTCGACGAGGTCCGGCGCCTGTTCCTCGGTACGAGCCGGGTCCATGGCTCGGGAGATCAAATCGCGCTGGATCATAGTTTCACACCGGGGTTCGAGTTCATTTCCTTGCTCGTTTACGACCAACTACTTTGGCCTAGAACTTGATCGGCAGCAGGTGCCTGTACTGCGCCAGCTGCGCGGTGCCGAAGCCGGTGACGATCACCGTCGAAACCCCGCCGAAGGCGACGATCAGCATGCAACATGCAGTGGCGAACGACACCATGCCGCGCCGCTTGGCGCGCAGGCTTTCGGGCGACGTCACCAGCGACACGGTCCCGATCACCGGGTAGGGCAGCGCGTTGCGCAGCTCCCTGGCGCCGGCGAAGCTGTCGTCGAACTGGGCCAGGCCATAGGCGAGGAATACGCCCGCGCCGATGGAGGCGATGAACACGGCCGCGGCCAGCAGCGCCCGATTGGGGTAGGATGGCATCACCGGCATGATCGGCGGCTCGATCACCCGGAACTCGACCTTGTCGGCCTTGGTGTCGACTTCCTGCGACAGCCGCGCCGATTCGCGGCGCTCCAGCAATTCGCTGTAGTACTTCTTGATGTTGCCGTATTCGCGGGTCAGGTCGTTGTAGTCGGCCTCGAGTTTCGGCACCGACTGGGTCATCGCCTCGAGGCGCTCAAGCTCGCGCTTCTGGTCGTTGTAGCGGCGCTGCGCCATCTCGACCGCCGTCTCCGCATCGGCGAACTTGATCTGCAGCTGCTCGTAGACCGGGTTCGACACGCGCTCGGTCAGGCTCTCGTTGTTCCCCTCGCTCTCGCCAGCCTCTTTGCGCTGTTTCTGCAGCTGCTCGATGATCCGCTTCTGCGCAATCACGTCCGGGTGGTTCGCGGTATACCGCACCAGCATCTCCGACAGCTTGCTGTCGGCCTCGGCGATGCGGTTGTTCAGGTTCAGGATCTGCGGACGCACCATGCCGACGGCCCAGCCCTTCTGGGTCACCTCGAGCACGCGCGGGACCGAGGCGAGCTGCCGGGCGGTGACCGCGCGGCGCGCCGTGGCGTCGTCGAGGTCGCGCTTGGCCGCCCCGAGCTGCTCGCGCGCGCGGGCGAGGTTCGCGGCAAAGTTGCCCTCGCCGCCGAGCGCCGCCGGCAGCATGTCGCGGTGCTGTTCGCGGAACTGCGCCACCCGCGTTTCGGCCTCGCGCAACTGGCGCTCGTAGATCGCCACCTGCCCCGCGATGAAGGCCTGGGTCCGCTCGATGTCCTTGCGCTGCGAGCCGACATTGCTTTCGATGAAGATCGTCAGGAATGCCTGCAGGACGTTGCGGGCCAGCGCCGGGTCGCGGTCGGCGTATTCGATCGTGAACAGGTTGCGCGCCGCCTCGGGGCGGATCTTTACCTTCGATTCGATCATCTCGATCATCGCCTCGCGCGCGGCGGGCGTGGTCGCCTTGACGTCGAGGTCCGTCGACCGCAGGACCTTCTCGATGTTCGGCCGCGCGAGCAGCGTGCGCTGCACCACTTCGACCTGCTTGGAGATGTTGGTCTCGACGGCCATGCCGCGCAGCAGGGGCGACAGCATGGTTTCGGTGTCGACATACACACGGGTGCGCGACTGGTAGGAATTCGGGATCGACGCAACGGCGATCCAGCCGAACACGCACACCGCCCATGCGATGGCGACCGCATACCACCGGCGGCGCCACGTCTGGTAGAGGGATGTCTTAAGGATTTCCTTCCAATCGCCCATCGAGATTTCCTCGTTTCAATCGGGCTCCTCGGCCTGGCGTTCCTGCCGGCCCATTACAAGCCCATGAATTCGTTTAGCTGCCGTAAACTTGCTTCCCCCTGACGTGGAGCGGGTTCAGGCGAACGGGCGCGGCAAGGGCAACAGCGTGGCGCTGCGTGTCGACGCTAGTGTTGGGTCAGGGACGGAAGGGTTGGAATTGGCGCTGACGCCGCAGCCGCGGAAGACCGGCTGAACGGACAGGCCGTGTGTGGAAAGGGGCCCAGACAGGCCAGCTTGCGTCATTCGCGTGATCTCCTATCATCGCAGGGCATGCCCCAGCGCCGGCGAGTCGGGCGGCCCTATAACGCACCTAGAAGCCGGCCGAATAGGTGCGATGTCCACTACATGCGAACAAATCAACTCATACGTTAAGAGAACAAAACGATCAATAGGAAAAATTATGTCAATTTTCTCAAATATTTAGAGTTTGAGATCGGGGATGCGAAGCGTTGGGGATTGGTTAATTTGAACCAATTACGTTTTAAGTTTCCAGGGGCTTGTTGGCAATAAACCGTCGGTTGGCCACAGATCGGCCACAGATTCGCGGTCGCGGCGCGCCCCCTCGGGACCGGCTGCTGCCGGGTGGCATGACGGGACTCGTCGAAGCGATTCCCCGGTTTGTTAAATTCGCGGGAGATAGGCGTAAAGCGGAGCTTACACCTCCACCTCATTCAAGCCGGCCCAACCAAGCCTGGGCGGAACCGGCCCAACCCAACGAAGAAGAGAGGTGCAAATATATAAAATCAACTAATTGGTTTTCCTATAGTATATGCACAGTTTACTCTCGGCGGATGTACCATGACACGATGTTTACACAATATTGCAAGTACCGTCCGATTACATGTTCCATATTTTAGCCTTGTATATGTTCCGATATCAAATTTCACTGCTAGGGTCGCTCGATATGTGACGGTTTATACTTCATTTCATTTTAGAAATATTGTGTTCCCTGCCGCGATGCTGGGAGTGCCTGGCGCATGGCACGCGGGGTGCATGACGCCTGCCCTTGGGGGTCGCCTGCGAGCCGCCGTGCGTGCGTCTTGCGGGTTTGGTTCGAACCGGCGGGCTGGAGCGTCGCTTACCGCAAATGACCGCGAAACGGACGGACACGGACCACGGTGCCGGCCAGGCGCCGAATACGCCTTCGACGCCGCGGGCAGGCGGGCAAGACGAAGCTCCGAAGCGCCGCCAGCGCGCCGCGCGGATCATCCAGATCGAGCGCCATGTCGGTTCGCTCGTGCGCATGCGCCGGATCATGCTTGGCCTGTCGCAGAGCCAGCTGGCGCAGCTGCTCGGCGTCACCTTGCAGCAGGTCAACAAGTACGAACGCGGCCACAGCCGGATCTCGTCCGGCCGGCTCTTCCAGATGAGCGAGGCGCTCGGCGTTTCGGTCGATTTCTTTTACCAGGGCCTGGGCGAGATGCGGGACGAGGCGCCGGCCCCCTCGCGCGACCGCATCTGCCTCGAGGTCATGCGCAGCTTCGGCATGATCAAGAACGAGCGCCACCAGGAAGCGCTCAACCAGCTCGTCCGCGCCCTCGCCGACCGGTCCAGCTAGCGGGCGCCCAGCCGCTATCCCTGCAGGGACTTCCACATCGCGCGGTCGCGCTTGGCGGTCCAGATGCGCGGGTCGCGAATGCCCTTGGCCTCGTCGTAGCCGCGCGTGACGTTGAACGGCAGGCAGTGCTCGAAGATCACCCAGTTTCCGTAGCGCGGCTTCAGCTTCGCCACGGTAGAATCATACACCTGCTTCAGCGACTGGCGCCGGCGAACGCCCGCCTTGATGGCGGCGGTCATCGTCCGCACGAAGCCCTGCGTCGCCTCGATCGCGCGCCTTGAGGCGCGGGCCGTCATCATCGCCTCGCCGCGGCCCGGCACCAGCTTGCGCGCGCCGAGCTTCTTCAGCCGTTCCAGCGTGTGCGGCCATTCCGCCAGGTAGGCGTCGCCGCAATAGGGCGTCGCTCCCTCCTCCACCAGGTCGCCCGAAAACAGGATCTTCTCCTTCGGCAGCCAGACCACGGCATCGCCGCGCGTATGGCCGGCGCCGAGATGCAGCAACCGCACCTCGCGCTTTCCCATCCAGATCGTCATCGCGGTCTTGAAGGTGATCGTGGGCCAGGTGAGGCCGGGGATCGTCTCGACCGCCCGGAACAGGCGCGGGAACCGCCCGATCTCCGACTTCATGTCGTGCCGGCCGCGCTCGACGATCAGCTCGCGCGTCGCCTCGCTGGCGATGATGTGCTCGGCGCCATAGCCCGACGCGCCCAGCACGCGCACGGCATGGTAGTGCGTCAGCACGACGTACTTGATCGGCTTGTCGGTGACGGTGCGGATCAGGTCGACCAGTTGGCGCGCCATGGCCGGCGTGGCGCGCGCGTCGATCACCATGACGCCATCGTCGCCGACGATCACGCCCGAGTTCGGATCGCCCTCTGCGGTCAGGCAGTACACGCCCTCGCCCAGCTTGGCGAAGGTCTGCTTCTTCTCGGCCAAGTCGCCGGTCGAGGCGAATTTTGCGGTCATGCTGCAAATTCCCGCCAACTCCAACGACAGGATTGTAGCCCATCGACCGCGACGCGAAACAGCCCGCCTCTAATCCTCCCGCACGACCCGGAAGCCGACGTCGTTGAAGCGCTCGCCCGGCTCGGCCGGCTGCCGGTAGGCCGAGCGCAGGCGGCTAGGACCGCCGGCCCAGGACCCGCCGCGCATCACGCGCATTGCGCAGACGCCTTCCGTCCAGGCGCTGCCATCCGCCGGCGCCGCAGTGTAGCCGGGATGCCAGCAGTCCTGCACCCATTCCGCGACATTGCCCAGCATGTCATGCAGGCCGAAGGCGTTGGCGCGGTACGACCCCACCCGTGCGGTGTTGGCCCTGCCGTCGTCGCATGCATGCGGCGCCCAGAGCGCGACGTTGATGCGGTGGCCGGTCGCATCGTGCCCGTTGGCGTGCTGGCAGGCCTCGGCCGCCTCCTCGCCCCAGGGGCGGCTGGCGGCGCTGCCTGCGCGCGCCGCGAATTCCCATTCCGCCTCGGTCGGCAGACGGTAAGACTTGCCCGTCTTGCGCGACAACCAAGCCACGTAGGCCTGCGCGTCGTGCCAATTCACGCAGGCCACGGGATCGTCATCACCTTGCGCGAAGCCGGGCGATTGCCAGCTGGCATGCGGGTCGTGCCTCAGCTGTCCCCCGCTCCACACCGTGCACCCCTCGGCCTTGAGCCCGGTTTCGGTGGCGAACGCGGCGAACTGCGCGCGCGTCACCTCGAAGCGCCCCATCGCGATTCGGCGCGCAATCTCGACCGCGTGCGGCGGCTGCTCGTAGGCCGCGAATTCCGCCGGGATCTGGTCGCGCCGCGCCTGATCGGCCGTGCTGCCCATCGTGAAGCGGCCGGGGCCCATCCCCGCCATTTCCGGACAAGTTGCGCAATCCCGGGTGGGGTCGGGTCGGCGCCGCGGCAACAGCACCGCCTCCCGCTGGTCGGCCAGCAGGCGCGCGGCGACGAACCCGACCCGGCCGTCGGCGAGCGCGACGCGGTACCAATAGTCTTGGGCTGGCCACTGGGTCACCCCATGAGCCGCAATGCCGGTGACGGCGACCGCCGCGCCTTCCGGCAATACCGCAACTTGCGTCTGGTCGAGGCCCGGAAGCGCCCTGACGCGTGCCCCCGGCGCGACCACGGCCATCGCGCGCTCCATCGGCCGGACTGTCGGCGGCGGCAGCGCCGCGATTGCGGCCGTGCGGGCCACGGCCTTTTCCCGCAGCGCGGCGGCGACGGCCGCGGAAGCCAGGGCCGCGGCCGGCATGCCCCCGAATGCGGGCCCATCGTTCGCCGCGGTCGATATTGAGGGTCGCACCGACCCGTGCGACGAGGCGCCGGGCGCAACCGGCGGGATCGGCTCGAACGCCAGGGGCGCAACGGGCGGCAGCGGCGGCCCGGCAGGCGGTGGCGCCGAGACCGCAGCCGCGGGCGGCGCTGCGGCCGGCTGCGGCACGGGCGGCCGCAGGAAGACGAAGTCGCCGCGCAGCGACGTCGATTCCCAGGGGGTCTGGCGGCCGGCGGTCGCGTCCTCCACCTCGATGCGCACGCGCTTGAACACCAGTTCGACCGGCAGGCCGGGAATGCGCATCGCCCGCGCCAGCGCGGCCGTGTAGGGACTGTTGTCACCGTCCCCGTCGGCCGCAACGCCGCCGGGCGCGGTGGCATAGGCGACCAGCGTGCCGCTCGCCGCCTCGATCCGCGCCAGCCCGGTGCGCGGCGAGCGGAACTGGCGCGTCATGCCGATCGCGTTGCGGCAGGCGTCCAGCACGACGATGTTCAGGCGGTTGCCCGCCTCGGTCATCTGCGCGATCA
>CAYMTM010000186.1:0-9210 GCA_964393375.1 uncultured Rhodospirillaceae bacterium
ATACCAGGGGTCGTTGTCGCCGATGATGGCGAGCACGGGGATCTCGGGCGGGGCTTTCACTCCGACGAAGGGCTCGCGGCCCTGGCAATGCCAGGAGAGGATCACGATGCCCGCCAGCGGCAGCGGACTGTGACGCTGGCTGGCCACCGCCAGACCGCCTTCGCTGGAGCCGATCAGGAAGACCCGGTCGACGAAGCCCAACCGCGCGATCTGGTCTAGCGCAAAGTCGATTTCCTCGAGCCGGAACGTCGGCGCCAGGGGTTCCAGCGCGGTGGCCCCGGTGGCCGTCGCGCAATTCGAGCGCCTGCCGGGGCGCGCGAAACTGTCGGGCATGAAGACGGGGTAGCCGTTCTCGACCAGGAGCAGCCGCGCGTTCTCCTCCTCGACGCCGAAGCCGTTACAGCCGTGCAGCAGCAGGACCGCGGGCAGCCGCAGGCCCGCCGGCGCGCGTTGCAGGGCCATGCCGACCTCTGCGTCGGCCATCAGGCCGAGAATCGGACGCTGGCCGGTGAACGAGCGCGGCAAGGCGACCTGGGCCCGCCGCCATGTCGCCGCCGCGTCGGTATCGGCTGCCGCTGCGGGCTGCCACGGCATCGGCGTGCAGGCCAGCGCCAAGGCAAGCCGGCGCGCTGACCGAAGAACCCGCCGCATCGCGGTCGACAATTGGCGATCGCGCATCGTCCGCGTTACTATTCCGCCATGGTAACGCCGTCGAGCTTAAGCCAAGGCCTGCGTCCGCGCACCCCATGCGCAGCGGCGCTCGCGATGGTGATGGCGACATGCCTTCCCGCGGGCGATGCGGCCGCGCAGGCCCAGGGGGAGATGCGCCCGCCGCCGGTCGGCGCGCGCTATGCCTTCGCCTGCGTCGACGCTACCGGCCGCGTCTACCAGGAGGAATACCGCGTCACGAAGAGCAGCAGCGAGGAGATCGCGGTCAACGTCATCGCCGGCGGGCAGCAGAACTCCTACGAGAAGCCGGTCTTCGCCATGGGCACGACCCTGGTGAAACGCGAGCGCATCGACGGCCAGGACCGCAGCATGACCGGCATACCGTCGTCGTTCGGGGCACTGCGCAAGCTGGTCCCGGGCGCGGCCTTCCGTTCCTACGTAACCGAGCGGCGCGCCGGCGCGAATCCCATCTCCTGGAGCTACAACATCACCGTCATGGGACGCGAGGTCGCCTATCACCGCGATTTCGGCGACCTTGCCGTGGTGCTGCTCAGCGAGGACCGCTTCGCCAATCTCTACGCGTCGTCCCTGCAGTCGCATCTCGCCCCGGCGCTCGGCTTCCCGGTCTACTGGCGCTACCGCGATTCCAACCGCGTCGAGGTCGAATGCCGCCTGGCCAGCGCCAGCGGCGTGACCGTCGGCACAGCCGTGGCAGCGGCGGCGCCGGCGACAGCGAGCTTGGCACCGGCCGCGAGTCCGCCCCCGGCCCCCCCGACCGCCGCGACGCCCGCGCGCCCGGCCGCAACCCGGCCCGCCGCGCCTGCCGGCGGCGACGCCGACGCGCAGGCCAGGATCGAGCAACTGAAGGACCTGTTGCGCCGCAAGCTCATCACCCAGGAGGAATATGAAACCAAGGAGCGGCAAATCCTGGGCAATGCGCCGGGCGGCGGGATCGCGGGAGAGCTCGAAAGCGCGAACCGCCTGTTCCGCGAGCGCAAGATCACGCAGGAGGAGTTCGTGCAGCGGCGCGCCCAGGCGCTGGCGAAGATCACGCCCGCCGAGATGGCGCCGCGTGACGGTCTGATCCTGCTCAACCAGTTGCTGCAAGCCGGCCTGATCTCGGCGGCGGAGCACAAATCAAAGCGCGAGTTGATGCTGGCGGCACTCTAGTTGGCTTGCCGGGGCTGTCCAATCGCGTCCTTCTTGACCCGCACGAAGACGAACTCGCCGCCGTCGTGCCCGGCATTGCGGATGTCGGCGTATTGCGGCGTCTGGTCGGAGTTCAGCACCACCGGCCGGCGCACCTGCTCGAACAGGCTGACGCCGTCGATCACGTCGGGGCTTTCGCTCAGCGCCGACAGGAACGCCTTGGCGAAGACGGAGTGCTCGCCGCCGCCGCTGTCGAGCACCGGCTCGTTGCCGCCGGAGGACAGCACCGTGCGCGCGCGCTTGGCCAGGATGCGGCGCAGCCAGACCGTCCGATCGCGCGCGGTGTCCATCCGCGCCGCGGTGTCGCGCATCAACGTGCCCGAGTAGCAGGCATCGGCAACGACCATCACGTGCTTGGCCTCGATCGCGCGCACCATGTCGGTGATGTCGGCGGTCGATATCCAGTTCGTGGGCACCTTCTCTTCGGCGTCGACCGGCAGCCAATAGCCGCGCTGGGTGGCGTCGTCGACGATGCCGTGGCCGGCATAGTATACGAGCAGGTTGTCGTTCCATTTCAGATTGGCGCGCATCTTCGCCAGCGCGCCGATGATGTCCGCCCGCGTGGCATCCTTCAGCAGCGTCACCTTGAACCCGAAATCGCGCTCCAGCAGCGCGGCGACCGCCTCGCTGTCGGCCCGAGGCGACTTCAGGCCTTGCAGGTGGCGGTACGAGCTGTTGCCGACGACCAGCGCGTGGTAGGTGCCGAAATTCACGTCTGCCGGCAGCGCCTGCGGCGCCTGGTCGGTCGTGGTCGCGGCCGTCGCGGGCTGCGGCGGCACAGGCGGCTTGCCGGACGCCGTGCCGGTGGGTGGCGCAATCACAGCGGCGGGCGGGGCGGCGGCAATCTGCGTCGCCGGCGGCTCCTTCAGCAGCGTGCCCAGCACGTAGGCCGACCTGCCCTCGTGCTGGATCACCATCCAGTTCCCGCCGACGACGCGGCCGGTCACGGCGACGTCCTGGCCGGCGGCAAGCCGACCGACCAGCGGCGCCTGCGCGTCCGGTCCGCTGCGCAGGTTCGCGTTCGCGGACGCCACCATGCGGGCCGACATGCCCTGGATCTCGATCTCCTTCGGCGGCGTGTAGGCCTTGTCGACGGCCGCGACCTGGGGCGCAGCGGGGCTCGAACCGCTCGACGCGGCGGGCGGCCGGTAGGACTGGTCGACCGAAGCGACCGCGCTGGGCGGGCGGTAGCTGGGGTCGACCGGCGCCGGCAGCCTGGCCACGGTCTCCTCGGCCGCCAGCTTGCGCCACTTGTTGGCGCGTGCGTCCACTTCGGCGATCTGGGCCGAGTCGACCCGCTTGCGGATCGTCTCGACCCGCGCGCGGGCCGCGGCGCGATCCTCTTCCAGCGGCGAGTCGGACGCAAGGCGATACCAGTAGAGCGCCTCCTTCAGGTCGCGCGGCACGCCTGCCCCGTTCTCGTAAAGCCTGCCAAGGTTGACCTGCGCCTTGCCCCAGCCCTGCTCGCCGGCGATGCGGTACCACTCGGCCGCGCGCCGCGGGTCCTTCTCGATGCCCAGCCCGTTCTCGACCATGTAGCCGATGTCGTTCTGCGCCCGGGCGACGCCCAGGGCGGCGGCGCGCTGGTACCACTGCAGCGCCTTGGCATAGTCGCGGCCGACATAGTTGTCGCCGAAGAGGTAGATGACGCCGAGCTTGTAGACCGCCAGCGATACGCCCTTCTCCGCCAGGGGCTGGAGGAGCCTGAGGCCCTCGGCCATGTTGCGCTCGATACCGTTGCCGTCGACGTACATCTCGCCGAGGATCAGGCGCGAGGCGTCGTCGCCCCGCTCGATCCCGCGCTGGAACCATTTCAGCCCCTCCGCGGGATTGCGCAGATCGCCGGTGTAGACGTTGCCGAGCGCGCCGAAGGCCGCCAGATGGCCCTTGTCCGCCGCTTCCAGCAGATGCGGCATCGCCTGCTCGCGGCGCTGGCCGCGCAGCAGCGCGCGGCCGAGCTGGTAGTTGAGGCGCGGCGAGTTCGGGTAGAGCTTCAGCGCCTCGGTACAGGCGCGGATCGCGTTGCGCCAGTCCATCAGGTCGTACTGCACGCCGCCCGACACGCGCTGCGAATCGGCGGGATGCGCGGCGAACTGGTCGCATTCCGTGGGCGGCGCGTCCGCGGCCCGGGCGGCGGGCGAGCATGCAAGCAACGTCGCGAGCGTCAGCGCGCTCGCGAAGCGGTGAAGCGGGCGATCAGGCCCTCGTGGTGCCGCGCGCATGCCGCCCTGCCTTGGTCCCCAGGATCGCCGCGCGCTCAGTTCTTCTGACGCTGCAGCATCAGGTTGTTGATGCTGTTCACGCCCTGGAGGTTCTTCAGCGCAGGCGCGCCGCCCATGCCGGAGTTCAGCCCGCCGACCGCGCCGAGAGCCGCCTTTGCGGAAGAGCCCGCCGTGGTGTTCAGCGCGCCGAGATTCGTGACCGGCTGGACCGGCTGGGTCCGGACAACGGAGGGAATGCCGGTCAGGGCGGGCGAGATCGGCGCCGGGTCCGGCTTGATCACGGGCCCGAGGCTGGCGAAGGCCTGAGTCTGCGGCGTGTTGAACTTGAATTGGTACGGCGCCGTGCTGCTGCTGCCGCCGCCGCTCGGTCCGCCGGAATTGCCGAAGGTTACGATCGACGACCTGCTGTTTGGATCAGCAAGGGCGCTTGCGCGCCCTGCGGCGCCAGAACAGTTCGGCGGACAGCCGAGGGCGCCGGCCGGCAGGTTGCCGATGACCGCGACATTGGGCCCGCCAGCGCCGCCGGTGACATCCGATCGGTCGATGATCCTTGGCTCGGGCGTCCCCAAGTTCTGGCCGCCGGGCGCCGCGTCCAGGGTCCGCATGGTATCCAGACGCGCCACATTAAGGCCGGACACCCCGGCCTGATCGGCCGCCCGCAGCATCGCCCCCACGCCGCCCGCGGCGCCGCCGCCGGGACCGGTGCCGGCACCCTGGCCAGGATCGACCGATGCGAACGGTCCGGTGGTTCCGCCGCCGATCGAACCGCTCTGGTAGGGCGAGTTCATGATCTCCGGCGCCTGGCCTGGACTGCCGCCGCCGCCGGCCTGGTAGCCGTCGTTCGACCCGCGCGGCGCGTAGCCCTGCATGGCGCGGTCGCCCGTCAGGAAGCTGAACTGCTGTGCCTGCCCGGGCGCGGCAAGCAGTGCCAAGTTGCCAAGGGCAGCAAACCCGAAGACGGCGACGCGAAGTCCGTGGTACATGGCCGACCCCCATATCCGTGCAGCCGGACCTTACCCGAGGCCTAGCCTGCCGGCTGTGAATTCCTTCACGAACCCCCAGCCGCCAAGGGGGAAGCATGTTACGCCCGACCAAGCCCCGTGGAAAGCCATTACGGGATTGCATAGAACGCAATTCCGCGCGATCAGCGGGCCACGCCCGCCTCGATCAACCGCGCGATCGCGTCCTCCTTCAGCCCCCATCCCGCCAAGGCGCGGCGGGTATCGGTGCCGGGCAAGGGCGGCTGGCCGCCGATCGCCCCTGGCGTGGCGGCAAGGCGGGGTGCCGGGGCGGGCTGGGTGACCCCGAAGGCCTTAACGAAGGTTTCCCGGGCGCGGTTATGGAGGTGGTCGGGGGCCTCGGCCATGGTCAGGACCGGGGCCACGCAGGCGTCCGATCCCGCGAAAACCGCCTCCCATTCGCCGCGAGAGCGGCTGCGGATCGCGGTGGCGATGCGGGCCTTGAGCTGGGGCCAGCGCGCGCGGTCCATCTGAGGCGGCAAATCAGCGCCATCCAACCCCAGGCGATCTATCAATTCCGCGTAGAATTTGGGCTCGATTGCCCCAACCGCCAGGAATTGCCCGTCGGCCGTCTCGTAGGTGTCGTAGAACGGCGCCCCGCCGTCCAGCAGGTTGGTCCCCCGCCCCTCGGCCCAAAGCCCCGTGGCCGCCAAGCCGTGAAACATGGCGGTCAGCAACGCCGCCCCGTCGGTCATCGCCGCATCCACCACCTGACCCTTTCCAGAGCGCGCGACATGCAGCAGGGCCGTGACCACACCGAACGCCAGCAGCATCCCCCCGCCGCCGAAATCGCCGACAAGGTTGAGCGGCGGCACCGGCTTGGCGCCCTCGGGCCCGATCATGCCCAGCGCGCCGGCGATGGCGATGTAGTCGATGTCGTGGCCGGCGCGCGCGGCGAGCGGGCCGTGCTGGCCGTAGCCGGTCATGCGGCCGTAGACCAGCCGCGGGTTCCGCTGAAGGCAGATATCCGGTCCCAAGCCGAGCCGCTCCATCACGCCGGGCCGGAAGCCCTCGATCAGAGCGTCGGCGCGGGCGATGAGCGCAAGCGCTACCGCCACGCCCTCTGGCCGCCGCAGGTCGAGCGCGACCGAGCGCTTGCCGCGACCCAGGGGATCGCGCGCCGGGTCCATGTCCGCCACACCCAGCCCTGCAGGCTCGATGCGGTCGATGCGCAGCAGCTCGGCGCCGTGGTCGGCCAGCATCATGCCGGCGAAGGGTGCCGGGCCGATGCCGGCCATCTCGACGATGCGCAACCCCGCAAGCGCACCCATGCACGCCGCTCCTTCCACCCATGCCGACCGGCGCAGTCTCCCCGCTTGCGGGCCGGCGGACAACCGGTGCTAGGATCGCGCGCCAACCGAAGGGGGATTCCGCATGGCCGGCAACATGATCGTCGGGCAGCAGCCCGACGCCGTCGAGGTGGGCGCGCGCATCTACATGGCCGGCGGCAACGCGGTCGACGCCGCCATCGCCACCGGCTTCGCCCAGGGGGTGCTCGACCAGATGATGTGCGGTATCGGCGGGTATGGGGTCATGCAGGTCTACGATCCTTCCCGCAAAGCGCACGAGTCGATCACCTTCCTGGCGCAGGCGCCGGCTGCGGTGCGCGAGGGGATGTGGGCCGACCTGCTGGAATACGAAACCCGCGACGGGTTCGAGTTCGTGTTGAAGGGCCGGGTCAACGAGGTCGGCTACAAGTCGGTGGCGGTGCCCGGTTCGGTCATGGGCTTCCACTACGCCCAGCGCAAGTTCGGCAAGCTTGCTTGGAAGGACGTGCTGGCGCCCGCCATCCGCATGGCCGAGCAGGGCTATCGGGTGCAGAACTTCGAGTTCTTCTACCGCATGTCGGACGACAGCCTGGGCCGCCTGCCGACCAACGAGAAGCTGCGCCACACGCCGGACAGCGCCCGGCTGTTCTTCGAGGCGGACGGCACGCAGCGCCGGCCCGGCTCGCTGGTCAAGAACCCGGACCTGGCGCGCACCTTGACCGAGATCGCCGAGAAGGGGCCGGATGCCTTCTACACGGGCCGGATCGCCCAGGCGATCGACGCCGACTTCAGGAAGAACGGCGGTTTCCTGTCGGCGGCCGATCTCGCCGGCTACCGGATCGAGGTCGAGCAGCCGATCTGGGGCGAGTATCGCGGCCACCGTATCGCCGTCACCCCGCCGCCCAACAGCGGCGCGATCGTGCTGCGCATGCTGCACACCCTCGAGCATTTCGACCTGAAGGGCTTGGGCCACAACTCGCCGGCCTATATCCGCGTGCTGGCCGAGGCGATGAAGCGCGCCCAGGCGCTGAAGGACGAGGTGATCACCGACCCGCGCCTGGCGCCGACGCCGCTTCAGGACATCGTCGGCAAGCAGGCGGCGGCCGCCGACGCGGCGGCGATCAAGCGAGGCGACCGTGCGCATGTCAACCGCGCCGTTGCGAAGGAGGCCGCCGACACCACGCACTTGACCGCGCTCGACGCGCAAGGCATGGCCGTGGCGCTGACCCACACGAACGGCGCGCAGTCCGGCGTCGTCTCGCCGGGCCTGGGCTTCATGTACAACGGCCAACTCGGCACCTACGACCCGCGTCCCGGCCGCACCCAGTCGCTGACGCCGGGCAAGCGCCGGGTCAGCTCGATGACCCCGACCGTCGTGTTCAGGGGCGAGAAGCCCTACATCATCCTGGGCGCTCCGGGCGGCTCGAACATCCCGATGGCGATCGCCCAGGTGATCGTCAACGTGATCGACCACGGCATGACGATCGGCGATGCGATTTCGGCCCAGCGTATCTCCGCCACCAGCGACGTGATCGACGTCGGCGCGCGCATTCCCACCTATGTCTGCGAGACGCTGGCGGAGATGGGGTACAAGACCGCGCGCAGCAGCCAGAGCTTCACCGTCGCGCGCGTGCACGCGATCATGGTTGACGGCGACAAGGTGACCGGCGGCGCCGACCCGGCCGGCGGCGGCATGGCGTTGGTCGTGTAGGTCTCTCGTCTGGCTGCGAAATCAAGGCGTTCGTCGGCCTCAGCGTCCGTGGATATTAACGAAAATTCAACCAAACCTGTTTAGCGTGGCGGCCAGGGACAACCATGGTCAGGACGACCATGCGCCGCATCTTCACCCATCGCCGCTATCGCGCGCAGCGCCGCCGACAGATCATTCGCGACCTGATCGTGGGTGCAGTCGTGGTCGTGCTGGTGCAATTCATGGCGCCGATGATCCCCGCCATCAAGAAGGTTGCCGAGCTGCCGGCAAGCGTCGCGGTCGCGCTCGTCACGCCCGAAAACCCGGACGGCAACCGCTAGCGCCTTGCCGATGCGCCGGCCCCGGCCGGGCGCTATGATGGCGGTCCCGCCGGCTTCTTATGGACCGACCGTTGGCATCCGCCCCGCTCACGATCCGCTCGCTGCGCGCACGCGCCGTGGCCGCGCCGATGCGCCGGCGGTTGACCACCGCCAGCGGCGGCGTCGACAAGGCGCCGCTGGTGCTGATCGACCTGGAAACCGACCAGGGAATCACCGGCGTCAGCTACGTGTTCCTGCCCAGCATGGCGGCGCTCCAGCCGATGGTGGCGCTGCTCCACAACATGATGGCCCTGATCCAGGGTATGGACGTGGCGCCGGCCGCGCTCGAGCAGCATCTGCGCAGGCGCTTCATGCTGCTGAGCGGCACGGGCCTGGTCACGCTCGCCATCGGCGGCATCGACATGGCGGCCTGGGATGCGTTGGGGAAAGCAGCGGGCTGGCCGCTGGCGCGCCTGCTCGGCGGCACGCCCAGGCCGATCCTCGCCTATAACAGCACAGGGCTGGGCCTGGCAGGGCCCGAGCGCACGGCGGCCGAGGCGGTCGAACTGCTGGAATTCGGCTTCACGGCGATCAAGCTCAGGCTCGGCTATCCGACGCTGGAGGAGGACGTCGCCGTCACGCGCGCGGTCATGCGCGCCGTTCCCCGCGGCACGATCGTCATGTGCGACTACAACCAGGCGCTGTCCGTGCCCGAGGCGATCCGCCGAGGCCACGCGCTTGACGGCGAGGGTCTCTATTGGATCGAGGAGCCGACGCGCGCCGACGACTACGCAGGCAACGCCAGGATCTCGC
>CAYMTM010000187.1:0-9036 GCA_964393375.1 uncultured Rhodospirillaceae bacterium
TTGCGGTGATCCGCGTGGGCGGGGCGACCGAGGTCGAGGTGAAGGAGCGCAAGGATCGCGTGGACGACGCGATGCACGCCACCCGCGCCGCTGTGGAGGAAGGCATCGTCCCGGGCGGCGGCTCGGCGCTCATTTATGCCGCCAAGGCGCTGGAGAAGATCAAGCCCGAGAACGACGACCAGCGCACGGGGATCGAGATCGTGCGGCGGGCGCTCAGCATGCCGGCGCGCCAGATCGCCGAGAACGCCGGCAACGACGGTTCGATCGTCGTCGGCAAATTGGTCGAGTCGAAGGACTACAACTACGGCTTCGACGCGCAGAAGGGCGAATACACCAACATGGTCAAGGCCGGGATCATCGACCCGACCAAGGTGGTTCGCACCGCGCTGCAGGATGCCGCGTCGATCGCGGGGTTGCTGATTACGACCGAGGCAATGGTCGCCGAGCGGCCGGAGAAGAAAGCCGCGGCCCCGATGCCGGGCGGCGGCGGCATGGGCGACATGGATTTCTGAGTCCCTGGCGCATTCCTCGTCCTTCGACAAGGTCGGACCGAGGAAAAATCAGCCAATCGCGGGGCCGCGCAAGCGGCCCCGTTCACTTTCGGCGGCGCTACGGCTTCTTCGCCGCGATGCCGCGCATCACGTCGAGCACGATGTCCGTCCGCCGGTCGACCAGCACGACGTCGTCGCCGACCAGGACGCGGTCGGTTCCCGGCGTCGGTGACGGCAGCTTTTCCCGCAGGTCGGCCGGCAGCTGCTCGCGGTGCGTGCCGATCGGCAACGGCGCCCCCGTCTCGGGGTCCTTGAGAATGCTGCGGGTCAGCGAACCGGTCCGCGGCGGCACCGGCGCACCGGGCTGGGGCGCCGGCTCGGCCCCGGTCATGCGGCTTTTCAGCCGGTAGTACTCGTCGATGATCTTGCGCTCCAACTCGCTCAACGCGGCGCCGATCGAACCGGCGCTTTTCGACGGCGGAGCGCCGGTCGGCGCCTGGCTCTGCGCCGGGGCGGAGGCGGCCAGCGCGATCGAACCGGCGGCAAAGATGGCAAACAGTGGCCAGGAAAACGCACGTGTCATGGAAAGCCTCCCCGACCGTTCTGCGCAGGGCCATGATAGGACGGCGGCGGCTTTCGGCAACCCCGTGCAGGCGATCTACCCCCGCGCCCGCGGGTGGGCGCGCTCGTAGGCGGCTTTCAGCGCCGCCGCGTCGACCTCCGCATAGCGCTGGGTGGTCGAAAGCGAGGCATGGCCCAGCAATTCCTGGATCGCACGCAGGTCCCCGCCGCCGGCCAGCAGATGCGTGGCGAAGCTGTGGCGCAGCTTGTGCGGCGTGGCGCTGTCCGGCAGGCCGAGCGCGGCGCGCAAGGCGCGCATGCGTTTCTGCACCACGCCGGGATTGAGCCGCCCGCCGCGCGCCCCGAGGAACAGCGGTTGCTTCCGGCCGCCGCGCGGGCACAAGGCCAGATAGGCGTCGATCGCCGTCCGCACCGCCGGCAGCACCGGGACAATACGCTCCTTGCCGCCCTTGCCGAGCACGCGCAACGTATCGCCCAGCGGCAGGATGCCGCGATCGAGCGCCAGCGCCTCGCCGATGCGCAGGCCGCAACCGTAAAGAAGCGTGAACAGCGCCGTGTCGCGCGCGGCGATCCATGCCGGCCGTTCGTCGCCGCTGTCCTCGATCAGCGCCTCGGCCTCCGCGACGCTCAGCGGCTTGGGCGCCACGCGCGGCAGGCGCGGGGAGCGGAGTTGCGCCAGAGCATGGTTGGTCACGATCCGGTTGCGGTCGAGCCAGCGGAACAGTATGCGCAGCGACGACAGCGCGCGCGCGTTGGACACGTTGGCTACGCCGCGCTCGCGCCGCGCCGCCAGGTAGGCGCGGAAGTCGGCGGGGCCAAGGCCCGCGAGCATGGCCGTCGACGGCGCGGCGCCGTGATGCGTCGCAAGGAAGGCGAGAAACCGCGCGACGTCGTCGCGATAGGCGGCGATCGTGCGGGCGGCGGCGCGCCGCTCGGATTCCAGCCAATCGAGCCACGCGCCCAGGGCGCGGGCAAGCGCGTCGTCTGCTATTCCGGCAAATCCAGCCACGAGCGGATCGACAGGGCCAGCACGCCGGCGAGGAACCCCAGCAGTTCCGTCGCCTGGCCGGGATTGAAGGTGTCGGGCTGGCGCGATCCCAGCGCCAGCATGCCGGGCGGGGTGCGCGGGCTGATCTTCAGCCGCGCATAGCCGGCAGAGCGCACCAGCGACGCGCCGCCACCGAACACGCCCGCGTCCCCGAGCGCGTTGTCCACCAGCGCCACGTCGCGGCCCTTGCCCACCAGGTGATCGACCTCGCCGGGGTCCAGGATGCGCACGCCGCGGGGCGGCGAGGGGCCCACGTCGCCCTCGATCGTCTCGACGCACAGCGCGACGACGTCGACGTCCAGCATCTGCGCCATGTCCTGGGTCACGACATGGATCAGGTGCTCGAAACTGGGCGAGTCGAGCATGGCCAGCACGCAGGCATGCACCCGCGCGGTCGAGTTCATGTTGCCGCGCGTGGTCTGGATCAGCGAGCGCTGCGTGTCCTTGAGCTGCGTCACCTCGCCGCGCAGCCGCTCGAGCATGGCGTGCTGCAGGTCGATCACCCCGTCGCCGTGTCGACGCCGCGGCGGATTTAGCGCGCCCAGCAGTTCGGGATGGCGGTTGAGGAAATCCGGGTGCGTCTTGAGGAAGCGCAGGACCTCCGCCTCGCTGGGGGCGGCGGCCGGGGCGATCGCGGGTGCGGCGTCGGTACCGTCGCGCAAATGCGCTACTCCGCCGCCCGCGCCGCCGTGTCCTCGACGCCGAGGATCGACTGGCCGGTCTTCTTCCAGTCGGCCAGGAAGGCCGCCAGGCCCTTATCGGTCAGCGGGTGCTGGAACATCTGGCGCAGCACGTTGGGCGGCAGGGTTGCGACATGCGCGCCCATCTTGGCCGCCTCGACCACGTGCAGCGGCCCACGCACCGAGGCGACCAGCACCTCGGTGCGGATGCCCGGATAGGCTTTGTAGATCGCGACGATCTCGCGGATCAGGCCCATGCCGTCCGCGGCGATATCGTCGAGCCGCCCTACGAAGGGCGAGACGAAGGCGGCGCCCGCCTTGGCCGCCAGGATCGCCTGCGCGGCCGAGAAGCACAGCGTCACGTTGACCATGATGCCGTCGCCGCTCAGCGCCTTGCAGGTCTTAAGGCCATCGGGCGTCAGCGGCACCTTGACCGCGATGTTCGGCGCGATCCGGGCCAGCTTCTGGCCCTCCTTCAGCATCGTCGCGTGGTCGGTCGCGGTCACCTCGGCGCTCACGGGGCCGGGGACGATCTTGGCGATCTCGCGCACCGTCGCGATGAAGTCCTTGCCGGTCTTGGCCACAAGCGAGGGATTGGTGGTCACGCCGTCCACAAGCCCGGTCTGCGCCAGGTCGCGGATCTCATTCACGTCCGCCGTGTCGATGAAGAACTTCATCGCAGTCGCCTTTCACTAGCCTGTTGGTGGGCCGGGCACTCACCGTCTATGGTCGGCGCGGCTTACCCCATTGCCATGCCCGGAGTCTACAAGATGGCCGACCGCCCGGCCAGTTCGCACAGCCCGGCCGCGCCGCCGCGCGCGGCGGTGCTGCTGCCCCTGCCGCTCACCTGCGCCTACGATTATCGCGTCCCGGCGGAAATGGCAGTCAGGCCAGGCGATTTCGTGCTGGTGCCCCTGGGCCGGCGCCAGGAAATCGGCGTGGTTTGGGACGGGCCGGCAGAGGCCAAGGAGGCGATCGATCCGGCGCGGCTCAAGGACATCGAGCACCGATTCGACCTGCCGGCCCTGCCCGCGGTGGCACGACGATTCGTCGACTGGGTCGCCTCCTACACGCTGACGCCGCCGGGCGCGGTGTTGCGCTTGGCGATGAGCGTCTCGGCGGTGTTCGAGGCGCCGCCGCGTCCGGCGATCGGCTATCGGCTGGCCGACCGGCCGCTTTCCGAGGGCATCAAGCTGACCCCGCAGCGCCGGCGCGTGCTCGACCTGGCGGCCGCCGGCCCGCCGCTGCCCGCGGCCGCGCTCGCGCGCGAAGCGGGGGTCGGGACCGGCGTCGTCCGCGCACTGGCCGAAGCGGGCTTGCTCGAACCCGTCGCGCTCCAGACAGAGCCGTTGCCCGTCCAGCCCGACGGCGGCAGGCCGGGCCCGGTTCTGTCGGAGGACCAGGAGGCCGCCGCCGCGGCGCTGCGCGCACGCGTGGTCGCGCGCGAATACGGCGTCACCTTGCTCGACGGCGTCACCGGCTCGGGCAAGACCGAAGTGTATTTCGAGGCGGTCGCCGAAACTCTGCGGCAAGGTCGCCAGGTGCTGGTGCTGCTGCCGGAGATCGCGCTGACGGGTGCCTGGCTCGACCGCTTCGCGCAGCGATTCGGCTCCACGCCCGCGGAATGGCATTCCGAGCTCTCGTCCAAGCGCCGGCGCCAGACCTGGCGCGATGTGGCCGAGGGCAAGGCCCGCGTGGTGGTCGGCGCGCGCTCCGCACTGTTTCTGCCGTATCCCGATCTCGGCCTGATCGTGGTGGACGAGGAGCACGACGCCGCCTTCAAGCAGGAGGATGGGGTGATCTACCACGCGCGCGACATGGCGGTGGTGCGCGCGCATCTGGGTGGCATTCCGATCGTGCTGGCCTCGGCCACGCCGTCGTTGGAAAGCGTCGTCAATGCCGAAAACGGCCGCTACGAGCGCCTGCACCTGCCGGACCGGCACGGCGGCGCAACCCTGCCGGAAATCGCGGCGATCGACCTGCGGCGCGACAAGCCGCCGCGCCAGCGCTGGCTGTCGCCGACCCTGCGCCGGGCGCTGACCGAGACCCTGGCGCAGGGCGAGCAGGCGATGCTGTTCCTCAATCGCCGGGGCTATGCGCCGCTCACGCTGTGCCGCGCCTGCGGCCACCGGCTGCAATGCCCAAGCTGCTCCGCCTGGCTGGTCGAACACCGGCTGGTGAACCGCCTGCAATGCCACCACTGCGGCTACACGACTCGGCTGCCCGAGAAATGCCCGTCCTGCGGCGCGCCGGGCGAGATGGCGGCTTGCGGCCCGGGGGTCGAGCGGCTGTCCGAGGAGATCGCCGAGCTGTTTCCCGAGGCGCGCGCCTCGGTGATGGCGAGCGATACGATCACCGGCCCGCGCGCGGCGGCCGAATTCGTGCGCGCAGTCGAGGCGCACGAGATCGACATCGTCATCGGCACGCAGATCGTGGCCAAGGGTCACCACTTTCCCCTGCTGACCCTGGTGGGGGTGGTGGATGGCGACCTGGGCCTTGCCGGCGGCGACCTGCGCGCGGCCGAACGCAGCTTCCAGCTTCTCTACCAGGTGGCGGGCCGTGCCGGCCGCGCCGATCGGCCCGGCAAGGTGCTGGTGCAGACCGCCGATCCCGACCACCCCGTGATGCGCGCCCTCGTTGCCGGCGACCGCGACGCCTTCCTCGCCGCCGAGGCCGAGGCGCGCCGGCGCGCGGGCATGCCGCCCTTCGGGCGCCTTGCAGCGCTGATCGTGTCCTCGGGCGATGCCGGCCACGCGGATGGGACCGCGCGCGCCCTGGCGCGCACGGCGCCCAGCGCCGATGGCGTCGAGGTGCTGGGGCCGGCGCCGGCGCCGCTTTCGTTGTTGCGCGGGCGGCATCGCCGCCGCCTGCTGCTGAAGACGCGCCGCGGCGTCGATGTCCAGCGGCTGTTGCGCGACTGGCTCGCCCGCGTGCCGCTTTCGGGCGATGTCCGGGTGCAGGTCGACGTGGACCCGTACAGCTTCATGTAGCGGCGGCGAGCCAGCGACGGTCCTGTTCGCGCGGCCGGCGTGCCAGGCGCGCCGCCAGCAATTCGCGCGCGCGCGCATGGCGCCCGGCGCGCAGGCAGGCGGCGATCAGCGTGTCCTCGAACACCTCGCGCTGCGCGTGGCTGCCGCCGATGCGCGGCAGGTCGGGAAGCGCGGCCTCCAACAGCTTGATGGCCCGGTCGTCCTCGCCCAGCGCATAGGCGGCGACGGCGCGGCACAGGGCGGGCACGACGCCGCCCTGCGGCAGCGTGCCGTCGGCGAGGCGCCGTTCGATCTGCGCGACGCGGTTCTCGAGGGCGGACACATTGCCGGTCGCCGCTTCCGCCATCGCCGCGTGCAAGTCCGCGAACGCGAGCCCGGCCGCGGGGAAGGCGCGCGCCACGAAGGCGGCGATATCGGCCCAGGGCGGTGGCGGCTCGGCTGCGCCATAGAGGCGGCAGCGCCACAGATAGGAGGCGGCATCGGCCAGCAGCGGCATCGGCGGCGCGGTCCCGCGGTCGGGATGGATCGTCGCGCGGAACCGTGCCTGGGCCTCTGCCGTGCGGTTCAGGTCGAGTTCGTAGAGCGCCAAGTGCCAATTGAGATGGCAATGCAGGATGCTTGCCGGGTCATAGGCTTCGATCCAGGCGGCAAGAAACGCATGGCCGGCCTTCGCCTTGCCCAGCTCGACATACGCATGCGTCAGCCCGTGGGCCGCATTGGCATTGCGCGGGAGGAGCTCCAGCGCACGGCCGACCGTGGCGGCGCCCCGCGCCGGCTCGCCGGTTTCCGCCTGCGACCAGCCGAGATAGCCGAGGAACCAGCCATCCTCCGGCCAGCGCGGATGCAGCGACTCGAGCAGTGCGCGCTGCTCGGCATGGTGGTCCAGGCGGCCGCTGAAGCCGATCAGCCCGTAGACTCCCAGCGCCAGCGACAGCGCAACCGCGTCGCGCGGATAGAGGTCGAGATGCGCGCGCAGCGCGCCGAGTGCGGCCGCACCCTGGCCCCCGATCGCCAACGCCAGGATGCGCACATGCTCCTCCTCGCGCGCCGTGGCGTTCCGCGCAAGGGTGCCTGCGCGCGCGACGGCGCTACGCGCCGCATCCATCCGGCCGTGAAGCTGGTGATGGCGGGCCAGTGCCGCGTGGGCGAGGGCGAACTCGGGATCGGCCGCAAGCGCCCCTTGCAGCGCCGCCTCGGCGCCCGCGTTCGCGGTCAGCAACAATTCGACGCCGCGTACATAGGCGTCGCGCGCCGCGTCGGCGGTCGTGGTCAGGGGAAGGTCCAGGGCGTCGGCGCGCATGGCCGCGCAGCATAACCCGACTTGACGGAACGGGCGCGGGCGTTTCTGGTGTCGCCATGCGCCCACGACGAAAGCCGGCGGGGCCGGCGGCACGGACGGGATCGCGTCCCGCGCACGACCGGACGGACGAGGTGACGGTGAGCGGCCTTCGTGCGGTCGAGGCGTTGTTCCGCCGCGATCCCCAGGCGATCCGCCGGCTCTATCTCGATCGCGCGACGGCGCCCAGGGCGGGCCCGATCTGCCGCTTTCTGGCCGAGCGTCATCGCGGCTACCAGGTCAAGGACGCAACCGAACTGGCGAAGATCGCCGGCACGCAGCATCACGGCGGCATCGTGGCCGTGACCGGCGAACGGCTGCCGCGCCTGCCTGGTACGGTCGAGATTGAGGCCTGGGCCGCGGCCCGCCTGCCGGTGCTGGTGCTGGACGGCGTGTCCAATCCGCACAATTTCGGCGCCATCCTGCGCACGGCGGCGTTCCTGGGCATCGAGCAGGTTGTGCTGTCCGAGCGCGCGGAGCAGGCCGCGCCGTCACCGGCCGCCTATCGCGTGGCGGAAGGCGGTTTCGAGTTCGTCCAGCTCTGGCGCCCGCGGTCGCTGGCGTCGTTCCTGCGCGATCTTGCCCGGCGCCACCACGTGATCGCCGCCGCGCCGCGGGGTCGCCCGCTCACGGCAATCACGCGCGACGATCGCCCGGTGGCGCTGGTCGTGGGCAACGAGGAGGCCGGCCTCTCGCCGGCCGTCGAAAAGGTTGCGGCCGAGCTGGTCGCGATCCCCGGTACGGGTCGGGTCGAATCGCTGAACGTTTCGGTGGCGGCCGGAATCCTGATGTACGAGCTGCTCAAGCGCTGAACCAGAGGAGATGCATGGACACGACGTCGTTTTCCGCTGACTACGCCGAAGCGCGCGACAAGTTCCTGACCGCGGCTGCCGCGCTGGGCGCCTCGCTGGCGCGTTACGCCAACCCGAACAAGGGACCGCGCGGCGAGGCCCTGTCCACCGACCTTGCCTGGGTGGGACCGGCGGATGCGGGCAAGGTGGCGGTGCTGATCTCCGGCACGCACGGCGTCGAAGGCTTCTGCGGCTCGGGCGCGCAGGTCGGCTGGCTGCGCAGCGAGGCGGCCCGGCGCCTGCCGCCGGACGTGGCCGTGCTGCTGATCCACGCGATCAACCCTTTCGGCTTCGCCTGGCTGCGGCGCGTGACCGAGGAGGGGGTGGATCTCAACCGCAACCATGTCGATTTCGCCCGGCCTTTGCCCGAGAACCCGGGCTACGACGAGATCGCGGCGGACCTCGTGCCAGAGAATATCGAAGGGCCGGAATTCGAAGCGGCGATGGCACGGCTCAAGGCCTGGCGCGCCAAGCACGGCGATACCGCCTATTTCACGGCCTATTCCGGCGGCCAGTACAAGCATCCCTTGGGCTTCTTCTATGGCGGCAATGCGCCCACCTGGTCGCGGCGCACATCGGAGGCGATCTGCGCGCGCTTCCTCGCTGGGCGCAGGCAGGTCGCGGGCATCGACTTCCACACCGGCCTGGGGCCGCACGGCTATGGCGAGCCGATCTGCCATCACGAGCCGGGCAGCGCCGCCCTCGATCGCGCGCGGGCGTGGTACGGCGACAGCCTGACCGAGCCCAAGCGCGGCACCTCGACCAGCCAGGCGCGCAGCGGGCTCACGCATTTCGGCTACGAACGCGCCTTGCCGGGCGTGGCGCTCACCTTCGTCACCCTGGAATACGGCACCTATCCGCGCGAGCGTGGGGCGGTCGTG
This sequence comes from uncultured Rhodospirillaceae bacterium, assembly GCA_964393375.1. Classification (GTDB taxonomy): domain Bacteria; phylum Pseudomonadota; class Alphaproteobacteria; order JAEULC01; family JAEULC01; genus JAEULC01. Next base: position 8,860 of record CAYMTM010000187.1, read on the forward strand.
TTCCGCGAGGACCACTGGCTGCACCGGAATTTCGGCGACAAGGCCTTCGAAGCGCCGCGCGGCAAGGCGATCAAGGCCGCGATCCGCAAGCATTTCTTTCCGGACACCGAGGACTGGAAGGAAATGGTGCTCTGGCGCGCCTTCCAGGTCATCCGGCAGACGGTGGAGGGGCTTGCA
>CAYMTM010000188.1:0-8936 GCA_964393375.1 uncultured Rhodospirillaceae bacterium
CGGCAGCATGGCCAAGGCCGCGTTCCTGTCCGCGCGCAACGACGTGCTGGCCAACGTAGCGATCGTGGCGGCGGGGCTGCTGACCGCGTGGACGCTGTCGGCCTGGCCCGACCTGATCGTGGGCCTGGGCATCGCCGCGATGAACGCCGATGCCGCCCGCGCGGTCTGGCTGGCCGCGCGCGACGAGCACCGCGCGGCGGAAGCGTGAGACGGTCGCTTGGTCGGCCTCCGGCCCGTCCCCTGGATGGGCTGGGGACTTGGCTTCATGCCCTAGGGCCGGAGGCCGCGGCTGCGCAGGATGCGCGAGCGGCCGTACCTGGCGGCGTCGCGAACCCTCGGCGCTGGAATGGCGTGGGGTGGAGGGCGTCGCGCGCGGACGTCAGCGCCCGGCGTCGATCCGCGCGTCGATTCGCCCGGCGGCGCCGCGCCAGGCCTGCCTGTTGCGCGCCTGCGCGAGCACGCGCTTCACCGGCTCCTCGCCTTGGTTCTCGACCGACAGCAGGATCAGCACGATCCCGGTGATGGTCAGCGTAATTAGGCAGGCGATCACGAAAGTCATGAGCGTCTCTCCTGGGTCTCGGCGACGTGCCCATCCCTGGACCGCCGCTCGGTCAGGACCCTAAGCAAACCGGCGGCACGCGGCGATGCCGGCGGTCACAAACGTGCTGTGCGTGCGGTCACAAGATTTGCGGCACCGCCGCAGGCGCCCCTTGGCGGAGGGCCGCGCGATGGCGTATTTTCCCGTCAGGACGCTAGGGGAGATTCCGCATGGCAGCACAGCAGCACGGCGCCGACGATTTCGACATGGAATCGCACATCCAGACCTGGCACGGCTTCATGCGGCTGGTCGGCTGGTCGATCCTGGGCATCATCCTGGTCCTGCTGTTCCTGCTGTGGATCCATTTCGGCTGAGCGGAGGCGTCCGATGGACCGGGCCGGGGATGCCGGCGACGCCTGTGTCGCCGACGAGGCGGGGTTGCGCGCGCTCTACGATGCGCCGTCGGCACTGGCGCGGCTGAAGCAGCTCGACCGCCTGGACAGGCACTGCCGGCATTTCATCGCGCTGTCGCCGTTCCTGGTGATCGGCTCGACCCGGCCGGGCCACGGCACGGACGTCAGCCCGCGCGGCGACGCGCCCGGCTTCGTGCAGGTGCTGGACGACCGCACGCTGGTGATCCCCGACCGGCCGGGCAACAACCGGCTCGACACGATGTCGAACCTGACCCACGCGCCCGAGGTCGGCCTCATCTTCTTCATCCCCGGCATCGACGAGACGCTGCGGGTCAACGGCACGGCGTCCCTCACCCGCGATCCCGCGGTGCTGGCCAGGGCGGCCGTGAACGGCAAGACCCCGAAGCTCGGCATCCGGGTCGCGGTGCGCGAGGCGTTCCTGCATTGCGGCAAGGCGCTCAAGCGCGCGCGGCTGTGGAGCGACGATTACAGGGTCGACCCCAAGACCTTCCCCTCGCTCGGCCGCATGATCGTCGAGCAGGTGAAACCCGCCGGCGTCAGCGTGGAAGAAGCCGACCGCCGCGTCGAGGACGGCTATAAGAACCGGCTCTATTGACGCCGGGCCGGCCGTTCCGCCGACGCCCGCGCCTCAGCCGACGATCTCGATGCCGGCGAAGAAGAAGCCGATCTCGGTCCTGGCGTTGTCCAGGCTGTCGGAACCGTGGACGGAGTTCGCCTCGATCGACTCGGCGAATTCCTTGCGAATCGTGCCGGGCGCGGCGTTGGCGGGATTGGTGGCGCCCATCACCTCGCGGTTCTTCGCGACCGCGTTCTCGCCCTCCAGCACCTGCACCACGACGGGACCGGAGGTCATGAAGGTGCAGAGGTCGTTGAAGAACGGCCGCGCCTTGTGGACGGCGTAGAAGCCCTCGGCCTGGGCGCGGGTGAGCTGCAGGCGCTTCTGCGCGACGATGCGCAGGCCCGCCGCTTCCAGCTTGGCATTGATCTTGCCGGTCAGGTTCCGGCGCGTGGCGTCCGGCTTGATGATCGACAGGGTGCGCTCGACGGCCATAACGGTGCTTCCCGCTGTTCGTTGGGTGCGGTCTTATAGTCGGGCCGGCCGGGGCTGGCAACCCGGGGCGGACATGCTATCAACCCCGCCGCCATGCTCTCCATCAGCGACATGACCTTCCGCTACGGCGGCCGGGCGATCTTCGAGCGCGCCAGCGTGTCGATCCCTGCGGGGCATCGCGTCGGCCTGATCGGCCGCAACGGCAGCGGCAAGTCGACGCTCCTGAAACTGATCCTGGGCGACCTGTCCCCGGACTCCGGCGCGATCAAGATGCCGGGCCGGGCGCGGGTCGGACATCTGGCACAGGAAGCGCCGTCGGGCGCGATGTCGCTGGTGGACTTCGTGCTGGCGGCGGACCTCGAGCGCGCGGCGCTGCTGAAGGAGGCGGAGCACAGCCGCGACGCCGGCCGCATCGCCGAGATCCACGACCGCCTCGCCACCATCCAGGCCCATGCCGCGCCGGCGCGCGCCGCTACGATCCTCGCCGGGCTCGGCTTCGACCACCAGGCGCAGCAAAGGCCGCTCGACGATTTCTCGGGCGGCTGGCGCATGCGCGTGGCGCTGGCCGCCGTGCTGTTCGCCGCGCCCGACCTGATGCTGCTCGACGAGCCGTCGAACCATCTCGACCTCGAGGCGCGGATGTGGCTCGAGCAGTTCCTGGCGCAATACCCGGGCACCCTGATCCTTGTTAGCCACGACCGCGACCTGCTCAACGCGGTGGTGGAGGAGATCGTGCATGTCGACCAGGGCAAGCTGGTGATGTACCGCGGCGGCTATGACAGTTTCGAGCGCACGCGGGCCGAGCGGCTGAACCTGCAAGCCGCCTCGATGGCCAAGCAGGCGGCCAGGCGCAAGCATATCCAGGCCTTCATCGACCGCTTCCGCTACAAGGCCAGCAAGGCGCGCCAGGCGCAGAGCCGCATCAAGATGCTGGAGCGCATGGGCGAGATCGCGCCGTTGGCGCCGGAGGAGGAGATCACCTTCGAGTTCCCCGACCCGGAGGAGCTGGCGCCGCCGATCGTCACCGCCGAGAACGCGGCGATCGGCTACGCGCCGGGCAAGCCGGTGCTGTCGCGGCTGTCCTTGCGCATCGACATGGACGACCGCATCGCGCTCCTGGGTCCCAACGGCAACGGCAAGTCGACCTTGCTGAAACTGCTGGCGCGGCGGCTGGAGCCGCAGGCCGGTTCGGTGCGCCGCGCGGGCAAACTGCGCGTCGGTTATTTCGACCAGGAGCAGACCCAGGCCTTCGACCTGGAGCGCACGGCCTACGACCACCTGGCCGCCGCGCGGCCCGATCTGCCCGAGGCGAAGGTGCGCGCGCATCTCGGCCGCTTCGGCTTCTCGCAGGACCGCGCCAACCGCAAGGCGGGGCAGCTCTCGGGCGGCGAGCGCGCGCGGCTGCTGTTCGCGCTGGTGACGCGCGACGCGCCGCACCTGCTGCTGCTGGACGAGCCGACCAACCACCTGGACATCGAGGCGCGCGACGCGCTGGTGGCCGCCTTGGGCGCCTTTGCCGGCGCGGTGATCCTGGTCAGCCACGACCCGCGCATGGTGGCGGCGACGGCCGACCGGTTGTGGCTGGTGGCGAACGGCACCTGCAAGCCGTTCGACGGCGACCTCGACGATTACCGCCGGCGCCTGCTGGACGAGCGCAGGGGCGCGGCGCGCGCCGATGCGAAGAAGGAGAAGGCGCCGGCGCGCGAGCAGACCTCGGCCAAGCGCGACGTGTCGCGCGCCGACGAGCGCCGGGCCTCCGCCGAGGCGCGCCAGAAGCTGAAACCGCTGCGCGAGGCCGTGGCCCACGCCGAGAAGCAGGTCGAGCGCCTGACCAGGGACAAGCAGGCGCTGGAGGCGAAGCTTGCCGATCCCGCGCTTTATAGCGGCCAGCCTGCCGAGGTGACAAAGCTCCAGCGCGACCTCGCCCACGCCATCCATGCGCTGAACGCCGCGGAGGACGCGTGGCTGACCGCGCACGAGGCCTACGAGGACGCGGCCAAGACGGCGGGTTGATCCGGCCGCGGCCGGGGTACTTGTCCCGATAGACAGGCCATTCCCTTGCCGCGAAATGGGAATCCGCCGCCGATCGGTCGCGCGCGCTTGGCGTCGATTTGAACCACATTGACCGAAAATTAACCATGGCGGCCCTATCCAGGCCTGCGCGAGGTACGCACAGGATCGCCCAATGCCCAGCGCCGGGGACCGCCAGAAGGCTCGGGTCCGGAAGTTCTTTCCTGCCGCCGAATTGGCGGTGGCGTTCGACTGCCTGCGCGTGGCGCTGGCCGTGTTCGACGACAAGGACCGGCTGATCTACGCCAACGAGCAGTTCCGCTTCCTCTATCGCGGCTTCGCCGCGGTCGACGACCTGATCGGCATGGACTTCGAGGCGATCATGCGCCTTGTCGTGCGCAACGGCGAGATCGCCGGCGAACTGGCCGCGCAGGATCCCGAGGCGTGGCTCGTCGAGTTCATGGCGGTCCATCGGGGCAAGCCGTTCTACGCCTACGAGCAGCGCCTGGCGGACGGGCGCTATCTGCAGATCAAGGAGCGTCCGACGCCGGACGGCGGCACGGTGGTGCTGTGGGTCGACGTCACCGAGATGATGCGCCAGCGCTTCCGCCTGGAAGACGCGATGCAGAGCGCGACCGAGGGCTTCGCACTGTGGAGCCAGGCCGACCGGTTGATCGCGCACAACGACCAGTTCGCGCGCCTGTTCGAGCTGAGGGACAGCCCGCTGCGCGCCGGCGCCGAGTACGCCGCTGTGTTCCGCGCCGCCGTGGCGCATGGCCGCGTGGTGCTGCCCGACGAGGCCGAGGCGTGGCTCCACGACCGCTTCGCCGCCCACCGCCTGCCCGCGAGCCGCGCCGAGTTCCAGTTGCCCGACGGGCGCTGGTTCCAATTGATCGAAAGCCGCACGCGCGACGGCGGCACCGCCTCCGTGCTGACCGACGTGACGGCCCTGAAGCAGAGCGAGATCGAGCTGCGCCAGCGCGGCAAGACGCTGGAGCGCACGGTGCACGAACTCGAGATGGTGCAGGTCAAGACCGAGGAGCAGGCGACGCTGCTCGCCTCGATGGCGGAGGAACTCGACAGCGCGCGGCGCGAGGCCGAGCGGGTCAGCGCCTACAAGACCTCGTTCCTGCGCTCGATCACCCACGAGCTGCGCACCCCGCTCAACGCCATCATCGGCTTTTCCGAGCTGATCCAGACCGAATCGATGGGCAAGGTGGGCAACCCGAAATACATCGAATACGCCGAGCTGGTGAAATCGAGCGGCACGCATTTGCTGTCGCTGATCAACCAGCTGCTCGACCTCTCGCGCATCGAGTCGGGCAAGATGGAGCTGGACCTGGAGCAGCACGACCTCGTGGACATCGTGCGCTACTGCACGGCGATGCTGGGCGAGAGCGCCGCGCGCGCGAAGGTCGCGCTGCACGAGGCCCTGCCGGCGGGCAGGCTGCCGGTCCATGTCGATCTGCTGGCCGCGCGCCAGGTGGTGCTGAACCTGCTCGGCAACGCGATCAAGTTCACCGAGGCGGGCGGGCGCGTGACGGTGTCGGTCGGCCGCGACGCCGGACAGGCGCGGGTGACGATCGAGGATACCGGCGTCGGCATCGCGGAAGAGGATCTGCCGCGGCTGATGGAGCCCTTCGCCCAGGCGGGCGACATTCTGACCCGGCGCGTGCAGGGCAGCGGTCTGGGGCTTGCCATCGCCAAGGCGCTGGTCGAGTTGCATGGCGGAACGATCGCCATCGAAAGCGAGCTTGGCATGGGCACCAGGGTCAGCATCACCCTGCCGCTGATGCTGGAAGCCAGGCCCGTCGCGGCGGATTAGGGCGGCGCCGCTCCTTTACCCTTTCTTTACCATCCTGGTGCTTGTCTGACCTGATTCGGAGATGCGCGCCGATGAACCTTGATCTCTTCCGCCAAGCCCCGTGGCTGACGGCCGAGCGCTTGTGGCGCATTGCCGTGATCTTCGCCGGCATCTCGCTGGTCGGCACCGCTTGGGACTTCGTCACGCACACGACGCACGGCGTGATGGACGAGACCGGCGAGCAGCTCGCGCGCGACTTCATCAATTACTGGACGGGCGCGCGGCTCGCCATTGCCGGCAAGGCGGCTTTGGCCTACGACACCACGGCCTATCACGACTACCAGCGTGCGCTGGTGGGCGCGCTGAGCGACTTCCGCATGTATTCCTATCCGCCGACGACGATGCTGCTGACCTTGCCGCTGGCATGGCTCAGCTTCGTCCCGGCGTTGGCGGTGTGGACGGTCGCGGGCTGGGCGGCCTGCGCGGCGCTGCTGTCGCGCATCGTGGGATGGCGCTGGGGCGTCATGGCAGCGATCGCGGCGCCGGCCGCCTTCGTCAATGTCGCTTCAGGGCAGAACGGGCATTTCAGCGCCGCGCTCCTATGCGGCGGTTTGATCTTCCTGGAACGTCGGCCGCTGCTGGCCGGCCTCTTGTTCGGTTGTCTTTGCTACAAGCCGCAGATGGGCGTGATGCTGCCGATAGCCCTGGCCGTCGGCGGGCACTGGCGCGCCTTCGTCGCCACCGGCGCGACCGCTGCGGCGCTGGCGGCGGCGAGCCTGCTGGCAATCGGACCCGAAGCTTGGGCCGGGTTCTTCAACCAGACGATCCTGCAGCGCGCGCTGATGGAACTGGGCGACACGCTGTGGCCGCGCATGCCGACGACCTTTGCGATGGCCCGGATGACCGGCGGCGGCACGACGCTGGCCTACGCCGCGCAAATCGTCTCGGGCGCGGGTGCGGCCCTGGCCGTGGCGCTGGTCTGGCGCAGCGAGGCGTCGATGGCGGTCAAGGCGGCCGCGCTTACGACCGCGACTTTCCTTGCGACGCCCTATGCCTGGGACTACGACTTGGTGGGCCTGACCTTCGCCGCCGCGTGGATGGCGATCGAGGGAACGCGGCGCGGGTTTCTGCCCTGGGAAAAATTCGCGCTGGCTATGCTGGTCGTCATGCCGGTGATGGTCGGCAGCCTTGCCAAGGGCATTCATGTCCAGCTCGGCCCGGTCGTCCTGTGGATCGCCCTGGGTCTGATCGTGCGCCGGGCGCTTGCCGGGGCACGCCAGCCTCAAGGCGCCACGCTGTCGAGCGCCCTGCCCGGATAACGCGAACCGCGCGGCCGCGTTCAGCCCGCCGCTTCCTGCTTCCAGCCCTGCTCGGTTTGCCGCCAGTAGGTCAGCGCGTGGCCGGCCGCCTTGTAGGCGCGCCAGCGTTCGCGCGCGGCGGCGACCGCCTGTTCGTCGCGGCCGTCGAACAGCTCGACGCACAGCTTGAAGCGGCCGAGATCGCCGGCCCCCGCGCCGTCCGCCAGGAACAGCACCTCGGGATTGTTCGGTCCCTCCGGCGTCGTCGACAGGAAGATCGGCTGTTCCTCGGGCGCGCCGTCCTCGGCCGCGCCGTGCGGCAGGAACGATTCCGGCTTGTAGGTCCACAGATGCGCGTTCAACGCCCTCACGCGCTCCTCGGTGCCCAGCACGACCAGCGCGCGCTGCCCGCGCTCGAGCACCCGCTCGAGCATGGTCGGCAACGCCGATTCCAGGGTCGAGCGCTCGAGGTGGTAGAAGCGGACTTCCGTCACGACGATTCGTAGTTGTCGGCGACGAAGCGGTCGAGCAGGCGGACGCCGAAGGCGGTGGCGCCCTTCGGCACCGTGCCCTGGTCCTTCTTCGACCATGCCATGCCGGCGATGTCGAGATGCGCCCACGGCACGTTGTTGACGAAGCGCTGCAGGAACTGCGCGCCGATGATGCTGCCGCCGGCGCGGCCGCCGCTGATGTTCTTGACGTCGGCCGCGTCGCTGTCGATCTCCTGGTCGTAGGCGTCGGCCAGCGGCATGCGCCACAACAGCTCGCCGGTCGCCTTGCCGGCGTCGATCAGTCTATCCGCCAGTTCGTCGTTGTTGGAGAACAGGCCGGCATGCTCGTGGCCCAGCGCGATCACGATCGCGCCGGTGAGCGTGGCGAGGTCGACCATCAGCTTCGGCTTGAAGCGGTCCTGCGCGTACCAGAGCACGTCGGCCAGCACGAGCCGCCCTTCGGCGTCGGTGTTGTTGACCTCGATCGTCTGGCCGGACATCGAGGTCACGATGTCGCTCGGCCGCTGCGCGGTGCCCGAGGGCATGTTCTCGACCAGCCCCACGACGCCGACGACGTTGAGCCGCGCGCGCCGTCCGGCCAGCGCCTTCATGAGTCCGATCACCACCCCCGCGCCGGCCATGTCCCACTTCATGTCCTCCATGCCGGCGGCGGGCTTGAGCGAAATGCCGCCGGTGTCGAAGGTCACCCCCTTGCCGATGAAGGCGAGGGGCCTGGCGTTGCGCCGCCCGCCCGCCCAGCGCATGACGACGAGGCGGGCGGGATGGGCCGAGCCCTGCGCCACCCCGAGGAGGGCGCCCATGCCGAGCTTGGCCATCTGGCGGGGATCGAGCACCTCGATCTCGAGGCCGAGGCGGGCGAGGTCGCGCACCCGGCGGGCGAACTCCTCGGGGAAGAGGTGGTTGGCGGGCTCGTTCACGAGATCGCGGGCGAGGTGGACGCCGGCGACCACCGCCTCCTCGCCCTTCCAGCCCTTGCGTGCCGCCACCACCGTATCGGTGACGACGGTGAGCGTCTCGATGGCGGGGGCCTCTTCCTTCTCCTTGTTCCTGGTCTTGTACTTGCGGAAGCGGTAGTCGCGCAGGGCCGCCCCCGCCGCGACGAGAACGGCCACCCGTTCGGGCGCAATTGTCGTCTCGCCCGGAACCTCGGCGATGACCGCCGCACCCGAGACCTTGGCCGCCTGAAGGGCACCGGCAATGCCGCCGCCCACGAGCTCGAGGTCGTAGGGAGTGAGCTTGGCGGCATCGCCCACGCCGGAGACCAGCACCCTTTCGGCCGCGATCCTGGG
>CAYMTM010000189.1:0-2980 GCA_964393375.1 uncultured Rhodospirillaceae bacterium
TGGAAGACGAGACCGCGCCGGCGGGCACGCGCGCCCGGCTGACGATCCGCGAGAACGGCGGCGAGTCGAAGGTCGAGTCCGTGCCGATCGGCGCCGACCACCAGGTCGAGCTCAAGATCGACCACGGCGGCCTGATCGTCTACGAGCTGGAGGTCGAGGCCGGGCAGCGCGAATTGTCGCTGGTCAACAACCGCGCGGTGGTGTCGGTGAACGGCGTGCGCGACCGGCTGCGCGTGCTGCTGGTGTCGGGCGAGCCGCATGCCGGCGAGCGCACTTGGCGCAGCCTGCTCAAGGCCGACCCTTCGGTCGACCTGGTGCATTTCACCATCCTGCGCCCGCCGGAGAAGCAGGACGGCACGCCGATCCGCGAGTTGTCGCTGATCGCCTTCCCGATCCGCGAGTTGTTCGAGCTCAAGCTGGACGAGTTCGACCTGATCATCTTCGACCGCTACCGCCGGCGCGGCGTGCTGCCCAATGCCTACCTGCAGAACATCGCCGCCTATGTCGAGAAAGGCGGCGCGCTGCTCGAGGCGGTGGGGCCAACCTACGGCACGCCGCTCGGCCTCTATCGCAGCCCGCTCGGCGCCATCCTGCCTGCCGAGCCGACCGGCCAGCTTTTCGAGCAGGGCTTCCGCCCGCGCGTCACGGACATCGGCAAGCGCCATCCGGTGACCGCCGACCTGCCGGGGGCGGCGGCGGCGACGCCCACCTGGGGCCGCTGGTTCCGCCAGGTCGAGGCCGAGGCGGTGCGCGGCAAGACGCTGATGGGCGGCGTCGGCGACCACCCGCTGCTGCTGCTCGACCGCGTCGGCAAGGGCCGCGTCGCGCAGGTCTTGAGCGACCATATGTGGCTTTGGGCGCGCGGCTACGAGGGCGGCGGACCGTCCTCGGAACTGCTGCGCCGCACCGCGCACTGGCTGATGAAGGAGCCGGAGCTCGAAGAGAACGTGCTGAAAGCGACCGTGCAGGGCGGGCGGCTCACCGTTACGCGCCGGGTGCTGGAGCGCGACGAGAAGAGCGTGACGGTCACCGCGCCCTCGGGCGAGGAGAAGAATCTGGAGCTCGTGGAGGACGTCGGCGGCCGCGCCAACGGCGCATTGGCGGTGATCGAGCCCGGCCTCTACCGCGTGTCCGACGGCCAGCGCACCGCCATCGCTGCGGCCGGCTCGTTGAACCCGCTCGAGTACGCCGACCTGCGCGCGACCGCCGAACGCCTGGCGCCCGCGATCGAGGCGAGCCGCGGCACCTGGCGCTGGCTGGCGTCGGGCCCCGGCGCGCAGGTGAACGTGCCGGACATCCGCCGCGTGCTGCCCGGCCGGTCGACCGCCGGGCGCGACTGGATCGGACTAACGCGCAACGGCGAGTACCGCGTGACGGGGGTGCAGCAGATCCCGCTGCTGCCCGTGGTGCTGGTGCTGACCCTGGCCCTGGCCGGCCTGGCGCTGGCGTGGTGGCGCGAGGCGAAGTAGGGCGCTCTACGGCAGCAGCACGATCGGTCCCGTGGTCCGGCGCGCCTCGAGGTCGCGGTGCGCCTCGCTGGCCGCGGAAAGCGGGTAGCGGTGGTTGATCTGCACCTTGATCGTGCCCTGGCGGATCGCCTCGAACACGCGCCCTGTCATCTCATTCAACATTGCGCGTTCCGCCGTGTAGTGGAACAGCACCGGCCGGGTTAAGGTAATTGACTTGGCCGTGAGCGTTTCGGCCGGCACCGGGTCGAGCGGCCCCGAGGCCTGGCCGTAGCTGACCCAGTGGCCGCATAGCGCCAGCGCCTCAAGGTTCTCCTGGAACGCGGCGCGGCCCAACCCGTCGAAGATCACGTCGACACCGCGGCCGCCCGTCGCCTGCCGCACCTGCTCGGCGAACCGGTAGTCGCGGGTGATGATCGGGGAATCGCAGCCATTGGCGCGCGCCAGCCGCGCCTTGTCCTCGCTCGACACCGTGCCGATCACCCGCGCGCCCAGCGCCTTGGCCCATTGGCAGAGCAGCAGCCCCACCCCGCCCGCGGCCGCGTGCACCAGCACCCACTCGCCCGCGCGCAGGCGATGCGTGCGGTGCAGCAGGTATTCGGCGGTCATTCCCTTGAGCATCGTCGCCGCCGCGACCTCGTCGGCGATGTCGTCCGGCAGCACCACCACCTGCTCGGCCTTCATAGTGCGCAGGCTGGCATAGGCGCCGGGCGGCGGGCAGGCATAGGCGACGCGGTCGCCCGGCAGCAGATGCGCCACGCCCTCGCCCAGGTCGACCACGCTTCCCGCCGCCTCCATGCCGATGACGGCGGGCGGCTCGACCATGCGGTAGAGCCCCTTTCGGATATAGACGTCGATGTAGTTCACGCCCACGGCCGTCTGGCGCAGCCTGACCTCGCCTGGGCCAGGCGGCGGCGCGTCGAGCGTCTGCGGGCGCAGCGCTTCCGGTCCACCGAAAGCCGACACGACGACGCCATGGCCGCGCATCGCCGTTCCCGGCGTCGCCGCGGCGGGCGCCGCCTGCCGCGGCCGGCGCAGATAGGTGCGCAAGCCATCGAAGCCCGCCTCGTAGACGCCCTTGCCGACCAGGGAGGCGAACTCGGCCTCGCGTCCGCGCGGCGCGTCGAAGGTGGACTCCCAGTGCCAGAAGGTGCGGTCGCCGTCGGTGACACGCTTCAGCCGCACCGTCGCCACGTAGCGCCGCATCGGCAGGGTGGCGTCGAGGATGCAATAGGTCGAGACGTGCTCGTCGTCCGACAGCGCCAGCAGCTGCTCGCGGATATGGTTGCCGTCCTTGAGCGTGAAATTGCGCACGCAGCCCACCTGGTCGGACGCCTCGCCGTCCTCGATGGCCGACTGGGCGACGATCGGGTGCCAGGCCGCGTGGCTGTTGAAGTCGCGCAGCACGCCCCACACCCGCTCGATCGGCGCGTCGATGATGGCGGAGCGCGTGACGCGTATCATGCGCGCGCCCTCAGCGCCGCATCAGGCCCTTGAGCGAATCGAACGCGGCC
>CAYMTM010000189.1:2990-8923 GCA_964393375.1 uncultured Rhodospirillaceae bacterium
GAACTTGTTGAAAAGCGGATCGATCCAAATCGGGTAGACGAGCATTGCGAACGCAACGAACGGATAGACCAGCAGGCCTGTGTACAGCCACCACCGGCGCGGCGATTTCCGGATCAGGAGATACGGAACCCACAGGAAAAGCACGCATACGATCGTGAGGACCATCAGGCCCTTGAGCGAATCGAACGCGGCCTGGAACACGTTCTGGCCGACGAAGCGCGACAATTCGGCCTCGCGCTGCGGCGGGCAGTCGAACTCGGCCCACCACTCGGCAAACGTGCGGTTGCCGTCGGTGACCGGCGTCAGTTTCAGCGTAGCCACATAGTTCTCGACCCCCATCGGGCTTTCCAGAATCGAGTAGCTGCACTGGTAGTCGAAGTCGGAAAGAGTCAAAAGCTGCTCGCGGATCACGCCGCCGTCCTTGAGGCGGAAGTTGCGCACGCACCCCACCTTGTCCGCCGGCAGATTGCTTTCGATGCGCGAGTCGGCGACGAACGGAGTCCATTTCGGCAGACCGTTGAAGTCGCGGATCTGCGCCCAGACCGCCTCGGCCGGCGCGTCGATCACGCTCGACGTGTAGACCTTGATCACCGCCGGCTAGCCCCGGCTTTCGCCGCCGCCCGGACGGCCGCCGGCCGGCGGGTTTTCCGCCGTCGCACCGCCCGCCGCCGGTCGATCCAGCAGCCCGCGCGCCAGCTTGCCGACATCGCCCTGGTCGATGCCGATCTCGCGGAGCAGCTGGTCGATCAGCGGTGCCTGGGCGCGGTAGCGCAGCGCCGAGTTGACGACGTTGTCGGCCAGCCCGCCGCCGCCGTTGTCGTAGCCCTCGCCGCGCCTGCCGCCGCCGCCTGCAAGCCCGTCGACCTGCAGAATGCGAATCCCCTCGATGCGCTCCATCGGCTTGACCGACTCGCGGATGATGCCCTCGAGCTTGTCGATGAGCCTGAGCCGCATCGCCGACATCCGCGCCTCCGGGGTCAGCAGGTTCTGCGCTTCGTTCATCAGCCGCGCGCCTTCCGCCTCGACCTCGTGGCGCACGCGGGCGGCCAGCGCGCGGATCTTCTCGGCGTCGGCCTCCGCCTCGGCCTCGGCGCGGATGGCCGCGCCGCGGTCTTGGGCAGCGGCGCGCTCGGCCTCCGAAGCCACGCGCAGCCGCAGCGCCTCGCGCTCCGCCTCCTGCTGCGCGGCGATCAGCTCGATCCGCTTGCGCCGCTCGGCCATCTCGGTTTCGCGCGCGGTGAATACGCGCTCCTCCTCGGCCACCGCCAAGCCGCGCGCCTTGTCGGCCGCGGCCTGGGCCTGGGACTGCGCGCGCGACTGCTCGGCGACGGCGATGGCCCGCAGCTGCTCGGCCAGCTCGACCGCCTTGCGCCGCTCGATCTCCATCTGCTCGACCTCGCGCTCCTTGGCGATGCGCTCCTCCTCGACGGCCCGCTCGGCGGCGATGCGCGCGCGCTCGACCGCTTCGCGCGAGGCGATCTGGGCACGCTCGGCCTCCTGGTCTTTCGCTGCCCGCTCGCGCGCAACTTCCGCGCGCTGCGCCGCACGCTGGATCTCCAGCTCGCGCTCCTGCGCCAAGCGCGCGTATTCCAGATCGCGGTCGATCTCCAGCGCCTGGCGCTCGGTGTCCAGGTTCTTATTGCGGATCTGGATCATCGTGTCCTGCTCGATGTCGTTGCGCAGCTTCTTGCGGCGCTCGATCTGCTCGGTCAGCCGCGTCAGGCCCTCGGCGTCGAAGGCGTTCGACGGGTTGAAGAACTCCATCGACGTCTGGTCGAACTGGGTCAACGACACGGTTTCGAGCTCCAGCCCGTTCTGCAGCAGGTCGGCCGCCACCGCGTCGCGCACCAGGCGGACATAGTCGCCGCGCTTCTCGTGCATCTCCTCCATGGTCATTTCCGCCGCCACCGTGCGCAGCGCGTCGACGAACTTGCCCTCGATCAGCTCGCGCAGCGCGTCGGGCTGCATCGTGCGCTGGCCCAGCGTCTGGGCCGCCGCGGCGATGGCTTCGACGTCGGCCTTGACGCGCACGTAGAACTCGCTGACCACGTCGACCCGCATCCGGTCCTTGGTGATCAGCGCCTTGTCGCGCCCCCGCGCAACCTCCAGACGCAGCGTGTTCATGTTGACCGGGATGACCTCGTGCACGATCGGCAACACGAACGCGCCGCCGTTCATCACCACGGTCTGCCCGCCCAGACCGGTGCGCACGAAGGCCCGCTCCTTCGACGAGCGCAGGTAGAGCCAGTTGAGCAGCCATACCGCCAGTGCGACCAGGATCGCGACGACGATCAGGCCGAGGATGAAACTTCCGAACTGTGCTCCGCTCATGATGGCCTCCTCCGCCTCAGCGGGCGATGCGTTTGAACTTGCGGGTCGTCTCGGTCAGCGCCGCTTCCGTGGGAAGGCGCTCCATGCTGGAGGCGCCGTAGAACCCGTGGCAGGACGGGCAGTTCTTAAGGATATACCGGGCGTCGGCCGGCGTCGCGATCGGTCCGCCATGGCACAGCACGAGGATGTCCTCGTTAACGTCTCTTGCCGCGCCGGCCCATTCGTTAATGCGCGGCACGCAGTCCTTGAGCTTCAGTGCCGTCTCTGCCCCGATCGCCCCGCCGGTCGTCAGCCCCATGTGGCAGACCACGATATCGGCGCCCGCCTTGGCCATGGCCGCCGCCTCCGCGGCCGAGAAGACGTAGGGCGTGGTCAGCAGGTCGCGCGCCCGCGCCGCCCGGATCAGGTCGACCTCGAGCGCGTAGCTCATCCCGGTCTCCTCGAGGTTCTTGCGGAACACCCCGTCGATCAGACCAACCGTGGGGAAATTCTGGACGCCCGAGAAACCGAGCCCAATCAGCCGGTCGAGGAATGCATCGACGATCATGAACGGGTCGGTGCCGTTGACGCCCGCGAGCACGGGCGTGTGCCTGACCATCGGCAATACCTCGCGGGCCATGTCGACGACGATGTCGTTGGCGTTGCCGTAGGCCAGCACGCCGGCCAGCGACCCCCGTCCGGCCATGCGGTAGCGGCCTGAATTGTAGATCACGATCAGGTCGATCCCGCCGGTCTCCTCGCACTTCGCCGACAGGCCCGTGCCGGCGCCGCCGCCGATGATCGGCTCGCGGCGCCTGACCATGCCGCGGAACTTCTTCAGAATGTCGCTGCGCGGAATCCTCGGCATGGCGCTACCGCCGGGCGACGCGCGTCGGCGCGTCCTTCATCAGGTCGTTGAAGTTCGCGATCACCGCGTCAACAAAGGGCTGGTCGTTCACGTTGTGCGGCAGGCGGATCAGCCGCCGGCGCGGGCCGGCCCGGAAGCCGGTGGCAATGGTGTCGAACAGGGCCTTGTCAGCGACGGGATCCCAGAACGGCTTGCCAGGCGCGTCGATGCCGGAAAGGCCGCCCTCGGGAATCAGGAAGCGCACCGGCCCCTCCATGCGGTTGAGCTTGTCGACGATGAAACGGCCGATCCGCACGCATTCCTCCGCTGTTGTCCGCATCAGGGTGACGTTCTGGTTGTGGCGGTGCAGCGTGCGCCCACGGAACTGCGCGGGCACGGTGTCCATCGCCCAGAAGTTCACCATGTCGAGCGCGCCCAGCGACCCGACATAGGGCACGCGGGTTCGGACCATGGCGTCGAGCCGCCCCGGTCCCGCCGACAGCACGCCGCCCACAATCTCGTCGGCGATCTCGGTCGTGGTAACGTCGATCACGGCGGCAAGCAGCCCCGAGTCGACCAGCTTCTCCATCGACAGTCCGCCGGTGCCGGTGGCGTGGAAAACCAGGCAGTCGTACCGCACGGCCAGCTCCTTCGTGATCGCCTGCACGCAGGGCGTGGTGAGGCCGAACATGGTCAACCCGATGCCGGGCTTGGTGCTCGACGCCGCCTCGGGGGGGCGCGTATGGGCGATCATTCCCGCCAGCGCGTGCGCGGCGTTGCTCAGGACCTTCTCGGACACGCTGTTGATCCCCGAGACGTCGGTCACCGAATACATCATGCAGATGTCGGTCGGCCCGACATACGGCTTCACGTCGCCCGAAGCGACGGTCGAGACCATCACCTTGGGCACGCCGATCGGCAATTGCCGCATGGCCGCGGTGGCCAGCGCCGTGCCGCCCGAACCGCCGGCCGAGATCAGCCCGCCCAGGTCGCGCCGGCGGCGCACGAAATGCGCGAAGGCCTCCGCCATCGCCGCCACGGAAGAGCCGCGGTCGCCGGTGAAGACCGCACGCTCGCCCTTGGGATGGTGCCGGGCGACTTCGCGCGGGTGGACCATCGCCGGCGACGGCGTCCCGGAGGTCGACAGGTCCACCGTGACGGTGCGCAGGCCCAGCTTCTCCAGGCAGCTGCGCAGGAAGAACAGCTCGCGGCCCTTGGTATCGAAGGTGCCGGCGACATAGGCCGCACGGTCGGAGGAAGCGGCGACCGGGAATTCCAGCACCCTTGCGTCGCGCCCGCTCTCCGCCAGCTTGGCCGCCGCCGCGGCGATCGACGGCGCCTCGGCCGGCGGCTCGGCGCGCGCCACCACCAGCCGGTCGCGCGGGCCCACGCGGGTATCGGCCGCATTCCAGCGCGTGAAGCCGCGCACCGTGCGCTCCGCGTCGGGCGCCGGCGCTTGCGCCGACGCGACCGGAGCATCCACGTCGGCGGCCCGCCGGACGGTGAGCACCCGAACCTCGGCGTCCGCGGCGGGCTCCCGGGCCGCCGCTGCCCGCTCCTCCGCCTCCTCATCCTGGCCGGCCTGCACGCCCAGCAGGCGCTGCTGCAGTCCGCGGTCGGCCGCCAGCTCCGAAGCCGACATGGTGCGGGCGATTCGCCCGTTGACCATGACGGCGACCGTGTCGGCCACGTCGATCGCCACGCCCAGGTTCTGCTCGATCAAGAGAACGGATATCTGCTGGTCCTCCGCGAGGGTCTTCAGGGTCTGCGTCACCTGCTCGACGATCACCGGGGCGAGCCCTTCCGACGGCTCGTCCATCACCAGCAGGCGCGGGTTCAAGAGCAGCGCCCGGGCGATCGCCAGCATTTGCTGCTCGCCGCCGGAAAGCTCGGAGCCGCCGTTGCCGCGCCGCTCGGCCAGCCGCGGGAACATCTGGTACGCCCGCTCGACCGTCCAGGCGCCGCCCGCGCGCACCGCCAGGCGCAGATGCTCGTCCACCGTCAGCGACGGCCAGACGCGGCGACCCTGCGGCACGTAACCGACGCCGCGCGCCGTGATCGCATTGGGCGCCAAGCCCAGGATCTCCTCGCCCAGGAGACGGATGCTGCCGGTCGCCGGCACCAGGCCGGTGATCGCGTGGCACAGCGTGGTCTTGCCCATGCCGTTGCGCCCGACCACTGCGAGCACGCCGCGCTCGAGCGTCAGGCTGACGTCCTGCAGCGCGTGGGCGCGCCCGTAATGGACGTCGAGCCGCTCGATCCGCAGCACCGGACCCGTGCCGGCCGTTGCAGTCCGGTGGCGCGCGAGCCAGCGCATCAGTGCTTCCCGCCCATGTAGATCGCCTGCACCTCGGCGTCGCTTTCGATCTCCGCCGGGGTGCCCTCCTTGAGCACGCGCCCGTTGTGCATGACGGTCACGCGCTCGACCACCCGCAAGGCGATGTCCAGGTCGTGCTCGATCAAGACGAAGCCCATGTGGCGCGGCAATGCCATCAGCAGCGCCACCAACTCGCGCCGCTCGCCGGGCGACAGCCCGGCCGCCGGTTCGTCGAACAGGATGAGGCGCGGCGCACCGGCCAGCGCCATGCCGATCTCGAGCTGGCGCTGCTGGCCGTGCGAGAGTGTCGAAACCGGCTGGCCGGCAACATTGTCCAGGCGCACGCGCGCCAGCAATTCGTCGGTGGCCAGGCGCGAGGGATGCGTCGCACGCGGCCGCAGGAATCCGTAGCGGCCGCGCGACGCGCCGCGCACCGCCAGGAAAAGGTTGTCGCGCACG
>CAYMTM010000190.1:0-8917 GCA_964393375.1 uncultured Rhodospirillaceae bacterium
GATCACCTTCAACGACCGCGGCACGCCGATCGACTGGCTCGCGCTCAACGACCGCGAGCTGATCCCCTACCGCAAGCGCATCCAGTTCATCTTCCAGGACCCGTTCGGCTCGCTCAATCCCCGAATGCCGGTCTACGACATCATCAGCGAGCCCCTGGTGATCCATAACGTGGGCGACGACGCCTCGCGCGCGGAGACGGTCAAGGAGCTGATGCGCCTGGTCGGGCTGGACGTGCGCCACCTCAAGCGCTACCCGCACAGCTTCTCCGGCGGCCAGCGCCAGCGCATCGGGATCGCCCGCGCGCTGGCGCTCAGGCCCGACCTGCTGATCTGCGACGAGCCGGTCTCGGCGCTCGACGTGTCGATCCAGGCGCAGATCCTCAATCTGTTGAAGGATCTGCAGAAGGAACTGGGCCTCACCTACCTGTTCATCTCGCACAACCTGGCGGTGGTCGACTACATCTCCGACCGCATCGCCGTGATGTGCCGCGGCCGGCTGGTCGAGGTCGCGGCGCGCGCCGAGCTGTTCAAGAACCCGACGCATCCCTACACAAGGGCGCTGCTGGCGGCGGTTCCCGATCCCGACCCGGAGCGCCGCCTGGACCTGTCGGCGCTGATGGAAGGCAAAGCCTCGGAGCCGGCCGCGTGGCCCGAGCCGTTCACCGACGACGGCGCGGAGCGCCGGCCGCATCTGATCGACATGGGCGACGGCCACTTCGTGCGCGCCCACGACCTGCCGGCCGAGCGGAAGGTGGCGTAAGCATGACGGCGAACCGACCCCTGGCGTTGGCGGCCGCGGCCGGCCTTTTCCTGCTGTTTTCGGGTGTGCCGGTTTGGGCGCAGGCCTATGTCGAGACGCCAAGCCTGGTGGAACAGGTCAAGCAGGGCAAGCTGCCGCCGGTGGAGCGGCGTCTGCCGGAAAAGCCGCTGGCCGAGCGCATGGACCAGCCCTGGCGCACGGTCGGCAAGCATGGCGGCGAATTGCGCATGCTGATGGCCGGCGCGCGCGACGTGCGCATGATGGTGGTCTACGGCTATGCGCGCCTCGTGGGCTACAACGAAAAATACGAGATCGTCCCCGATATCCTCGAGAAGGTGGAGGTCGAGAATGACCGCGTCTTCACCCTGCACATCCGCAAGGGCCACCGCTGGTCGGACGGACATCCCTTCACGGCCGAGGACTTCCGCTATTTCTGGGAGGACGTGGCGAACAACGTCAAGCTGACACCGACCGGCGTGCCGGCGCATCTGCTGGTCGGCGGCGAGCGGCCGAAGTTCGAGGTGGTCGACGAGCTTACCGTGCGCTACGGCTGGTCGCAGCCCAACCCGACCTTCCTGCCCTATCTCGCCGCGACCTATCCGCTATACATCTATCGCCCGGCGCACTACCTCAAGCAGTTCCACGAGAAATACGCCGACGTCAAAGCGCTGGACAAGGCCGCCAAGGAGCACGGCCAGCGCAACTGGGCGGCGCTGCACAACCTGCTCGACAACCAGTACCGCAACGACAACCCCGACCTGCCGCAGCTCGATCCCTGGATCAACACCACGCGCGCGCCGTCGGACCGCTTCGTGTTCGTGCGCAATCCCTACTACCACCGCGTCGACCCCGAGGGGCGCCAGCTTCCCTATATCGACCGCGTGGTGATGAACATCGCCGACGGCAAGATCATCCCGGCCAAGACCGGGTCGGGCGAAGTCGACCTGCAGGCGCGCAACCTGCGCTTCGACAACTACACTTTCCTGCGCAGCGCGCAGAAGCAGTACGGCTTCCAGACCCGGCTGTGGCGCACCGGGATCGGTTCGCAGATCGCGCTCTATCCCAACTTGAACGCCAAGGACCCGGTCTGGCGCGAGCTGAACCGCGACGTGCGCTGGCGCCGCGCGCTGTCGCTGGCGATCAACCGGCACGAGATCAACCAGGTGATCTATTACGGCCTGGCGCAGGAAGCGCAGAACACGGTGCTGCCGGAAAGCCCGCTCTACCGCAAGGAATACGCCCAGGCCTGGACCAGGTTCGACCTCAAGGAGGCCAACCGCCTGCTCGACGCGATCGGACTCACCAAGCGCGACAGCCGCGGCTTCCGCCTGCTGCCGGACGGGCGGGTGCTGGAGGTGATCGTCGAGACGGCGGGCGAGTCGACCGAGCAGGTCGACGTGCTGGAACTGGTGCGCGACAGCTGGGCGCAGGCCGGCATCAAGCTGTTCACCAAGCCCTCGCAGCGCGAAGTGTTCCGCAATCGCATCTTCGCCGGCGAGGCGGTGATGGTGGTGTCGACCGGGCTCGACAACGGCATCGCGACACCCGACATGACGCCCGACGAGGTGACACCGGTCGGCCAGCAACAATACCAGTGGCCGAAATGGGGCCAGTTCTACGAGACCAAGGGCAAGGCCGGCGAGCCGCCCGACCTGGAGCCCGCGCGCGAGCTCTTGCGCCTGCACGGCGACTGGCGCCAGGCGCCCGACCGGGCGGCGCGCGAGAAGATCTGGCACCGCATCCTTGCGATCGGCGCCGACCAAGTCTACACGATCGGGATCATCGCCGGCGTGCTGCAGCCCGTGGTCGTCTCGAACCGCCTGAAGAACCTGCCGGAGAAGGGCATGTACAATTGGGAGCCCGGGGCGCATTTCGGGCTTTACCGCATCGACGGGCTGTGGCTGGACGGCACGCCGGCCAAGACTGCCGCGGCCACGGCGACGAAATGATGCGGGGATGGCCTGCTATGCCGGTACGTTCGTCATGCCCAGGCTTGATCCGGGCATCCACGCTATGCGTCGCGGCAGGGAATCCGGCGTGGATGGCCGGGTCAAGCCCGGCCATGACGGTTTCTGTCTTTCAGTAGAGTCCCCCTGAATGCTCGGCTATCTCGTCCATCGCCTGCTGATCATGATCCCGACCCTGCTCGCGATCAGCGCGCTGACCTTCATCATTATCCAGTTGCCGCCGGGCGACTACCTGGAGACCTACATAGCCGAGCTCGAAAGCCAGGGCGAGAACGTCGATCCCGAGAAGATCCAGCAGCTGCGCGAACAGTACGGCCTCGACAAGCCGATGATCGTCCAATACCTGTACTGGCTCGGCGGGCTGCTCCAGGGCGACATGGGCTACTCGTTCGAGTACAGCCAGCCCGTCTCCGCCATCGTCGGCGACCGGTTGTTCCTGACCTTCGTCGTGACGCTGGCGACGGTCATCTTCACCTATGTCGTGGCCTTCCCGATCGGCGTCTATTCCGCCACGCGGCAATACAGCTGGGGCGATTACGGGCTGACCTTCCTGGGCTTCCTGGGCCTGGCCACGCCCAACTTCCTCCTGGCGCTGGTGCTGCTCTACGTCTTCAACCGCTATTTCGGCATTTCGATCGGCGGACTGATGGAGCCGGAGTACGTCGACCAGCCTTGGACGATGGGCAAGATGGTGTCGGTGCTGCAGCACCTGATCGTACCGACCATCGTGATCGGCACGGCCGGCACCGCCGGCATGATCAGGCGCCTGCGCGCCAACCTGCTGGACGAGCTGCAGAAACAGTACGTGGTGACGGGCCGTGCCAAGGGGCTGCCGCCGATCAGGCTGTTGGTCAAGTATCCGCTGCGCATGTCGCTGAACCCGTTCATCTCCGACATCGGCGACCTGCTGCCCGAACTCGTGTCAGGCTCGGTGATCGTCTCGGTGGTGATGTCGCTGCCCACCACGGGCCCGATGCTGCTGGCGGCGCTCCGGTCCCAGGACATGTACCTGGCCGGTTCGTTCCTGATGTTCCTGGCGCTGTTGACCGTTGTGGGCATGTTCATCTCCGACCTGGCGCTGGCCGCGCTCGATCCGCGCATCCGCCTGCATGGGGGAGCCACGAAGTGACCCTTGCCGCGAGCGGCTCCCGGGGCCCGCACGACCGTCTGCCGCATTACGTCTCCACCGCGCCGTTCGACCCCTACTCGGTCGAGCGGATGACGGCGGAGCAGGAGCGCTACTTCCTCGCCTCGCAGTGGCGGATGATGTGGTGGAAGCTCAAGCGCCACCGCCTGGCCGTCGTGTCGGGCGCGGTCCTGCTGGTGATGTATGCCTCGATCCTGATCAGCGAGATGCTGGCGCCCTACAACCTGCACTCGCGCTTCACCGATTTCATCTACGCCCCGCCGCAGCGCGTGCATCTGTTCCACGACGGCAGCTTCGTCGGCCCGTTCGTCTACGGCTTCCACTATTCGCTGGACATGGACAACCTGCAGCGCATCTACACGCCGAAGGACGGCAAGACGGTGCCGCCGGGCATGAGCCGGCCCCCCGCGGCCGAGGTCCACAAGCTGCGATTCTTCTGCCTGGGCGACCCTTACGAATACCTGGGCCTGGTGCCCGGAAGCTTCCACTTCGTCTGCCCGGCCAAGGACGGCACGCTGTTCCTGTTCGGCACCGACCGGCTGGGCCGCGACATGTTCTCGCGCATCGTCATCGGCACGCGCATCTCGCTGACGGTCGGCCTGATCGGGGTCAGCATCAGCTTCCTGCTCGGCATCATCATCGGCGGCTTCGCCGGCTACTACGGCGGCTGGGTCGACATCATCGTCCAGCGCGTGATCGAGGTGCTGCGCTCGCTGCCGGAATTGCCGCTATGGCTGGCGCTGTCGGCCGCCCTGCCGGTCAACTGGAGCCCGCTGCTGATCTATTTCGGCATCACCATCATCCTGGGGCTCCTGGACTGGACCGGCCTGGCGCGCGCCGTGCGCTCGAAGCTCTTGAGCCTGCGCGAGGAGGATTTCTGCACCGCCGCGCAGCTCATGGGCGCCTCGCCCGGGCGGATCATCGGAAGGCACCTCTTGCCCAGCTTCATGAGCCACCTGATCGCCTCGGCCACGCTGCGCATCCCCAGCATGATCCTGGGCGAGACGGCGCTGAGCTTCCTCGGCCTGGGCCTCAGACCCCCCATCACCTCGTGGGGCGTGCTGTTGAACGAGGCGCAGAACATCAACGTGGTGGTGCTCTATCCCTGGCTGATGTTGCCCGTGCTGCCGGTGGTCGTCATGGTGCTGGCGTTCAATTTCTTCGGCGACGGGCTGCGCGACGCCGCCGATCCGTACAAGTAGGCGGCGCCGCCGCCTACATCTTCTCCAGCCACAGGCTCGATTCGCTGGCGCCCGCCGGCAGGGGCAGGCTTGCGGCGATGCTGCGGGCGATCCGTTCCTGCATCCGTGTGACCGCGTAGCGGCTGGCGAACACGGGCCGGTAGGCGCCGCCCAGGACCAGCGCCGGCAAGGCGAGCTGCTCGTTGTAGCCGCGCCAGGCCCAGTCGGCCGGATAGTCGTCCGGCAGGAAGATGTCGTGCAGGTGCACCAGCACCCCCGGCCGCAGCGCAGGCAGCACGCGGTTCAAGAGGTGGTCGACGTCCGTGCCCGGCATCAACAGGTGGCTGGAATCAACGAACAGCATGTCGCCGGCGCCTAGAGCTGCGAACACTTCGGGCGGCGTCGCCTGCACCAGCTCGCGCCGCCATTCCACCGCCAGGCCCATGACCGCGGCGCGCGGCGCGGGGTCGATCGCGACCAGCCGCGTCGTCAGGTCGTCGTCGGCGATGGCGCGTGCGAGGAACCGCGTCGAATGCCCCGAGCCGATCTCGACGATCGCGGCCGGCCGGCGGTCGCGCACCAGCGCATAGGCCGCGGCGGCGTCGAGCCGCGGGAACCAGTCCTGGTTCCAGCGCGGCGTCGGCGCCGGACCGTCCGCCGCGATCGCTTGCAACTCGGCCGCGCGCGCGTCGATCCGGTCGACCACGGCTTCGAACGCGGCGCGCCGCGCGTCGAAGGCGGCTTCGACCGCCGCGTAGGGCGGCTGCGTGGCGGGGATCGCGTCGGCGTGGCGATGCGGCAGGAAGAAGCCGCGCCGCTTCAGCCCCAACACCGTCGCCAGGCCCAGCCGCCGGCCGCGTCCTGTGTCGGTCATGGCCGGAGGGTCATTCCTTCCCTGGCGACGACCGTGCCCGGACGCGCCTTGGCGGATTCCGCCGACACGCCGTCCATGAAATCGTCGCTGTGGGCGGGATCGTGGTGGAAGATCACGTAGGTTTTGACCCCCGCGGCATCCGCCACCTTGGCGCCTTCCTGCCAGGTGGAATGCCCCCAGCCCTGGAACTTCGGATACTCCTGGTCGGTGTAGGTGGCGTCGTAGATCATGATGTCGGCGCCCTTCACCAGGTCGACGATGGTCCGGTCGATCTTGCCGGGCTGGTGCTCGGTGTCGGTGATGTAGCAGATCGCCTTGCCGGCATACTCGATGCGGTAGCCGGTGGCGTTGTTCGGATGGTTGAGCGGCGCGGTCTTGAGCGTGACGCCGGGCCGGGGCGTCAAGGTCTGGCCGGCATTGAAATCGTGATAGGTCATCCTGGCCTGGAACACCTCCACCGGAGCCGGGAAAAGGGGCGCCATCATCATCTCTGACAGCACGTATTTAAGCGTGTATTGCGGCATCAGGTGTCCGGCCCACAGGCGCAGCGTATTGCCCTTGATGAAGGCCGGCACGAAGAAAGGCAGGCCGTTGACGTGGTCGAAATGGGTGTGGGTCAGGAACAGGTCGGCATCCAGCTTTCCCTCGGCCATGAGCGCAAGCCCCAGCGGCCGAAGCCCGGTGCCGGCGTCGAAGATCAGCAGGTGCTTGCCGCAGCGCACCTCCAGGCAGGAGGTGTTGCCGCCGTAGCGCGCGGTGGCGGCGCCCGGCACGGCGATGCTGCCGCGCACGCCCCAGAAGCGCACCAGGAAATCGTCGCCGCCGGCCACGCGGCGCCCGCTAGGTGATTAGGCGATACCCGCCGGGCTCCGTCACCAGAATCCGGGCGTTGGCGGGATCGCGCTCGATCTTCTGGCGCAGCCGGTAGACATGGGTTTCCAGCGTGTGGGTGGTCACGCCGGCGTTGTAGCCCCACACCTCGTTGAGCAGCGTGTCGCGGCCCACCACCTTCTCGCCGGCGCGGTAGAGGAACTTGATGATGGCGGTTTCCTTTTCGGTCAGGCGGATTTTCCTGCGGGCCGCCTCGTCGAACAGCATCTTGGCGGAGGGCCGGAAGCTGTATGGCCCGATCGCGAAAATCGCATCGTCGCTCTGCTCGTGCTGGCGCAGATGGGCGCGCAGGCGCGCCAGCAGCACCCCCAGCTTGAACGGCTTGGTGACATAGTCGTTGGCGCCGGCGTCGAGCCCCAGGATGGTGTCGGCATCCCCGACCGCCGCCGTCAGCATGATGATCGGCGCCTTGACACCGTTGCGCCGTAGCAGCCGGCATACCTCGCGCCCGTCCATGTCTGGCAGGCCCACGTCCAGCAGCACGGCGTCGATGTGCTCGGCCTGGGCCTTGTCCAGGCCGCCAGCCGCGGTGTTGGCCTCGACGATCACGAAGTCCTCGTGCAGCCGCAGCTGCTCGGTCAGCGACTGGCGCAGCACGTCGTCGTCGTCGACGACCAGAATTTTCTTGCCTTGCGACATGGGGAAAGACCTTAGCATGCCCGGGCAGGGGCAAAAATCCCCGGGCGGTTGGGGTTAGGTACGAGCCGCGCGGCCCAGGATCAGGTCGCGGCAGGCCTGGAACAGGGCCGATTGCGGGTCCGCCATCAGGTCCATGACCGAGAAATGGTTGGCTCCCGGCGCCTCGACCACCCGGGCCGGCGTCTGGGTGACCGCCCAGGCCGCCGCGTAGTCGGCCTGTTGGCGGCGAAACTCGGGGCTTTCCGCCGCGCCCACGCATAGTACCAGCGGGGGCTGGGGTTTGGATGCAGGCGGCACCTGGTGGATCGGGCTGTTCCGTCGGACCGAGGCGGCGTCCAGGTTCATGCCTTCATCGAGATAGGAAAGCCGGATCGGTTCCAGGTCGTAAAGCCCGCTGATCGCCACGGTCCCCTTGACCAGCCGCGCCGGCAGCCCTTCGGCCGCCCAATCATGCGTCATGACCAGGGGACCGAGCTGTCCGCCAGCCGAATGGCCGGACACGTACAGGCGTTCGATGTCACCGCCATGGGCGTCCGGGTTGCGGTAAAGCCAGGCCAAGGCAGCCCGGCATTGCCGCAGTATCTCATCCAGCGAAGCCGCCGGGATGAGCGCATAGTTGATCGGGACATACGTTATTCCCGCCGCAACGTACGCCGGGGCCGGGAAGCTGAAATCGGCCTTGTCCAGCGCGCGCCAATAGCCGCCATGAATGAACACCAGCACCGGCGGTCTGGCGTCGGCAAGCGGTGTTGCGGGATAGACATCGAGCGTTTCGAGCGGGCCGGGCCCATAGGCGAGGTCAAACTTGGCCCCCCGGGCGGCGAGCCGCTGGCGCGCGGCTTCGCTGCCGGCTTTCCACCGCGCGAAATAGGTCGCGAACTCCGGGACCAGGAGGCGGTTGTTGTACTGCAGGTCCAGGGCAGCGCGGTCATAGCCGCGATAGAGGGTCACGGTGCTGTGTCTCCCGGCGTTGGGCGCATGACCCTGCCCCGGCTTTGGCTTGGGCGCAAGAACGCCAAGGCGGTAGTATGCGGCATGACCAACACCGCTACCCCCCGCTTGGTGGCGACCGACCTGTCCCAGCGCCTGGCGCGCGCCCGGCTGGTGGCCGTGGACCGCGCCATCGCCGAGCTCAGGCGCGGCGACCCGGTGCTGATCGAGGGCGCCGGCGGGACGCTGGCGGCGCTTTCCGCCGAGGCGGCGAGCGCGGAAACCCTGGACGCGCTGGGCCGCCTCGCGGCCCAGGCCCCGGTCCTGGCGGTAACCGTGCATCGCGCACGGTCGATGGGCATTGCCTGGAGCGGGCAGGACGCCACCGTGCTGCTGGAGCTGCCGGCCGAGGTCGGCGCCGAAACCATCCGGGCGCTGAGCGATCCCACCCTGGGCCCCCCGCCGCGGCCCTTGCCGGTTGCGCGGCGCGCCGGCGAGCAGACTGCCGCTCCCGAGGCGATCGCGCGC
>CAYMTM010000191.1:0-8913 GCA_964393375.1 uncultured Rhodospirillaceae bacterium
GACTCGAACCTTGGACCCGCTGATTAAGAGTCAGCTGCTCTACCAACTGAGCTAATCACCCACCGGGCCTCGGGGCAGCGTCCCGTTAACGATCGAGCCGCCACGCGAGAGGGGGCCTGATAGCAAAGTCGGCCCCGTTTGTCGATTCCTTCCGCCGCCGGCATCCCTAGGTCCGGAGCCCTCGCGGCGCCCCCGCCCATCCGCTAGTATCCGCCGCCTGAAGCAGGACTTGAAGGGGGCACTCCGTGCAGATCGAACGTCCGTATCTGTTGTTCCTGGGCGATGCGCGCGACCAGCTCGCGGCCAAGACCGCCGACGGCATCGCGCACTGGCGGCCGGACTGGTGCGTCGGCCAGTGGCGCCTGCCGGGTTGCAAGGCCGACCTGGGCCTCAAGGACATGGATGCCCGCCAGGCCAGGGACAAGGGTGCGCGCACGGTGGTGATCGGCGTCGCCAATCGCGGCGGCGTGCTGGGCAAGGACTGGATCCCCCTCCTGGTTCAGGCGGTCGAGATGGGCTACGACCTGGCCAGCGGGCTGCATCAGAGCCTCAAGGCCGTGCCCGCGATCAAGGCGGCGGCCGACAAGCACGGGCGCAAGTTGCTTGACGTGCGCATCCCCGACCGCGAGTTCGACGTCGGCACCGGCGCCAGGCGGCCGGGCAAGCGCTTGCTGACGGTGGGCACCGACTGCTCGATCGGCAAGATGTACACCTCGCTGGCGATCGAGAAGGAAATGCGCGCGCGCGGCATGAAGGCGGATTTCCGCGCCACCGGCCAGACCGGCATCCTGATCGCGGGCTCGGGCGTCTCGGTCGACGCGGTGGTGGCGGATTTCATTTCCGGCGCCACCGAATGGCTGGCGCCGGCCAACGATCCGGACCACTGGGACGCGATCGAGGGCCAGGGCTCGCTGTTCCACGCCTCGTATGCGGGGGTCAGCCTGGGCTTGCTGCACGGCGCCCAGCCCGACGCGCTGGTGATGTGCCACGAGCCGACGCGCACCCATATGCGCGGCCTGCCGCACTATCCCCTGCCGTCGCTGAAGGACTGCATCGCGCTCAACGAGAACCTGGCGCGGCTCACCAATCCGGCGGCGAAATGCGTGGCGGTCAGCGTCAACACCTCGGCGCTGGACAAGCAGGCGGCCGACCGGTTCCTGAAGGAGACCGAGGAAAAGCTCGGCCTGCCGGCGGTCGATCCGCTGCGCACGGGCGTGGGCAAGATCGTCGATCGTCTGCAGGCATGAGCATCAGCCTGTCCGCGCGGGGGGAATCCTTTCCCATCCGCGGCGCCTTCACCATTTCGCGCGGCAGCAAGACGCAGTCCGACGTCGTGCTGGTCGAGGCGCGCGAGAACGGCGCGCTGGGTCGCGGCGAGTGCGTTCCCTATCCCCGCTACGACGAGACCGTCGCTGGGGCGCTGGCGGCGATCGCCGCCCTGCCTGCGGGCATCGACCGCGCGCGGTTGCAGACTGCGATGAAGCCGGGCGCGGCGCGCAACGCGGTGGATTGCGCGCTGTGGGATCTGGAGGCCAAGCGCAGTGGCGTGCCGGCCTGGAAACTGGCGGGATTGCCCGAGCCCAGGCCCGTCGTGACGGCCTATACGCTCAGCCTCGGCGAGCCCGACACGATGGGCCGGGCGGCGGCGGAGAACGCCCATCGCCCGCTCCTGAAGCTGAAGCTCGGCGGCAAGGGCGACATCGCGCGCGTCGAGGCGGTCCGCCGCAACGCGCCCAAGGCGCGGCTGATCGTCGACGCCAACGAGGGCTGGACGCCGGACCTGCTGTCCGACCACCTGCCGGCGATGGCGCGGTTGGGAGTCGAGCTGATCGAACAGCCCTTGCCGGCTGGCAGGGATGGCGCGCTCAGGGGCATGCCGCGCGCCGTGCCGGTCTGCGCCGACGAGTCGTGTCATGGCATCGACACGCTGCACGAGCTCGTCGGCATGTACGACGCGGTCAACGTGAAGCTCGACAAGACCGGCGGATTGACCGAGGCGTTGGCGGTTGCGCGTGCGGCCCGGCAGCTCGGCTTCCAGATCATGGTCGGCTGTATGCTGGCGACCTCTCTTTCGATGGCGCCGGCGCTGCTGGTGGCCCAGCTTGCGCGATTCGTGGACCTGGACGGGCCGCTCTTGCTGGCGAAGGATCGGCCGGACGGGATCGATTACCGCGACGGATTGGCGCACCCGCCCAAGCCGGCGCTCTGGGGGTAAATCCGATGGCCAGGACGGTTGCCTATGTCGCCAACGCGGACAGCAACGATATCCACGTGCTGGAACTCGACACGGCCAGCGGCAAGCTGACGCCGGTCGAACAGGTGCCGATCCCCGCCATCGCCAAGCCCGGTTCCTCGATTCCGCTGGCGGTCAGCCCGGACCGGCGCGTGCTATACGCGGGCTTGCGCGGCGAGCCGCTGGTGGCGGCCGCCTTCGCCATCGACGCCGCCAGCGGCCGGCTCAAGCACCTGGGCAATGGCGCGCTTGCCGACAGCATGGCCTATGTCGTGACCGACCGCACTGGCCGCTGGCTGCTCAGCGCGTCCTATGGCGGCAACAAGGTGGCGGTGAACCCGATCGGCGCGGACGGCGTGGTCCTGCCGCCGTCCCGGGTCGTGCCGACGCCGCCCAACGCGCATTCGATTCTACCGGACCCGTCCAACCGTTTCGTTTTCGCCGCCTGCCTGGGCGGCGACGCGGTGATGATGTTCCGCTTCGACGCAGCAGGCGGAGACCTGGCGCCGAACCTGCCCGACCGGGCCGGCGTGAAGCCCAAGGCGGGCCCCCGCCATCTGCGCTTCCATCCCGACGGCAAGCGGCTCTATCTGGTCAACGAGTTGGACGGATCAGTGGTCGTCTTCGACTTCGACTCCACGAAAGGCACGTTGCGCGCCAAGCAGACGACAACCGCCGTGCCATTGGGATACAAGGACAAGGTCTGGGCGGCGGATATCCATGTCACGCCGGACGGCAAGTACGTCTATGCCTCCGAGCGCGGCACCTCGACCTTGGCCGGTTTCGCGGTCGACCCGGCACAGGGTACGCTTAGGCCGGTCGGCAACTTCCCGACCGAGGCCCAGCCGCGCGGCTTCGCCATCGACCCGACCTCGCGTTGGGTGCTCTCGGTCGGCCAGCGCTCGCACCATCTGACCTGCCACGCTATCGACCCGGCGACGGGAAAGCTGCGCGACGCCGGCCGCTACAAGGTCGGGCAAAACCCGAACTGGGTCGAGATTGTGATCCTGGATTGACATGACGCGCGCCCTCGACGGACTTCTGGTCGTTGCGCTGGAGCAGGCGGTGGCCGCGCCGCTGTGCTCCTCGCGCATGGTCGATGCGGGGGCGCGCGTCATCAAGATCGAGCGCGCGGAGGGCGATTTCGCGCGCGGCTACGACCGGCTGGTCAAGGGCGGCAGCGCCTATTTCGTCTGGCTGAACCGCGGCAAGGAATCCCTGGTCCTGGATATCAAAAAGCCGGAGGACGCGGCACTGCTGCATCGGATCCTCGCGCGCGCCGACGTGTTCGTCCAGAACCTGCTGCCGGGCGCCGCGGCGCGCGCCGGCTTCGGCTCGGCCGACCTGCGTCGCAAGCACCCGCGCCTGATCACGGTCGACATCTCCGGCTACGGCGACGAAGGACCCTATGCCGAGATGAAGGCCTACGACCTGCTGGTGCAGGCCGAGACGGGCTTGACCGACGTGACCGGCTCGCCCGAGGCGCCGGGCCGCGTCGGCGTGTCGGTGTGCGACATCGCCGCCGGGCTCTATGCCTACAACGCCGTGCTGGAGGCGCTGATCGTCCGCCAGCGGACGGGCGAGGGCAGCGCGCTTGCCGTGTCGCTGTTCGACGGCATGGCCGACTGGATGACCGTCCCGCTGCTGCAGTACCAGTATGGCGGCAAGGCGCCCAAGCGCATGGGTCTGAACCATCCGACCGTGGCGCCCTATGGCATCTACCGCGCGGGCGATGGCGGCGGGGTGGTCATCTCGATCCAGAACGAGCGCGAATGGGCGCGCTTCCGCGACCAGGTGATGGCGCGCCCCGACCTCGCCGGCGATCCGCGCTTTGCCGACAACCCGGCGCGGGTCGCCAACCGCCCGGCGCTCGACGCGATCATGGCCGAGGCGTTCAAGCCGCTGACGCGCGCGCAATTGGTGGATCGCCTGCGGGCTGCGCAGATCGCCTATGGCGCGCTCAACGGTGTTGCCGAGCTGATGCGCCACCCGCAGCTTCGCCGGGTGGCGGTGGAGACGCCGCAGGGTACGGTCGACCTGGTGGCGCCGCCCGCGCGCGTGGCGGGCGAGACGGTGACGTTCGGGCACGTGCCCGAGATCGGCGAGCATTCGGACAAGATCAGGCGCGAATTCGCGGCCTGACCGGCGGGGGGTGCGGCTATGGCCATCCTGAAGATCGCCCGCATGGGGCACGAGGTGCTGAAGCGCGTGGCGGATCCGATCGAGAACCCGACCGATCCCCAATGGGCGCGGCTCGTGGACGACATGCGCGACACGCTGATCGACATCCACGCCAATGGCCTGGCCGCACCCCAGGTCTACGTGTCTAAGCGGCTGGTGCTCTACCGCGTCGCCGAACACCAGATTCCGGCGGGATCGAAGATGAAGCCGATCCCTTGGACCGTGCTGATCAACCCCGCGATCACGCCGTTGACCGAGGAGAAACAGCCGATCTGGGAGCGCTGCCTGTCCGTGCCCGGATTGCAAGGCCAGGTGCCGCGCTATACGCGCATCCGCTGCGAGGCGACCGGTCTCGACGGCCAGCGCCGGTCGATCGAGGCGCGCGGCTTCCATTCCATGCTGCTGCAGCACGAATGCGACCACCTCGATGGCGTGCTGTATCCCATGCGCATGACCGATCTCGGCACGCTGTCGTTCAACAGCGAGCTCGGCGACCACGGCTTCTTCGTCAAGCGCTCGCCGGCGGAGTTCGATTGAGATACCCGCTCGGCGTGTCGAGCACCGCCATGGTGACACGCGAGACGCAGACCAGCTTGCCGTCCCCGGTCTCGATGCGCACATCCCAGAGCTGGGTCTTGCGGCCGAGATGAAGCGGACGCGCGGTGCCGTAGACGAAGCCGTCGGCCACAGGGCGCAGGTGGTTGGCATTGATCTCCAGCCCCACGCAATGGCTTTTCGCCGGATCCACGCAGAACGTCGCGGCCCAGGACGCCAAGGTTTCCGCCAGCACGACCGATGCACCGCCGTGCAACACGCCCGCGGGCTGGCGCGTGCGTGCGTCCACGGGCATGCGCGCCTTCAGGTAGTCGTCCCCCGCTTCCATCAATTCGATGCCGAGATGCTCCAGCAGCGTGCCCTTGCCACGCTCGCGGGCGCGGTCCAGCGGGAACCGGTCGAACCAGATCGTCGCGGCACTCATTTCTTGGCGGGTCGCATCATGCCCCACTCCTCGTCCGTGAGCTTGCCGAGGAAGTTGAACTGGCCGGCGCCCTTCAGCCACCTCCCGGCGTCGATCACCACCACCTCGCCGTTGATATAGCCGGCCTGATCCGACAGCAGGAAGGCGGCCAGGTTGCCCAACTCTTCGTGCCGGCCCGGCCGCCCAAGAGGGTTGTCGGTCTCGATCTGACGGGCAAGGTCGGCGCGCGGCACAAGGCGCGACCAGGCGCCTTCGGTGGGGAAGGGACCGGGCGCGATCGCGTTCAGCCGCACCCCGCGCCCGCCCCACTCGACGGCCAGGCTCTGCGTCATCGCCATGACCCCCGCCTTTGCCATCGCCGAGGGAACGACATAGCCCGATCCGGTCCAGGCATAGGTGGCAAGAATGCTGAGCACCGCGGCCGGGCGCTTGTCCGCCAGCCACCGTTTGCCGCAGGCCCAGGTCACGTAGGCCGTCCCGTGCAGCACGATGTTCAGCACGGCGTCGATCGCGCGCGGGCTCAAGGTCTCGCTGCGCGCGGCGATGTTGCCGGCGGCGTTGTTGACCAGCGCATCGAGCGGGGCACGCTTCCACTGCGCCGCTACCATGGCATCGACCGAGGCCGCATCGCGGATGTCGCAGACATGGTAGCTGACGCGATCCTTGAACCTGCCGTTCAATGCGTCCGTCGTCGCCTTCAGCACGTCCGCACGCCGGCCGCAAATCACCAAGTCGGCGCCGAGCTCGAGGAACCGTGTGCCCATGGACTTGCCCAGGCCCGTGCCGCCGCCGGTGACCAGGATCGTCTTGCCCTTGAGGAGATCGGGAAGGAACATCGTTGCATTCTCGCTTGGCCCGGAGCTTCTCATCCTTCGACAGGCTCAGGACGAGGACGAACGCATCCTATCGACCTCACCCGGAGCTTGTCGAAGGGCGGGGTCGATGGCGCGACGGTCAGAGCGCCTTCGCCCGCTCGCGCAGCACGAATTTTTGGATCTTGCCCGTCGAGGTCTTGGGCAGGGGGCCGAAGACGACGACGCGCGGCGCCTTGAAGTGTGCCATGCCGGCGCGGCAATGGGCGATGATGTCCGCCGCCGTCGCTGTTGCGCCCGGCTTCAACGCGACGAACGCGCAGGGCGTCTCGCCCCATTTCTCGTCTGGCTTGGCGACCACCGCCGCCTCCATGACCGCGGGGTGGCGGTACAGCGTCTCCTCGACCTCGAGCGAGGAGATGTTCTCGCCGCCCGAGATGATGATGTCCTTGGCGCGGTCGCGCACCTCGATGTAGTTGTCGGGGTGCCACACGGCCAGGTCGCCGGTGTGGTACCAGCCGCCGCGCAAGGCCTCGCGCGTCGCTCCTGGGTTTTTCAGGTAGCCTTTCATCACCGAGTTGGCGCGCAGCATGATCTCGCCCATGGTCCGGGCGTCGCGCGGCACGGGTTTCATCGTCTTCGGATCGGCGACGATCACCTTCTCCACCGCCGGGCAGGCCACGCCTTGGCGCGCCATCGCCGCGGCGCGCGCCTCGACCGTCAGCGACGGCCAGTCCGGCTGCCAGGCGCTGATGGTCGCGGGACCATAGCATTCGGTGGTTCCGTACATGTGCGTGACGCGGAATCCCATCGTTTCCATCGCCGAAATCACCGCGGTAGGGGGCGCGGCACCGCCCGTCGCAACCTCGATCGTCCACGGGAACTTCCGCTTTACGGTGTCGGGCGCGTGCACGAGCATGTTCAGTACGATCGGCGCGCCGCAGAGATGCGTGACATGATGACGCTCGATCGCCGCGAACACCAGGGCCGGATCCATGCGGCGCAGGCAGACATGGGTCGCCTGCGCGGCGGTGGCGGCCCAGGTGAAGGTCCAGCCGTTGCAATGGAACATCGGCAGCGTCCACAGATAGACGCTGGACGGCCGCAGCCCGAAATTCAGCGTGCTGCCCATCGACGCCAGGTAGGCGCCGCGATGATGATAGACCACGCCCTTGGGATTGCCGGTGGTGCCCGAGGTGTAGAGCAGACAGATCGACTGCCACTCGTCCCTGGGCGGGCCCCAAGGGAAGCCGGGATCCCCTTCGGCCAGCAGCTCCTCGTAGGTGGCCGCGCCGATGCGCTCGCCCTCGGGACAGAGCGGATCGTCGATGTCGATCACCTGGATGCGCCGTCTGACCCGTTTCAACGCGTCGGCCATGACCGGCGCATACTCGCCATCGGTGAGCAGCAGCTTGGCTTCGCCGTGCTCCAGGCAGAAGGCGATGGTGGCGGCGTCCAGGCGGTAGTTGAGGGGGTTCAGCACAGCGCCGGCGGCCGGCACCCCGAAATGCGCCTCCAGCATCGCCGGCTGGTTGGGCGACATGACGGCCACCGTATCGCCTCGGCGGATGCCGTGCTTCTTCAGCGCGCTGGCCAGGCGGCGCGCGCGTTCGAAGAACTGCGCGTAGGTGAAGACGCGGTCGCCGTGGATGACTGCCGGCTTGCCGGGGAAGGTTTCGGCGGCGTTGGCCAGGAACGCGACCGGCGAAAGGGGCACGAAGTTGGCCGGCCCGCGATCCAACGCTGCCTCGTGGATCCCGCCCGAGGCGCGGCGCGGCACGCCCGCCTTCGGCCGCCGCGGTCGCGCCATTGGCGCGGGTCTGTTCCCGACGGACTTCCTCCGCACGCGGCGCGCCATCCGTTCCTCCCCTGCCCGGCGCTGTCGTCGGCGGGCAGTTTAGTCGCGGACGGCATCGGCGTGTAGCGAAGTCTACGGCTTGCTGCGCAGCGTCAAGTCGCCGATGCCGGCCGAAAGGGCGATCCCCTTCTGCCCCTCGACGCTCACTGGCTGCAACGCGAAGGATTTGCCGCCGCCGCCGACCAGGGCGTTGGCGCCCGCGCCGTAGCCGGCCGCGGCCGAGGCCGTGCCGCCGACATAGTCGCCGGCCAGCGCGCCCTTGGGCACGTCCCAGTTCGGCGCGATGACCGCCCACATGATCGTCGCCTCGGACACGTAGCCGATATCGACGCCGAATTTCTTTATCTTGCCGTCATAGTACTGCTTGTTGCCTCCCTTGCTCGGCAGGTAGACGCAGTTGACGTCGCGGCTGGAGCCGAGCACGAAGCCGAAGCCGCTCGACACTTTGCACTCCAGAACGCCGACCTTGACGCCATCGGCCATGGCGGCGGCCGCCGCCATGGCAATCGTTCCGGCAGCGGCGATGCCGGTCAGGGAGTTTCTCAGGGTCATCATGTCCTCTTTCGGTTGTTCCGCTAGGATCGCTTGTCGCCCGGAGCGACGCCGCCCGGAGCGGGCCGGAACGACATCGCCACGCCGTTCATGCAGTAACGCAGCCCGGTCGGCGCCGGCCCGTCCTCGAACACATGGCCCAGATGCCCGCCGCAGCGGCTGCAGTGGACCTCGATGCGCCGCATCAGGAACGAATTGTCCTCGGATGTAGCCACCCCGCCCTCGATCGGTGCGAAGAAGCTGGGCCAGCCCGTGCCGCTGTCGAACTTGGTGTCGGACGCGAACAGCTCCTGCCCGC
>CAYMTM010000192.1:0-8882 GCA_964393375.1 uncultured Rhodospirillaceae bacterium
CTCGGCCGCACCGCCGGCAATGCGCTGGAGGTGATCGAGTCGGTCGAGGCGCTGAAGGGCGGACGGGGCGAGGAGCGGCTGATGACCGTAACGCGCGCCCTGGCGGTCGAGATGCTGCTCTTGGGCAAGCTGGCCGAGGATCAGGCGTCGGCCAAGGCCAAGGTCAAGCAGGCGCTGTCGAGCGGCCAGGCCGCCGAGCGTTTCCAGCGCATGGTAGCTGCCCTGGGCGGGCCGTCGGACCTGATCGAGCACCCGGAACTGCACCTGCCGCGCGCGCCGGTCAGGCTGGAGGCCAAGCCCGGCCGTCCCGGCTTCGTGCAGGCGATGGATGTGCGCGCGGTCGGCCTGGTCGTGCTGTCGCTGGGCGGGGGCAGGCGGCGCGCCGAGGACCGGATCGACCCGGCCGTGGGCTTGAGCGCCGTCGCCGGGATCGGCGAGCGCGTCGGCCCGGACCGTCCGCTGGCGGTGATCCATGCGTGCAGCCAGGAGGATGCGCGCATGGCCGCAACCGACCTTGCCACCGCGATCCAGATCGGCGACGACCCGCCGCCTTCGTCGCCGGTCGTGCGGGCCAGGATCAAGGGGTAGGATGAAGCGATGCCCCGCGGCTTGATCCTGGTGATGGACTCCTTCGGCATCGGATCGGCGCCCGACGCGGCGCGGTTCGGCGATGCCGGGGCGGATACGCATGGCCATATCCGCGCGGCCTGCGCGGCCGGAAAGGCGGACAAGGCAGGGTTGCGCCAGGGGCCGCTCGCGGTGCCGAACCTCGACCGCCTGGGCCTATCGGCCGCCGCGAACATTGCGCGGGGCGAGAAGGGCGTGGCGGCGAATGCCTGCTACGGTGCGGCGGCGGAGCGGAGCCGGGGCAAGGATACGCCAAGCGGACACTGGGAGATGGCGGGCGTGCCGGTGATGACGGACTGGGGCTACTTCCCCAGAACCCAGCCCTGCTTTCCGGCCGAGCTGACCCAGACGCTGATCCGCGAGGCCGGCTTGCCGGGCATCCTCGGCGACCGCCACGCCTCAGGCACGCAGATCATCGACGAGCTGGGCGAGGAGCACATCAGGACCGGCAAGCCGATCGCCTACACTTCGGCCGACAGCGTGTTCCAGATCGCGGCGCACGAGCAGCATTTCGGTCTGGAGCGCCTCTACGAGGTCTGCCTGATCGCGCGCCGGCTGGTCGACCGCTGGAATATCGGCCGCGTGATCGCCCGGCCCTTCGTGGGCGAGGCAGGGTCGTTCAAGCGGACGGGCAACCGGCGCGACTACGCCACGCCGCCGCCCGAGCCGACCTTGCTCGACCGTCTCAAGGCGGCGGGGCGCGAGGTCGTGTCCGTGGGCAAGGTGTCGGACATCTTCGCCGCCCAGGGCATCACGCGAGAGGTCAGGGCCGACGGCAACGCGGCGCTGATGCGGGCGACGCTGGAGGAGGCGGCGCACGCGCCGGACGGCTCGCTGGTCTTCACCAACTTCGTCGATTTCGACACGCTCTATGGCCATCGCCGCGACGTGGCGGGCTACGCTGCGGCGCTGGAGGCGTTCGACCGCGACTTGCCGCCGCTCGAACGGGCGCTGCGCCCCGGCGACCTTGCGGTCATCACCGCCGACCATGGCTGCGATCCGACCTGGGCGGGCACCGACCACACGCGGGAGTATGTTCCGGTCATCGCCTTCGGGCCGGCATCGAAACCCGGCAGCATCGGCCGGCGTGACAGTTTCGCCGATATCGGGCAGACCCTGGCGGCGCATCTCGGCCTTCCGCCGCTGCTGCATGGACGGGCGTTCTTGTAGCGCCGAACCGCTTCGGATGCCCTTGACATGTGATGCACATGCGTCCATGCTACGCACATGTCGGTGATGATTCAAATTCGAAACGTGCCTGATTCCCTGCACCGGCGTTTGAAGGCGCGCGCGGCGCTGGCCGGCATGTCCTTGTCCGACTACTTGCTGAGCGAATTGCGAGAAGTGGCGGAGCGGCCGACGTTTGACGAGATGCGTGCCCGATTGGAAGCACGCTCGAGAGTGACCTCGAGCATTTCGGCCGCCGAGGCCGTCCGCGATGAGCGCGACCGCCGGTAATGGTTCTTGACGCCTCGGCGTTGATCGAACTGTTGCTCCGGATGCCCGCGGCTGAGGCGGTGGAAGCACGCATACGCGAAGCCAAAGCAATACTGCAAGCACCGCATTTGTTAGACATCGAGGTGACACAGGTCATACGCCGCTTTGTTGCCGGCGGAATAATCCACCAGGAGCGCGGCAAGTCCGCGCTAGCTGATCTCGTCGCCTTTCCGCTGCTGCGGTATCCGCATGGGCAGCTGCTGCACCGCATTTGGGAACTGCGGAGTAACCTCACGGCTTATGACGCGGCCTACGTGGCGTTGGCGGAGGCGCTCGACGTTCCGCTTCTCACGCGTGACCGGCGTGTTGCCGCTGCCATCGGACACGCGGCGCGCGTTCAAATCGTCTGAGCATCGCGATTGCCGGATGGTCCGATTGCAATCGGTAGCCTACGTAGTATTACCTTCGTCGGTCAGCCGCTTGCCTTCGAGTTCCTTCTTTTCGCGCTCGGCTTCCTGGCGGATCGACGCTTTCTCGGCCGAGGTGCGGCCGAACTTCGCGCGGTTCTCCGCGGCCAGGCGTTCGGCGCGCTGGCGTTCCCTGCGCTTGCGGAAGCTGTTCAGGTTGACCACGTCGCCCATAGTGATCCTCGCGAGCAAGTCGAACCATGCGGCGGCCGCTCGCTCACCCGTTTTTCGTCGGCATCCGAGCTTTCTAGCTTATCGCAAATGACGTAGGGTTCAACCCTGGGGGAGACGACTAGTCGCTCCGGACGGACCCAGGACGGGATTCCGGGACCGCGCCGGGCCAAGAGGAGGAACGCGGTCGTGCGCAAGATACTTTACGGCGTCGTCGGCGTCGTCTTTGTGCTCGCGGCGGCGGTGCTGCTGGCGCCGCATTTCATCGACCTGCGGACCATGGTCGCGCCCGCCCTCCAGGCGGCAAAGGAAAGCACCGGACGCGACATCCGCATCGGCGATATCGGCCTGTCCCTGCTGCCCGGACCGACGGCGACCGTCACCGATCTGCGCGTGGCCAACATCCAGGGGGCAGCCGAGCCCGACATGCTGCGCGCCAAGGCGGTGGAGGTCAGCGTCGCGCTGCTGCCGCTGCTGTCGCGCAGAGTGGAGGTGCGCAGAGTCACGATCGTCGAGCCGGTGGTGACGATCGAGACCCTGAAGGACGGTCGCTCCAGCCTGGACTTCCCGCAGGCGAAGCAGGGCGGGTCGGGCGGCGGCATGGACATCGCGCTGCAGGCCATGGCGATCAGGAATGGCGCCCTGGTGTTGCGCGACGCGGCCGGCGGGCAGCGCCGGATCGACCAGATCAATGCCAGCGGCTCGGCCGATTCGCTCGCAGGGCCGGTCGCCGCCAAGGGCAATGCGCGCGTGCTGGGCGTGCCGGCGAGCATCGACGTCTCGGTCGGCAGGATCGAGCCCGGCAAGCCCGCCAATGTCTCTTTCCTGGTCGAGGGTGCGGGTGCCAAGGCGCAGTTCGTCGGCACGACGACCGGGGCGGCCGCGGCCGGCCAGCCTTTGACGCACGCGGGCAAGTTCTCCGTCACGGCCGCGAACCTGGGCGAGTTCGCCAAGGCGGTTAACGCGGGCGGCGGCGCGCTGCCGCCCATGGCCGCGCAGCCCTTTTCGCTGGAAGGTTCGGTCAAGGGCGTGGCGACCCAGTTCCAGGCATCGGACATCGCGATAATGCTGGGCGAAACGCGCGGGGTCGGCGCGCTTGCCGTCAACCTGGCCGACAAGACGACGCTCCAAGTCGCGCTCAATATCGGCAAGCTCGACCTCGACAAGCTGCTGGCCCAGGCGACGCCGACCGCGTCCGCTGCGCCTGCGCCGGCCGCCAAGCCCGCCGCCGCGCCGGCGGGATCCGCGGCGGCTTCGCCGGTCCCGGCCAACCTGGTGGCGGCGATCGACATCGGGGTGGACGGCATCGCCTATCGCGGCCAGGCGATGCAGAAGGCGCGGCTGCTGGTCGAGATCGTCAACGGCGTCGTCGTGGTGAAGCAGCTCTCGGCGCAGCTTCCCGCCGCGTCCAGCGTGCTGGTGGCCAACCTGCCGGTACCACTCGGCGGTCCGCCGCCGGCCACGCAGGACGGGCGCATCGAAGCGCAGTCCGGCAACCTGCGCGCCCTGCTCGACTGGCTGGGTGCCGACCTGTCGTCGCTCCCGCCGGGGCGCCTGGGGCGCTTCGACATGAAGGCCGGGGTGAAGAGCGATTCCGGCGGCGTGCAGATCGCCAACCTGGATGCGACCGTCGATGCCTCGCGCCTGACCGGCGCAATGAGCCTGGCCTGGCGCGACCGGCCGATGGTCGGCGTGCGCGCCCGCGTCGACAAGGTGAACCTCGACGCCTATATGCCGGCGGCGCGACCGGCCGCCCAGCGGCAAACGCGCGTCGCACAGGCGCAGACAACCCAGCCCGCAGGCGGCAGCGCGCCTGCCGCCAGTCCCTACGAGGCGCTGAAGGTGCTTGAAACCTTCGACCTCAACCTGCAGGCCGATATCGACAGCCTGACCTATCACGAAACCCAGATCCAGGACGTCAAGATGACGCTGGAGCTGGTCAACGGCCGGTTGGCGATCAAGGAAGCGACCGTGCGCGACCTGGCCGGCGCGCAGGCCGCGATCACGCTGGTGGTCGAGCGGATGTCGACCGCGCCGGCATTCTCGACCGCCTTCAACCTGCGGGCGACGGATGCCAAGCGGTTCCTGAAATTCGCCAGCGGCTACGACTCGCCGCTGACCGCCCAGCAGCTTGGCCAGCTCAACGCCAAGGGAACCGTGGCCGGCACGACCGACGGGCTCAAGATCGACACCGCGCTCGAAGGCTTCGGCGGCGCCGGCAAGGTTGCCGGCACGATGGACCAGTTGAGCCAGCCGGTGCCCAAGGTCGACCTGGCGGTGGACGCCAATTTCCCCGAGTTCGGGCCGGTGCTGGGCCTGCTGGCGGGCGAGCGCGCCAAGCATGGCGGGCAGAAGCTGGGGCCGTTCGCGCTCAAGAGCCGGATCGCCAACACCTCGGCCGACGCCATCACGCTCAAGGATACCGAGCTGCGTGCCTTCGGCGGCGAACTGGACCTGACGGGCACGATCACCCAGATGGCCTCGCCGACGCCCTCGGTCGACCTCGGCGTCGACATGAAGCTGCCGAGCCTCCGGCCGCTGCTGACCGCCTTTAATCCCGATCCGAACCTGATGGCCACGGCCGACCGGCTGGGCGGCATGACGCTGACGGGCAAGGCGGCGGGCAACGCCAAGAAAGTGACGCTGCGCGATGCGGCGCTGACGGGCCTGGGCGGGTCGATCAAGCTCAACGGCGACGTGATTGACGCCGGCAAGCAGCTCGATGTCACCGCCGACATGCAGAACTTCACCCTGGGGCCGCTGCTCGCGGCCATGCCGGGCGTGATCACCGCCCAGGGCGCGCAGCAATTGGGGCCGGTCAACGGCAAGCTGGCGCTGAAGGGCACGATGGACAACCTCAACGTCGGCATGCAGAACCTGGCGATGGCGGGCTTCGGCGGCACGATGGCGCTGAACGGCCAGATCACCGACGCGATGGACCCGACGCGCAAGGCGGACCTCGCCTTCGACATCGCCAACCTCGGCGTC
The DNA here is from genome assembly GCA_964393375.1 of uncultured Rhodospirillaceae bacterium. Taxonomy (GTDB): domain Bacteria; phylum Pseudomonadota; class Alphaproteobacteria; order JAEULC01; family JAEULC01; genus JAEULC01. Next base: position 5,691 of record CAYMTM010000192.1, read on the forward strand.
GGGCCGATGCTGGCGGCCTTCCCGGGCGCCAACGTCCCGCCGGCGATCGCGCAGAACCTGCAGACCCTGACTGCCAAGGGCACGATCAAGGGTTCCACCGAGGCGCCTTCCCTGACCTTGCAGCAGGGCACCGCCCAGGCCTTCGGCGGCACCGTATCGCTGACCGGCACGGTCAGCGAGGCGATGACGCCCGCGGCCAAGTACGACCTGACGGCCTCGGTCGCCGAGGTCGATGCGATGCGCGTGCTGACGGCGTTCTACAAGCCGTCCTCGCCGATCCCCGGCAAGGTCAAGTTCGACAACGTACGCCTGGTAGGCGACGGCAAGCGGGTGCAGATCACCAACCTGGTCGGCAATTTCGGCCCGATCGGCGTGAGCGGCCAGGGAACGATGACGATGGACGGGCCCCGCCCGAAGATCGACCTGCAGGTCCGAACCTCGGGCGAGATCATCGTCGATCCTTTCCTGCCCGCCCCCGGCCAGCAGCGCGGCGACCTGGCGCCCGAATTGCGCCGGCTGTTCGGCGAGCTGGACGATCTGGTCCCGGCCGGCGACCGGCCGGGTCAGGTCCAACTGGCGCAGCAGCAACAGCAGCCGCAATGGCTGCAGCAACTGCCGCAGGTCCTGCAGCCGCAACAGCAGCAGCGGCCGCCTCAGCAACAGGCGCCCGCCCAACAGCAGCGCCCGGCGCAGCAACCGCCTACCCCCCCGCCGCCGCAACCCTACCAGCCGGTGACGTTCGCGCCGCCGCCGCAGGGCGGCGAGGTCCATCCGCGCTGGTCGCGCGAGCTGTTCAAGCTCGACGCGCTTAGGGCCTACGACGTCAATGCACGGATCGACGGACTGCAATCGCTGCGCTTCGGCAAGTATGCGGTGCAGAACGCCTCGGCCCAGGTGACGGCGCAGAACGGCGTCCTCAACGTCACTCGAATCGTGGCGACAGCCTTCGGCGGCCAGCTGACCGGCGATGTCGCGCTCGATGCCTCGCAGGTGCCGAAAGGCAATCTGCACCTGACATTGGCGAATGCCGATGCGCATGAGTTGATGAAGGTCGTCGCCAACAACGACCGGCTGGCGGGACGCATCTCGACCGATGCGCGCTTCCAGTTCGCCGGCCGCAACGAGGCGGAGATGGTTTCGACGCTGACCGGCGGCGCGGCTGTCCAGGGAGAGGTCAGGGCACGCCTGAAGCAAGGCGAGCAACTGCTCGTGGGCGGGCTGCAGGGGCTGGGCGGCATCCTGGGCGGCAACCAGATCGACGTGCTGGCCCAGGACCTGACCACGGCCACCGGCGGCTATGCCAGCGGGCTGGTTGGCATGCTGAGCTTCGTCGGGCTGATGATGGTGAACGATCCCGGCAAGCTGTCGGGCACGGTCGATTTCCGAAATGGCCTGATGACCGAGCGCGATCTGCAGATCGTCAACAACGAGATTGTGCTGACCACCGGCGGCTGGGTCAGCCTGCCGCTCTATCGCCAGGACTTCGCGATCGAAGCCTATCGCAGGCAGGCCGCCGTGGCGGGCCAGCCGCAGCAGCCCTATATCGCCGCCCAGCTCCGCGGTCCGCTCGACAAGCCCAACACGCGGGTCTACGGCGAGCGCGTCGCGCGCGGTGGCGGCGGTATCGGGCAAGGAATGGGGCCGTCCGTCCTGCAGGACCTGCTGTCCGGCAAAGCGGGGCTGCCCGGCCAGCCTCCGGCGACGACGGCGGCGCCGACCACCGCGCCCGCGCCGCAGCAGACGAACCCGACGCAGCAACTGCTCCAGCAATTGCTGAAGCCGAAGAGCCAGTAGCGCGCGTCAGCCAAGCGTGCCGGCGCGGGCCTGTTCCAGCACGTAGACCCGAAGCGCGCTCGACAGGTTGCCGGCGCGGTCCGGGGCCGGCAGGCGGGCGTTAGCGGCGTCGATCTCGGCGATCACGGCCGCCAGCGACAGGCCGCGGCGGTCGGCGACCGCCTTGAGCGCTTCCCAGAACGCCTGTTCCAGCGACACGCTGGTGCGATGCCCGGCGATGGTGACCGAGCGCTTGCGCACGGCGCCGGCGGAAGCCGGCGGGCCGGCCGGCGGCGCGCGGTCGCTCACGGCTTGGGGCCCAGCATGTCCTGCGGCCGGACCAGCGCGTCGAACTCCTCGCCGGTGAGCAGCTTCAGGCGGATCGCTGCCTCGCGCAGGGTCAGGTCCTGCACGTGCGCCAGCTTGGCCACCTTGGCCGCGTTGTCGTAGCCGATCCGCGGGTTCAGCGCGGTCACCAGCATCAGGGAGCGCTGGAGATGCTCGGCGATGCGCTTGCGGTCCGGCTCGATGCCGGCGACGCAGTGCTCGGTGAAGCTTCCGGCCGCATCGGCCAGCAGGCGGATCGAGCGCAGCAGGTTGTCGGCGATCACCGGCTTGAACACGTTGAGCTCGAAATGTCCCTGCGACCCAGCGACGGTGACGGCGGTGTGGTTGCCCATCACCTGGCAGCACACCATCGTCATCGCCTCGGCCTGGGTGGGGTTGACCTTGCCCGGCATGATCGAGCTGCCCGGCTCGTTCTCGGGCAGGCGCAGCTCGCCGATGCCGCTGCGCGGGCCCGAACCCATCAGGCGGATGTCGTTGGCGATCTTGAAACAGGCGGCCGCGGCCGTGTTGAGCGCGCCGGACAGCGCCACCAGATCGTCATGTGCCGCCATCACGGCGAACTTGTTCGCGGCCGGCCGGAAAGGCAGGCCGGTCAGGGTCGCCACCTCCTTCGCAAAGGTCGCATCGAACCCAGCGCGCGCGTTGAGCCCGGTTCCGACCGCCGTGCCGCCCTGGGCCAGCGCGAAGAGTGCTTCGCCGGCGGCGGCGATGCGCTTCACGCAATCCACCACCTGCGCCGCGTAGCCGCCGAACTCCTGGCCCAGGGTGAGCGGCGTCGCGTCCATCAAATGCGTGCGCCCGATCTTGACGATTTCGGCGAAGGCGCGCGCTTTGGCGTCGAGGGCGTCGTGCAGCCCTTGCAGCGCCGGCAGCAAGCGGCGATGCACCGCGAGCGCGACCGCGATGTGCATCACGGTCGGGAAGGAGTCGTTCGACGACTGGCCCAGGTTCACCTGGTCGTTCGGGTGCACCGGCTTCTTGTCGCCGCGCCGGCCGCCCAGCATCTCGTTGGCGCGGTTGGCGATCACCTCGTTGGCGTTCATGTTGGACTGGGTGCCCGAGCCGGTCTGC
>CAYMTM010000193.1:0-2904 GCA_964393375.1 uncultured Rhodospirillaceae bacterium
CACCGGCAGCGTCGAGAGGCCCCCGCGATACAGGCCGTCCAGGACGGCCAGGGCGCTCCTGCCGTCGCCCGCCTCGATCACCTTGTAGCCGAGCTGCTTCAGGCGACGCACCGACACCTTCCGCACGCGCGCATCGTCCTCGGTGACCAGGATCGTCTCACCCTTCGCCGTTTGGACCCCGCGGGGGCGGTCGGCGGGTCGGGGCGCCGCGGATTCCTGCTTCTGCACCGGCAGATAGATGCGCACCGACGTGCCGTGGCCCGGCTCGCTGTAGAGCTGGACATGACCGCCGGACTGCTTGACGAAACCGTACACCATGCTGAGGCCCAGCCCGCTGCCGCTGGCCGGTCCCTTGGTGGTGAAGAACGGCTCGAAGGCGCGCTGGCGAACCTCTTCCGACATGCCGACGCCGGTGTCGCTGACGGCGAGCAGGGCGTAGGAGCCCGGCTCGATATCGCCGTGGGCGGCGGCGTAATCGCGGTCGATATCGGCGTCCGCGGTCTCGATGATCAAATGGCCTCCATCCGGCATGGCATCGCGCGCGTTGATGGCGAGGTTCAGCAGCGTGTTCTCCACCTGTCCAGGGTCGGCGACGATCGTGCGCGTTTTCGCCAGCCTGGGCTCGATCTCGATCGATTCTCCCAAGGTCCGCCGCAGCAGATCCATCATGCTTCCCGCCAAAGCGCTGAGTTCGATCGCCTTGGGATTGAGCGGCTGGCGACGGCCGAACGCCAGCAGGCGGCCGGCAAGCTTGGCGCCGAGGTCGGCGGCTTCCTCCGCCTCTTTGAGAAGCTCGCGATCGTCCGGTCGCTCCAGCCGCGCTTCGAGCATCTCGAGGTTGCCCGTGATGACGGTCAGCAGGTTGTTGAAATCGTGCGCCAGGCCGCCGGTAAGCTGGCCGATCGCCTCCATCTTGTGGGCCTGGCGCAGGTCCTGCTCCAGCTTCGCGCGCGCGGTGATGTCGCGGATGAAGCCCGTGAAGACGTGCGTGGCGCCGTGCTTCACCTCGCCCACCGCGAGTTCGATCGGGAAGATCGTGCCGTCCTTGCGCTGCGCCTCCACCTGCCGGCCGATGCCGATGATGCGCTTCTGGCCGGTGGTCAGGTACCGCGCGATATATGCGTCGTGCGCGGAGCGATGGGGCTGCGGCATCAGGATCTTGACGTTGCGCCCGATCACCTCGCCGGCTTCGTAGCCGAACAATTTTTCCGCCGTCGCGCTGAAGGACTGGATCAAGCCATGGGAATCGATCGTGATGATGGCATCGGGCGCGGTGGAGATCACCGAGCTCATGCGCGCTTCGCGCTCGCGCAGGGCCTGCTCGGCCTTCTCACGCTCCGTAATGTCCTGGGCGACCGCGATCACGCCCATGGTCCGCCGCTTCGCCCCCAGAAGCCGGGTGGCGTTCCAGAGCAGGACGCGCTCCGTGCCGTCGGATTGGCGGACCCGGCCCTCCACGCCGCGCGCCGGCCGGCCGGCCAGCACGCGCTCGAGGTGGCGCCGGCCGAATCCTTCATGCGTGTTCGCGTCGAGAAGCCCGCAGAAATCGTGCCCGATCATGGTCTTCCGGGCGCGGCCGAACAGCCGCTCGGCCTCCGGATTGGTCTCGGTCACGATCAGCCCGGAGGAGAGCAGGAAGATCGGCGCGGCGGCCGTCTCGATCAGGGACCGGTAGCGCTGTTCGCTGGCGCGCAGCGCCTCGCGCAGGGTCGCGACGCTCGGCGTGCCCCCCACCCGTCGCGCAGCCGCGGCCGGCTTGCGCGCAAGGACACCTCGCCTCTTGCGGCCCGGCCCGCGCTTCCTGTCCTTCATGGTCGGACTGCTAGCACGCACCGGTCCATTCGCAAAGCGGCATTCGGTCTGCCAAGCTGCCTAGGGCGACCTCTGGGCGTCGACTTGGTCGAAATGGCGCTTCAAGAGGCAAAAATTCACGACAAGAGCGAAGCCGAACATGATCAGCCCGAACAGGTACATGGCGTCGTCGACCGCGCTCGACGCGGCCGTCAGCCCCAACAGGCCGACCAGTCCGGCGGCCACCATGATGATGATCGTAACGAGGTTCATTGCAGGTCTCCCGCTTATTGCCGCCGCCGCGAATCCGCCTCGTTCGCACCGCGCCTGACCGCTCCGGCAGGAGGGTCGTCGAACAGGATCCGGTTGGCCGCGCCGTCCAGGTCGTCGAACTGCCCCGTGCGCATCGCCCACATGAAGGCGCCCAGCCCGAGCAGGCCCAGGAACAGGGCGATCGGGATCAGGAGCAGCAAGGCGTTCACGGGCGGACTGCCTTGCCGGCCGAATCCGCGCGCGCCAGGCGCAGCGCGTTCAAGATCACCAGCAGCGAGGAGGTCGACATGGCGATGGCGGCGATCAGCGGCGTCACCTTGCCGGCCACGGCCAGCGGCACGGCGCCGAGGTTGTAGACCAGCGCGAGCGCCAGGTTCTGGCGGACCAGCCGGGCCGCACGGCGCGCCACCGCGAGTATCTCGGCTACCGGCCACAGGCGTTCGCCCTGGAACACGGCATCGGCCGCCGTCTGACTGACGTCCGCGGCGGTCGCCGGCGAAACGGAGACATGGGCTGCAGCCAGCGCCGGCGCGTCGTTGAGCCCGTCGCCGACCATCAGCGTGCACCCGCCTGCCGCGTGAGCCGCCGCCAGATGCCTGGCTTTCTCGGCGGGATTGCATTCGGCGCGCCACTGCCCGATCTCGGCCTGACGTGCGACCGCCGCAACGGCGGCCGCGCGGTCGCCCGACAGCAGCTCGACCGCCAGCCCCTGCCCCTTGAGCCAAGCGACCGTCTGCGGCGCATCGGGGCGCAGACGCTCGGCAAAGGAGAAGCGCAGCGGCGCACGAATCGTGCTGCACAGCGGCAATATCGCCGAGATGGTGACGGGTGAAGGCAAGA
>CAYMTM010000193.1:2914-8778 GCA_964393375.1 uncultured Rhodospirillaceae bacterium
CGGCAAAGGAGAAGCGCAGCGGCGCACGGCCGGGCGCCGCAAGCCAGAGCTCGGGTCCCGCGGCGGCGGCGGCGTCGGCGATGCCGCAGAAGGTCCGGCTGCCCAGCCGCACCTCGCCGGTTGGGCCCGGCGCGGACAGTCCCAGGCCGGGGTGCTCGACCACATCGCCATAGGCAACCGCGTCGGGAACGGCGCGTGCCAGCGCGCGGGCCAGGGGGTGCTTGCTTGCCAGCGCCAGCGAAGCCGCCAGGCGAAGATCGTCGGCCGAGCGTTGCGGATCGGCTGCCAGCGTCAGCGTGCCGAGCGTCAAGGTGCCGGTCTTGTCGAAAACCACGCTGTCGACCTCGGCCAGCCGCTCCAGGGCGGTCGCGGACTTGAGCAGCACGCCGCGGCGCATCAGGCGCCCGCTGGCGACGACCTGCACCGCCGGCACCGCCAGGGCGAGCGCGCAGGGACAGGTGATGATCAGGACGGCGACCGCATTCATCAGGGCCGCCTGCCAGCCGATGCCGCCCAGCGCCATCCAACCGACGAAGGTGCTCGCCGCCATCAGGTGCACGACGGGGGCATAGGCACGCGCCACCCGATCCGCCAGGGCGACGAAACGGCCGCGGCCCCGCTCGGCCGCCTCCATGAGTCGGGCGATTTCGGCCAGCAGCATGCGCTCGCCGGTCGCCGTGACGGCGATGCGCAGCGGTGCCGACAGGTTCACCGTCCCCGCGAACACGGCCGTCCCCGGCGCCGCGGCTGCAGGCGTCGCCTCGCCGGTGATGAGGCTGGTGTCCAAGTCCGAATGGCCTGCCAGGACCTTGCCGTCGATGCCGATCCGCTCGCCGGCGGCGATCAGCACGACATCGCCGGCCTTGACCGCTTCCGCGGGAAGCTGCGCGGTCGTGCCGTCCGGCGACACGACGGTGAAGCTGCGGACGTCGAAGGAAAGGAGCTGTTCGGCGGCGGCACGGGCGCGCCCGCGCGCCCGCGTGTCGAGATAGCGCCCTACAAGCAGGAAGAACAGCAGCGTGACGGCGGAATCGAAATAGGCGTGCTGGCCGGACCCGATGGTCTCCCACAGGCTCGCGGCGGCCGCCAGGATCACGCCGATCGAAATCGGCACGTCCATGTTCGTGCGCGCCGCCCGCAGTGCATCGGCGGCGGAGCGGAAGAAAGGCAGCCCGGCATACGCGATCGCCGGCAGCGCGATCAGGGCCGACGCCCAATGCATCAGGTCGCGGGTCCCCTGGCCCATGCCCTGCGCATGCCCGGCCCAGACCGAAACCGACAGCAGCATGATGTTGCCGGCGGCGAACCCGGCCACGGCCATCGACTTCAGCAACTCGCGCTCGGCGCGGCCGGCGGCTCCGACCAGCCGGCCTGGATCGAAGGGAACCAGGCGAAAGCCCAGCGCCTGCAGGCGACGGACGTAGCGGTTGGCCTGCGAGGCCGGTCCGTTCCAGCGGATCACGAGACGCTGGGTCGTCATGTTGAGGCGGCCCTGGACGATCCCGGCTTCTTGGGCCAGCACGGACTCGATCAGCCACACGCAGGCTGCGCAGCTCACGCCATCCACCATCAGGTGCAGCACCGCGCGGCCGGCCTCGTCGGTCCGGACATGCGCGGAATAGTCCTTGGCGGCGTCGTCGGGCTCCGGGCGCAGGGCGCGCGTGCCATGCGCCGTCGCGCGCCTGGCGTAGAACTGGTCCAGGCCGAGGTCCTGGACGATCGCGTAGGCCGTCGCGCAGCCCACGCAGCAGAACTCCCCCACGGACGAGCGCGGGAGGGACTGGCCGCAATGGGCGCAGGCCGACGCGGCTTTCGCGACTTGCGCGGCTTCTGCCGTGACGACGAGCGCGGTCATGGCGCGGCGAGGCGTTGCGTGGCGTACATGCGCTCGGTTCCGCTCGATGCTGCGATCAGGACGTTCCATTGGCCCTTGGCCAGGGCGGCCAGGCGGCCGGCGTAGCGGCCCGGACCTTCGGGCACGAGCATGACGCGCTGCGGGTCGGGCTTGCCGAGCGGCCGTTCCAGCAGGACCTCGACGACAAGGCCCTCGAGGCCGCGGCCCTCGCGATCAAGCGCTTCGACGACCATCGCCGCGCCGGACGGCTCCCGGTACAGGTGCGCGTGCAGCGACCAGCCGAGGGCGTCCTGGCGCTCGCTTGCCTGCAATGCCCGGTTGTATTGCCGGCCGCGCTCGTAGGCATGGTCGGCGGCAAGGCCCGTCCAGCTGTCGAACGCGAAAAAGATCAAAGCGCCGTTGACGGCGACCACCAGCAGCATCCCGCCGACGAAGATCCAGGGGATCCAGCCGGAGCGGCGATCGGGCATGTGCGCCGGCACCATGGCGCGTCACCCGGCCTGTCCGGCGCCGCGCTGGGACGGTCCGCGGAAGACCGAGCCATGCTCGGCGCTTGACCCGCTCGTCTTGTCCCGCAGCCGGAAGGTGATCGGCGTGGAGTCCGCCTTCAGTGCACCGCCGGGAACCGACACATAGACACGGTAGGTGGCGACGGAGTCGGGCTCGGCAACGAGGATCGCATCGTCCAGCTGCGCCGCTTCGCCCGCGCGCACGACATGCGTGGCAGGTTGCGGCAGCCCGGCGACCTCCAGCGCGTATTGATGCGCCTGGCGGGTCTTGTTCAGCACCTTGACCGTGAAGCCGTTGCGGATCGAGCCGTCGGACAAGGGCACGAACAGCGGCGCACGGTCGCGCAAGACCGTCAGCTCGACGGTCGGCCGGGACAGGAACGCCGCGAGCATCGCGACCATCACGATCGACAGCAGGCCCGCGTAGACCAGGACGCGGGGCCGGATCAGCCGGTAGGTCCCCGGCTTGCCGGCCGCTTTCGCGGCCTGGTGCGCCAGCGTGTCGAACAGGATCAGGCCGCGCGGACGGCCGACCTTGTCCATGATCTCGTTGCAGGCGTCGACGCACAAACCGCAGCCGATGCATTCGAGCTGCTGGCCGTCGCGGATATCGATCCCGGTGGGGCACACGGCGATGCACTGCTTGCAGTCCACGCAGTCGCCCCTGCCCTCCCAGCTCTCCGTCGCCTTGTGGCTGCCGCGCGGCTCGCCGCGCCAGGCCTGGTAAGTCACCGTCAGCGTGTCCTCGTCGAACATGGCGGCCTGGAAACGCGGCCACGGACACATGTAGGTGCAGACCTGCTCGCGCGCCCAGCCCGCCAGCAGGTAGGTGGTGGCCGTAAACAGTCCGACGAAGAAATACGTCTCGACCGACGCGCGGCCGGTGAATGTCTCGCGCACGACCGTCGGCGCGTCGACGTAGTACATCACCCAGGCGCCGCCGGTGGCGGCGGCGATCGCCAGCCAGATCGCGTGCTTGGCGACCTTGCGCGCCGCCTTGGCGACACTCCATGGCTGGCGGTCGAGCCTGATGCGGGCGTTGCGATCGCCTTCGATCAGCCTTTCCACCCACATGAACAGGTCGGTCCACACGGTTTGCGGGCAGGTGTAGCCGCACCATACGCGGCCGAACAGGCTGCTGACCAGGAACAGGCCCACCGCACCCAGGATCAGCAGTCCGGTCAGGTAATAGATTTCCTGCGGCCAGATCTCGATCGAGAAGAAATAGGCCCGCCGGCCCGGCAGGTCGAGCAGGATTGCCTGGTTCGGCGCGTCGGGCCCGCGGTCCCAGCGCAGCCACGGAACCGCGTAATAGAGACCCAGGCAGACGGCGAGGATGGCCCACTTGATACGGCGGACGATGCCGTCAACGCGCTTGGGGTAGACCTTGATGCGGGTGGCATAGATCGGGGTCGCGGCCTTTTGCGCGCGTACCGATACCGCCTCGTCCGACGACGCCGTTGAACTCATCGCCGCACCGCCATCGCGTGGCATGGCCTGCGCTATTTCCCGCCGCCCAGCGAATGGACATAGAGGGCAAGCATCTTGATCGTTGCGTCGTCCAGCCGCTCGATCCACGCCGGCATGCTGCCGTTGCGCGCCATCGCGATCGTTTGGACGAGCGAGGCCTTGTCGCCGCCGTACTGCCAGATCCCGTCGCGCAGGCTGGGCGACCCGAGTTCCTGATTCCCTTCGGCTTTCTCGCCATGGCACACGGCGCAGTTCTCCACGAAGATCGGCGCACCCCGGACCGCCGCGGCGGCGTCCTTCGACTGGCCGCGCAACGACAGCACGTATTCCGCCACGTCGTTGATCTGCGGCGGCGTCAAGATGCCGTCGGCGCCGAAGCGCGGCATTTGCGACTGGCGCGAATCCGGGTTCGCGTTACGGATGCCGAACTGGATGGTGCGGTGGATCGCCGCCAGGTCTCCGCCCCAGAGCCACTTGTCGTCCGCCAGATTCGGGAATCCCTTGGCGCCGCCGCCGCCCGGCCCGTGGCAGGGCGCGCAATTGTCGCCGAAGGCGGCCTTGCCGCCCGCGAGCGCATAGTTGAACAACGTCTGATCGGCGCGGATCTGATCCAGCGACGCGCTCTGGATGCGCCGCACGAACGGCGCCCGCTGCTCCGCCAGGCTCGAAAGCTGCTGGGCAACTTCCGCGCGCGACCAGTAGCCGGCAATTCCCGGCAAGTGCGACGACAGGGTCGGCCAGGACGGATAGAGCACGTAGTACCCGATCGACCAGACGATGGTGGCGTAGAAGACGTACAGCCACCATTTCGGCAGCGGCGTGTTGAGTTCCTTCACGCCGTCCCATTCGTGCCCGGTCGTGTCCGTGCCGGTGATGACGTCCTTTTCGATCTTCGTGGGCATCGCCTGCTCCTACCGGTCGCCGCGAAGAGGAATGCGGCCGTGCTCTTCAAGCTTCTTGCGCCGCGAGGGCCACATCGCCCAGGCGACGACCCCCAGGAACAGCCCCATGAACCACACCACCCACAGGCTTCGCAGGAGCTCATAAAACGATTGCATGTCCATGGCCCGCTCCTATTGCCGCATATCCTCGAGCCGCACGTCGGTGAACTTCACCAGCGTGCCCAGCATCTGCAGATACGCGACCAAGGCGTCCATCTCGGTCGGCTGCTTCGTGCTGTCGTCGAACTTGGCGATCACCGCTTTCGGGTAGCGTTTCAGGAATTCGGCGGAATCCGCGTTGGGATCGAGCTGGGTCTCCAGGTCCGCCGCGGCCTGGGCGATCATTTCGTCGGTATAGGGCACCCCCACTGCGCGGTTCGCCTTCAAGTGGGCGGCGATGTCGCCGTAGCGCAGCGGCCGGCCGGCCAGGAACCCATAGGGCGGCATGATCGACTCCGGCACAACAGCGCGCGGGTCGATCAGGTGGAGCACCTGCCAGTCGTTCGAGTACTTGCCGCCGACGCGCGCCAGGTCCGGCCCGGTGCGCTTGGACCCCCACTGGAAGGGGTGGTCGTACATGCTCTCGGCCGCCAGGCTGTAATGCCCGTACCGTTCCACCTCGTCCTTGAACGGACGGACCTGCTGGCTGTGGCACACATAGCAGCCCTCGCGGACGTAGATGTTCCGCCCCAGCAGTTCCAGCGGCGAATAGGGGCGCACCCCCTTGACGCGCTCGATCGTCGTTTCGATCGTGAACAGCGGGATGATCTGCACCAGACCGCCGATCGACACGGTGATCAGGGTCAGCACCGCCAGGAGGATGACGTTCTTCTCGATGGTTTCGTGTCGCAGCATCATGGTGTGCGTTCCCTAGGCCGCCGGTTGGGCCGCGGCCGCGGCCGGCAGGGCGGTCCTGGGCACCGCCCCGCGCATCGTCTGGATCAGGTTGTAGACCATGATCAGCGCCCCGCCGAGGAACAGCAGGCCGCCGACGGCGCGGATCAGGTAGAAGGGATGCATGGCCGCGACGGTCTCGACGAACGAGTACTGCAGGAAGCCGAGCTCGTCATAGGCCCGCCACATCAGGCC
>CAYMTM010000194.1:0-4661 GCA_964393375.1 uncultured Rhodospirillaceae bacterium
CGCGATCACCGTGCCGATCGCGCCGCCGATAACGATGCCGGCGAGGATCACCCCGTAGCTCAAGACCCCCGGCACGGCGAGCGTGGTGCCGATCGCGATCACCATGCCGACGATGCCGTACATGTTGCCGCCGCGCGCCGTCAGCGGGCTCGACAGCCCGCGCAGCGCCATGATGAAGCAGACCGCCGCGACCAGATACAGGATGGCGGAGATGTTCTCGCTCATGTCGGTCCCCCGCTCCCGCTACTTCGTCTTCTTCTTGAACATCTGCAGCATGCGCTGGGTCACGATGAACCCGCCGAAGATGTTGACCGAGGCGAGGATGACGGCGAGGAACCCCATCACCTTGGAGAAGTTGAAGCCCGCGGGCCCGGCGGCGATCAGCGCCCCGACGATGATCACCGACGACACCGCGTTGGTGACGCTCATCAGCGGCGAATGCAGGGCCGGCGTAACCCGCCACACCACGTAATAGCCTACGAAGCAGGCCAGCACGAACACGCTGAGCCCGAACACCAGCGGGTCCACGCCCCCCAGGGCCTGGGTCTTGGCGAGCGCGCCGGCGGAGGACGCCAGCACCTCGGCCTGGACGGCGAGCTCGCGCGCCGACTTGGCCAGCGCGGCGGCGCTGTTCTGGAATTGGGTCGGATCCATGGAATTCCCCCTTGCGCGCTCAGGCCGCGGCGAAGCTCGGATGGATGATCTTGCCCTCGTGCGTCAGAAGGCTGCCTTTCACCACCTCGTCCGCCAGGTCCAGCTTGACCGCCTTGGTGGCCTTGTCCATCAGCGGCGTCAGGTAGTTGACAAGGTTGCGGGCATAGAGCGCGGTGGCATCCACCGCGATTCGGCTCGGCACGTTGATGTGGCCGACGATCTTGACGCCGTGCTTGACCACCACCTTGCCCGCCTCGCTGAGCGGACAATTGCCGCCCTGCTCGACCGCCAGGTCGACGATCACCGAGCCGGGCTTCATCGACTTCACCATGTCCTCGCTCACCAGCACCGGCGCCTTCCTGCCGGGGATCAGCGCCGTGGTGATGACGATGTCCTGCTTCTTGATCGTCTCGGCGATCAGCGCGGCCTGTTTGGCCTGGTATTCCTTGCTCATCTCCTTGGCGTAGCCGCCGGCGGTCTGGGCCTGCTGGAACTCCTCGTCCATCACCGCGATGAAGGTGCCGCCCAGGCTTTCAACCTGCTCCTTGGTGGCAGGGCGCACGTCCGTCGCCGAGACCACCGCGCCCAGCCGCTTGGCCGTCGCGATCGCCTGCAGCCCCGCCACGCCAACCCCCATGATCAGCGCGCGGGCCGGCGGCACGGTGCCGGCCGCCGTCATCATCATCGGAAACGCGCGGCCGAACTCGTAGGCAGCATCCAGCACCGCGCGGTAGCCGGCGAGGTTCGCCTGCGAGGACAGGACGTCCATCGACTGCGCGCGGGTGATGCGCGGCACCAGCTCCAGCGCGATCGCCGCGATGCCGGCATCGGCGTAAGCCCGGATCTGCTCCTTGTTGGCGTAGGGCGCCAGCATGCCGATCAGGATCGCGCCGCGCTTGATGCCGGCCAGCTCGTCGCGGCCCTCGGCCGCCGACATCGGCCGCTGCACCTTCAAGACCACGTCGGCGTCGGCCAGGGCAGCGGCGGCGTCGGGGGCGACTTTCGCGCCGGCGGCGGCGTACTGCTCGTCGGGGATCGACGCACCCGCCCCGGCCCCGGCCTCGACCGTGACCTCGAAGCCGAGGCCGATCAGCTTCTTGACCGAATCGGGCGTGGCGGCGGCGCGCGCCTCGCCTTCCCGACGCTCCTTCGGAATCGCGAGTTTCATGCCGATCCGGATCCCCCCGTCTGGTCGATCGGGCCGCTTGGAAGGCCCCGTTCCGGCCTGGGCACGCCACCGACGGCGCCCGACAGCCGTAACCCTGGTAACAATGCCCTGTTAACAAAGCGTTGTGAAGGGGCGACGGGAGTGCCGGTTAGGCCGGGCGGATGCCCGATCGGACGGAAAGGCCCAGCATGCGCCCCGCCTTCCGCATACCGGCGTCCTGGGTGTCGATGGCGCTGGGACGCCAGATCGGCTAGGAAGCAGGGCATGGAAAACGAGCGCCTCGCCCGCTACCTCGCCTTCGCCCGCGCGCAGCCCGAGCTGTTCGACAACGCCGGCGCGGCCGTGCGCGTGCTGCTCGATCCGGACGACATCGCTGCGGTCGAACGCGCGATGGCCGGCCGGCTGGTGGCGCGTGGTTTGACCCCCGCCGACGCCGAGCTTCAGTCGCAGGTCGGCATCGTGTTCGACGATCCCTGGATCTTCGTGCTGCGCGACGCGGTGGAATTCCCGGATGGGTCGCGCCGCACTCATACCCGCACCTTGAACCGCATCGGCGCGGGCGCGGCCGTGCTGCCCGTGCTGGACGGGCGGATCGTGCTGACCCGCCAGTACCGCCACGCGATCCGGCGCTACCTGCTGGAGATCCCGCGCGGCGGCATCGAGCAGGGCCAGACGCCGGAAAGCGCGGCGCGCAACGAGCTGAAGGAGGAGATCGGCGCCGAGGCGGGCGCGCTGGTGCCGCTCGGCTTCCTGCACGGCTCGACCAATCTCTACGCCAGCGGGGCGCATCTGTTCTTCGGCCGGCTGACAAAGCTTGGTGAGCCGCAGCTCCACGAAGGCATCGTCGGCATCGAACAGTTCACATTGAAAGATTTCGAGGCGGAGCTGCTGGCGTGCGAGATCGTCGACAGCTTCACCGTCGCCGCTTTCGCGCACGCGCGGATGCGGGGACTGGTGTAGCCGATTGCGCGCTCCTGCCGCCCCCGCTACCGTTCGGGGGCGAGAGGGAAACGCCGCGATGCAGGATCTTCTGACGCTGGGCGAGGCGCTGGCGGCGCACGCCAAGCTGCGGCCCGACAAGATCGGCGCGCGGGACCTCGAGCGCGCCATGACGTTCCGCGAATGGAACCGGCGCGCATGCCGGCTGGCCAACGCGCTGCTCGGCCTCGGCCTGGCGAAGGGCGACCGCGTGGCGGTGCTGGCCTACAACTGCGTGGAATGGGCCGAAATCTACGCCGGCACGGCCAAGGCCGGGCTGGTGGCGGTGCCGATCAACTTCCGCCTGGTCGGTCCCGAGATCGCTTTCATCGTCGAGAACGCCGAGGCCGCGGCGCTGATCGTGCAGGACGAACTGGCGGGCGCGATCGAGGACGTGCGCGGCGCGCTGCCGGTCCCGGCCGGGCGCCTTGTGCATTTCGGCGCGAAGCCCTGCCCAAAAGGCTGGCTGGACTACGAGGCGCTGCTGGCCCGCGCCGCCGACACCGAACCGGCGGCGAAAGTGGCCACCGGCGATCCCTGGATGCTGATGTACACCTCGGGCACGACCGGCCGGCCCAAGGGCGCCATCCGCAGCCATCGCGGCGGCACGCTGCTGTCGTTCGTCACCGAAATCGAGCTCGGCATCAGGCGCGAGGACAGCGCCATGCTGGTAATGCCGATGTGCCACGCCAACTCGCTCTACTTCTTCGGCTCGTTCCACCACGCCGGCGGCACGATCACCGTCTACTCGCGCAAGAGCTTCGACCCCGAGCATTGCCTGAAGACCCTGGCCGAGACGCGCTCGAGCTTCACCTCGTTGGTGCCCACGCACTACATCATGATGCTGGGCCTGCCCGAGGCGGTGCGCGCGAAATACGACCGCGACGCCGTCACCAAGCTCATGATTTCCTCCGCGCCGGCACGGCCCGACACCAAGCGCGCGGTCATGGAGATGTTCCCCAACACCGGGCTGTTCGAACTCTACGGCTCGACCGAGGCGGGGTGGGTGACGATGCTGCACCCGCACGAGCAGTTCACCAAGCTGGGCTCGGTGGGGCGCGAATGCGTGGGCTCGGCGCCGATCCGCATGCTCGACGACAACGGCAACGAGGTGCCCGACGGCGAAACGGGCGAGCTTTACTCCTGCAACCCCTACACCTTCGACGGCTACTGGAAGCTGCCCGACAAGACCGCCGAGGCGTTCCGGGGCAGCTACTGCACCGTGGGCGACATGGCGCGGCGCGACGCCGAGGGATACATCTGGCTGGTCGACCGCAAGAAGAACATGATCATCTCGGGCGGCGAGAACGTGTACCCATCGGAGGTCGAGGCCGTGGTCGGCGCCTGCCCCAAGGTTAAGGACGTGGCGGTGATCGGCCTGCCCGACGCCAAGTGGGGCGAAAGGGTGCACGCCGTCGTCACCCTGCACGACGGGGCGACGGCCACCGAGGCCGAGCTTTCGGCGTGGTGCAAGGAACGAATCGCCGGCTACAAGCGGCCGCGCAGCTTCTCCTTCATGACCGAAGCCGAGATGCCGCGCACCGCCACCGGCAAGATCCTGCACCGCGTGCTGCGCGAGCGGCTGGCGGGGCAAAGCCAGCGCACGGAGAAATGACATGGCCGCCGCCGTCGACCTGAACAGCACGCCCGACATCGTGGCGCAGTGGATCGCGCGGTTCCTCAAGGCGCGCAAGGTCGATCGCGTCTTCGGGCTGCAGGGCGGGCACATCCAGCCGATCTGGGACCACGTGGCGCGGCTCGGCATCCGCATCGTCGACGTGCGCGACGAGGGTGCGGCGGTGCACATGGCGCACGCCCATGCGGAACTCACCGACCAGCTCGGCGTCTGCATGGCGACGGC
>CAYMTM010000194.1:4671-8736 GCA_964393375.1 uncultured Rhodospirillaceae bacterium
CGACCGCCGCTGGCGAACCAATACCATCGTGGCCGTCTGCATGGCGACGGCCGGACCGGGCGTGACCAACTGCGTGACCGGCATGGCCAACGCGTCGCTCGCCCGCGTGCCGGTGCTGCTGATCGGCGGCTGCACCTCGCGCCCCCAGGCGAACATGGGGCCGCTGCAGGATATCCCGCATGTCGACATCCTGCGCCCGGTCTGCCGCCAGTCGCGCACGTTGCGCGTGCCCGACCAGGTGGTGCGCGAGCTGGACGAGGCCGTCGCGCGCGCCTTCGGCGACCTGGGCGAGCCGGGACCGGTCTACCTGGAGATCCCGACCGACGTGCTGCGTACCCCGGTCGCGCCCAACCTGGTGCTGGATGACTGGATGAAGCCCCGGGCGCCGCGGCGCATCCCGCCCGACCCGCAGGCGGTCGCCGAGGCCGTGGACGCGCTGTGGAACGCCAAGCGCCCGCTGGTGATGACCGGGCGCGGCGCCCGGGGCGCCGGCAAGGAACTGGTGCGCCTGCTCGACGCATGCGGCGCCGTGTATCTCGACACCCAGGAAAGCCGCGGCTTGGTGCCGGCCGGGCACGCCTCTTTCGTCGGCGCGATGCGCGCGGCGGCGATGAGCGAGGCCGACACGGTGTTCGTCATCGGCCGCAAGCTCGACTACCAGATGGGCTACGGCTCGCCGGCCGTGTTCCCGAACGCGCGCTTCCTGCGCCTGGCCGATAGCGCGGGCGAGCTGGTCGACAACCGGCGCGGCGAGCCCGAGCTGCTGGCGACGCCGGCCCTCGCGCTGGCCGCGATGGTGGAGGCCGCCGGCAACCGCCCGCCCAGGGTCGACCGCGCCTGGACCCAGGGCCTGCGCCGCAGGCACGAGGAGCGCAGCAAGGGCGGACGGAAGGTCGAGTCCGTGGGCAGCGACGGCAAGGTGCATCCCAACGCGATCTTCGAGGCGATCAAGGAGGTGGCGGCACCCGACTTCATCGCCGTCGCCGACGGCGGCGACCTGCTGAGCTTCGCGCGCGTCGGGCTGGAGGCCAGGACCTACATGGACGCGGGCGCCTTCGGCTGCCTGGGCGTGGGCGTGCCCTTCGCGGTGGCCGCCGCGCTCGCCTTTCCGGGCCGCCAGGTGATCTCGATCAGCGGCGACGGCGCCTTCGGCATCAACGCGATGGAGATCGACACCGCGGTGCGCCACGGCGCCAGGGCCGTGTTCATCGTCTCCAACAACGCGGCCTGGAACATCGAGCGCTTCGACCAGGAGACCAACTACGGCGGCCGCGTAGTGGGCACGGTGCTGCGCCATTCCGACTATGCCGGCATGGCGCGCGCGCTCGGCGCGCATGGCGAGCGGGTGGAGAAGCCGGAGGACCTGGCGCCCGCGCTCAAGCGCGCGCTCGCCAACGCGCCGGCCCTGATCGACGTGGTCACCTCGCAGACCGCCGTGTCGTCGGACGCCAAGAAGGGCCTGGGCTTCGTGCCAGACTACCAGGCGCTGACCGCCTGGGACGACGCCGAACGCAAGCGCCGCGGGCAGGGGTGAGGCGCTACTTCGCGAAGCACCGCGCGCGGACGAAGGCCTCGCGGAAGTCGAGATAGACCGGCGTCTCGGCCGCCAGCATGGCCTGGAACAGGGCCTGCTGGACCTTGTACTTGATGTTGCCGATCGCCAGCGGCCCGATCGCCAGGCCACCGCCGGGCAGGACCTTGCCGTCGTCGGCCATGCCGATGCCCTCGATGCCTGCGGGCGGCACGGCGTTGATGTCGGCTGCGACCTTGAGCGACGTGCACGCCGCCAGCTCGCCCGCCGTCAGCACCCGCACGCCGGCGCGCGCCGCCGCCAGCACCACCTCGGCGTCGCGCGCGAGCGCCGCGTTGGCGCCGGCGGCGCTGCCGTCCGCGGTCTTCATAGAAACGCCCAGCCGCGCCTTCGCGTCGGCCGCCCGCGCGTCGACGCCGGCGAGCCCGTCATAGCCGACGAGCGCGACCTCGGCCCCTTCGCCCGCCGCGATCGCGCCGGCGAGCGCGCCCACCACGCCCTTGGCCCCGAACACGACGACCCGCGCACCTTTCAGCGCTGCGCTCTGCGCCTTCAGATGCTTTTCGACCAGCGCGATCATCGCCGCCGCCGTGGTGAAGGCGCCGGCCGGGTCGGCGAACACCGAGACCTCGAACGGCGGCACCATCGCCTTCCTTGCCGCCGCCAGCATGTCGAGCGCGAGGCCGGAGTCCTTGCCGCCGATGAAGATGCCGGTGCGTTTCGCCCCGCGCGGCCCGCGGCTGAAAATCGCGTCCTGCACCAGCGCCGCGACCTGCTCCTTGCCGATGCCGCCATAGGGAATGACGTGCTGGTAGCCCGCGTCGATCGCCATGTTGATGTCGAACGGGCTCATGTGCGGAAGCGGCGTCAGCATGTGCAGGATGAAGGGCTTTTCCATGCGTCATCCCTCCAGGATCGCGGCGCCGCGGTTGCGCCCGCGCGCGACCGTGAAGGAAAGCCGCGCGCCGAACCTCTCGCCGGCCGCCGCCGACAAGGCCTCGGCCATGCCGAGCTCGCCCACCAGCGCGAAGCCGGTCGGACCCCACGAGCTCTGGCCGATGCCGGCGGCGCCCTGCGCCTCAAGCCAGGAAAGCGCCTCGGCCACCGCCGGGCTGGCGAACCGTCCGCCCTGGGCCGGGGCGAAGTGGTCGCCGACCGCCGCCTGGATCGCGCTCACCGCCGCGCCGAATCCGCCGACGTCGCGCTCCGCCAGCGCGGGCAAGGCCTGCATCAGGGCGAGTCGGCACAGCTCCGCCGCGCGCGCGGCGGGAAACGGCGGCAGCGACGCGAAGGCGGCGATCTCCGCCGCGCCGTGCTTGCCCTGGAACGCGGGGTCCTGCACCAGGATCACGCGCCAGGCCTCCGGGAAGTCGTGCCGCGCCAGGATCGGCGGCGGCGTGCCGCCGCCCGGCGCCTGACCGCCGTCCAGGACCACCCCGCCCCGGTCGAAGGCGGCGATGCCGATGCCCGAGCGTTCGCCGCGCCCCAGCGCGCGGGCGATGTCGGGGGGCGCTATCGCGACGCCCTCCAGC
Source organism: uncultured Rhodospirillaceae bacterium (assembly GCA_964393375.1). Classification (GTDB taxonomy): domain Bacteria; phylum Pseudomonadota; class Alphaproteobacteria; order JAEULC01; family JAEULC01; genus JAEULC01. The sequence goes on from CAYMTM010000194.1 coordinate 7,735, forward strand.
CGCGCCATGCCCGCGCCCACCGCCAGCGCCAGCGCCGTGCCCGATCCCAGCCCGGCATGGGCGGGGATCGCGCGGTCGATCGTCACGGCCACGCGGTCGGACAGGCCGAAGCGCCGGGCCATCGCCTGGGCATGCCGCCGCGCGCGCGGCGCCTCCGCTCCCGTCACGCAGAGCGCATCGGCGCGCGCGACCGACACGGTCGTGCCGACCTCCTCCAGCGCCAAGCCCAGGCTGCCGTAGCGCCGGCCCAGGTCGCCCGCGAGATCGAGAAAGCCCAGATGCAGCCGCGCCGGCGCCGTCACCGCGACGTGCGCGATGCTTCGCATGGCCCCGTGGTCGAAGGGCGCCGCCTGCATGGTTTCCTCCCCGCCGGCAGTATGGCCCGCGATGGACGCTGGTCAAGCCGACGGCGTAGAATCGCCCGCGCAGGCAAGGGGGAGGAAGCGATGGCCGAGCGCACCTACAGCGACGCCGAGATCGAGGCGCGGCTGAAAGCCGAACTGCCGCACTGGTGGCTCGAAGGCGGCTGGATCCGGCGCAAGTACCGCACGCATTCCTGGAAGGGTACCTTGATGGTGATCAACGCGGTCGGCCACCTGGCCGAGGCGGCCTGGCACCACCCGGACATCACCGCCTCCTATGCCTGGGTCGAGGTGCGGCTGCAGAACCACGCCGCCAAGGGCATCACCGACAAGGACTTCGAGCTGGCGAAGATGATCGAACAGGTGGTGCAGTGGCAGCCCGCCAAGGCCGGCGGCGCGCTGGAAGGCACGCCCCAGGCCGACGCGCGCTTCGCCTACATCAAGTACGATTGACCGCCGCGTGCCGGTCGCCGGCCAGCAGACCATCGACCGCGCCGCCTGTCCGTTCTGCGGCCTGGGGTGCGACGATCTGCGGTTGGAAGTCGCGAACGACGCGGTTCGCGTGACCAACACGGACTGCGCGCGCGCCGCCGAAGGTTTCGGCGGGCCGGCCAGCGCGACGCCGGCGATCGACGGCAAG
>CAYMTM010000195.1:0-8689 GCA_964393375.1 uncultured Rhodospirillaceae bacterium
TCCCGCGGCGCGTAACGCCCTGTCGGTCGGGTTGATGACGGCCATGCAGGAGCAGTTGGAAGCGATCGCCAAGGACCGCGACATCAAGGTGGTGGTGATCGCCGGCGCCGGTCCAGCTTTCTGCGCCGGCCATGACATGAAGGAGATTCGCGCCAACCCCGGTCGACAAGCCTACGACGCAGTGTTCCGCCAATGCAGCGCCATGATGATGGCGATCGTGAATCTGCCCCAGCCAGTCATCGCCAGGGTGCATGGCGTGGCGACCGCGGCGGGTTGCCAGCTTGTTGCCACCTGCGATCTGGCCGTGGCTTCGGCCGAGGCGCGCTTCGCCATGCCCGGGGTGAATATCGGCTTGTTCTGCTCGACCCCGATGGTGGCGCTGACCCGCGCGATCCGGCCGAAGCACGCGATGGAGATGCTGCTGACGGGCGATTTGATCGACGCGCAACAGGCGAAGGAATACGGGCTGGTCAACCGGGTTGTGGCGCCTGGGACGCTCGACGCGGCGACCGACGCGCTGGCGCGCCAGGTGGCGTCGAAGTCGCCGCTGGTCCTCAAGATCGGCAAGGAGGCCTTCTACCGCCAAGCCGGGATGGGGCTGGAGGAGGCATATGCCTACACCAGCCGCGTGATGACCGAGAACATGCTGGCGCGCGATGCCGAGGCCGGCGTCGACGCGGCGATCGCCAAGCGCCCGCCGCCGGAATGGCAGGGGCGGTGATGAACCACGACCGCTACGACGACGGCTATATCCGCTCCATCCTGGCCAAGGTGAAGACCATCGCCATGGTCGGCGCCAGCCCGAACTGGAACCGGCCGAGCTACTTCGCGATGAAGTACCTGCAGGGAAAGGGCTATCGCGTGATTCCCGTGAACCCGATGGCCGCGGGCCAGGAGATCCTGGGCGAGAAGGTCTACGCCAGCCTGCGGGACATCCCCGAGGGGGTCGACATGGTCGACCTGTTCCGCTCTGCCGATGCCGCCGATCAGCTTGCCGATGAGGCCATCGCGATCGGCGCCAAGGTGCTGTGGATGCAGCTCGGCGTGCGCAACGACGCGGCCGCCGGGAAGGCCGAGGCTGCGGGGCTCGAGGTGGTGATGAACCGCTGCCCGAAGATCGAGTATGCGCGGCTCAATGCCGAGCTGGGCTGGCACGGCTTCAACTCCGGGGTGATTTCCAGCAAGCGCCGTAGGGTCTAACCCCGCCCTGCATCGCGATTTTTCGGCATTTCCCGGGCATCGAATCGTATCTTCTTAACCTTCGCGCCGCTAGCATGGCCAGGCGGCGTGCTTGGCACGTCGGGTCCCTCCCCTTGCGCAGGCGACTGCCATGACAATTCGATTGAGGCTCCTGCTGGCGACCCTGCTGATCTTCGGCGTGGCCGCCGCCAACGCGCTCAACGAAGGGCGCAGCTTCACGCTCGCCCAACAACTCGTGGTCGAGAGCTACGAGCGGCCGATGATGGCGATGAACTTCGCCCGTTCAGCCCAGCTCGGCTTCGCCGCAATGGACCGGCACTGGCGCGAATCGCTGGCCGCACCGGGCGGCGGGTCCGCACAGAGCGCGCTTGCCGCCATCGACGGCATGGCCAACCTGCTGAACGACGACCTCGCCAATGCCGAAACGCGCACTTCGCCCGAAAGCCAGGCCGAGATCGCGGCGATCCGCAAGGAGGTGTTGCAATGGCAGCAGCTCGCCCACCAGGGCGCCGCCGCGGCCGCCAAGGGCATTTCAAACGAATGGCGCGACGTCAACGCCCGCTTCAACCGGCTGGTCGACGCGATCTGGCTGGAGAGCTTCACCTACCAGGCGCGCGCAACCGAGGCGATCGCCAACAGCGCGAAGATGAACGTGATCGCCTCGGGCGTGACCATGGCGGTGACGGCGATCGTTTTGGGCCTGGTCGGCTTCAGCATCGTCAAGCCGATCGGCGCCGCGTCGCGGGTGGCCAAGCGCATCGCCGACGGCGAGTTCAACACGGCGATCCCGGATTCCGGCAAAGACGAGACCGGCCAGCTGCTCAAGGCGATGCGGCGTATGCAGGACCGCATCCGCGAGATGATGGCCGCGGAGGTCAAGGGCCGCGAATACGCCCAGACGCGCCTGGGCGAGGCGCTGGACAGCCTGGACGATCCGTTCGTGGTGGTGGACGCCCAGGGCAGGCTCGAGCGCTGGAACCGCAAGTTCCGCGAGCTCTTGGGCGTCGCCGGCGAGTCGCTCGACGCGACGATGCCGTTCAACGACGTGCTGGCCGCCGCCGCCGGCGACCGTGTGTTCCGCGACCCGGCTGCGACCGCCGACCCCGTGCAATGGGCGAAGGACCAGTTCGACCGGCTGCTGGGCGACGGCGGCACGCAGGAATTGCGCCTCGCCGACGGGCGGTGGCTGCAATGCAGCGCCCATCGCCTGCTCGACGGCGCCCTCACCATCCTCTACACCGACGTGACGGAGCTAAAGCGCCGGCAGGCGCGGATCGAGCGCGACGCGGCGCTGATGAACGCGACGATGGAGAGCGTCGCCCAGGGTATCCTGGCGGTCGATGCCGACCTGAATCTGATCCTGGTCAACCGCACTCTGCGCAAACTCTTCGACCTGCCCAAAAAGGTGGCCAAGCCCGGCAAGCCATACGCCAAGATGCTGCAATTCCAGGCCTCGCGCGGCGATTTCGCGCCCGAAGGCCCCACGGTTGCGGTCGCCAAGCGCCTGGCGCTGGCGACGAGCGGCGAACCACACGGCGCCGAGGTCGAGCGCCCGGACGGCACGGTGCTGCTTGTGGAGGGCAAGCCGATGGAGTCGGGCGGCTTCGTCTACACCTTCACCGACATCACCGACCGCCGCCGCGCCCAGGCCAGGCTGGAGACGCTGGTGGCGCAGCGTACCGAGGAGTTGCGCCAGGCGGTCGACGAGGCCGAGGGCGCACGTACCGCGGCCGAGGATGCCAACCGCGTGAAGAGCCAGTTCCTGGCCAACATGAGCCACGAACTGCGCACCCCGCTCAACGCCATCATCGGCTACGCGGAGATTCTGCAGGAGGAGGCCCAGGATCGGGAGCTCGACGAGCTTGCGCCCGACTTGAAGAAGATCGAGACGGCGGGCAAGCACCTTCTGGGACTGATCAACGACATCCTCGACCTGTCGAAAATCGAGGCCGGCAAGACGACCGTCTACCTCGAGGAATTCGAGATCGGCGCGCTGGTCAGCGAGGTCGCCGCTATGGTCAGGCCGATGGTCGACCAGAAGGGCAACACGCTCGTCGTCGAGTGTCCGCCCGATTTCGGCCGCATCACCAGCGACCACACCAAGGTGAAACAGAGCATCCTCAACCTGCTCAGCAACGCGGCCAAGTTCACCGAGAAAGGCACGATCAGGCTCGCGGCGGCGAAGACGGAGTTCAACGGCCACCCGGCCGTGTCGCTGGCGGTCAGCGACACCGGCATCGGCATGACGCCCGAGCAGCAGGCCCGCCTGTTTCAGGCCTTCGGTCAGGCCGACAGCTCGACCACCAAGAAATATGGCGGCACCGGGCTGGGCCTGGCGATCACAAGGCGGTTCTGCCAGCTCCTGGGCGGCGATGTGACCGTGTCCAGCGCCCCGGGCAAGGGCTCGACCTTCACCCTGATCCTGCCGGTCAAGACAGCGCTTGCCGGCGCGGGGGATACCGCGGCGCCGGCGGCCGCTTCGCCCGCGCCGGAACCAAGGCGCGTCAGCGGCGCGACGTCGGACGCCGTCACGGTGCTCGCGGTCGACGACGACCCCGCGGTTCATGACTTGATCGGCCAGACCCTGTCGCGCAAGGGCTACCGCGTGGTGCACGCCCGCGACGGGCGCGAGGCGCTGGAGATGGCGCGCCGCGAGCGGCCCGCCGTCATCACGCTGGACGTGCTGATGCCGCAGGTCGACGGCTGGTCGGTGCTGGCCGAGTTGAAGGCCGATCCGGAGCTGCACGGCATCCCCGTCATCCTGGCGACGATCCTGGACGACCGCAGCCTGGGCCTGTCGCTGGGCGCGACCGACTTCCTGACCAAGCCGCTCGACCGCGGGCGCTTGAGCGCTCTGGTGGCGCGCCATGCCGGCGAGGCGCGCGGCGGCACGGTGCTGGTTGTGGACGACGACCCCAGCGCGCGCGACATGGCAAGGCGCACGCTCGAGCGCATGGACCTGAAGGTCGCGGAGGCCGGCAACGGCGTCGAGGCCCTGGACTGGCTCAAGGCCAACAAGCCGCCGTCGATCGTCCTGCTCGACCTGATGATGCCCGAGATGGACGGCTTCGCCTTCCTCGACGAGATTGCCCGCAACGACGCCTGGCGGCGCCTGCCGGTAATCGTGATCACGGCCAAGCAGCTGACCGACGACGAGCGCCATGTGCTGACCTTGCGCACCCGGCAGGTGATCGCTAAGGGTGCATCCACGCTGACCGAGCTCGCCGCCGCCGTGGGAACGGTAACCGGAAGGGAACGCCGGGCGGCCGGGGCTTGAACGCACTGGCGAGGATCGAACCATGACCGACCGTCCGAACACCCCCGGATTCGAGACGCTGGCGCTGCACGCCGGCTACCAGCCCGACCCCGCGACCGGCGCGCGCGCCGTGCCGATCTATCAGACCACGTCCTACGTGTTCGACAGCGCGGACCACGCCGCCTCGCTGTTCAACTTGCAGACCACGGGCTTCATCTACTCGCGCATCATGAACCCCACGGTGGCGGTGCTGGAGGAGCGCATGGCCGCGCTGGAGGGCGGGCGCGGCGCCACGGCCGTCGCCTCGGGTCACGCCGCGCAGGTGATCGCGCTGTTCCCGCTGATGAACCCGAGGGACGAATTCGTCGCCTCGAACAAGCTCTACGGCGGGTCGGTCACGCAGTTCTCGAAGACCTTCAAGAAGTTCGGCTGGAAGGTCGTGTTCGTCGACGCCGACGACCCCGACGCGGTCAAGCGCGCGGTCAACGAGAAGACCAAGGCCGTCTTCACCGAGTGCCTGGCCAATCCGGGCGGCGTGGTGGTCGATATCGAGGCGCTGGGCCGCATCGCGCACGACGCCAAGGCGCCCCTGATCGTCGACAACACGCTGGCGACGCCCTACCTGCTGCGGCCGATCGATTACGGCGCCGACCTCGTCGTTCACTCCACCACCAAGTTCCTGTCGGGAACCGGCACGACGATCGGCGGGGTGGTGGTCGACAGCGGCAGGTTCGACTGGGCGAAGGCCGGCAAGTTCCCCGATCTCAGCGCGCCCTGCGATGCGTACCACGGGCTGCGCTTCCAGGAGACCTTCGGCGACCTTTCCTTCACGATGCACGCCCATGCCGTCGGCCTGCGCGACCTGGGTCCGACCATGTCGCCGTTCGGCGCGTGGATTACGCTACTGGGCATCGAGACGCTGCCGCTGCGCATGGACCGGCATTGCGCCAACGCGCTCAAGGTCGCGCAGTTCCTGGAGCAGCATCCCGCCGTCGCCTGGGTGAACTACGCGGGCCTGCCCTCGAACAAGTACCATGCGCTGGCCAGGAAATACCTGCCGCGCGGCGCAGGGGCGGTGTTCACCTTCGGCGTGCGCGGCGGCTACGCGGCCGGCGTCAGGGTGGTCGAGGGCGTGGAGCTGATCTCGCACCTCGCCAATATCGGCGACGCCCGCAGCCTGATCATCCATCCCGCCTCGACCACGCACCGCCAGCTTACCCCGGAGCAGCAGGTCGCCGCCGGCGCCGGGCCCGACGTGATCCGCCTGTCGATCGGGCTGGAGAGCGTGGCCGACATCATCGCCGACCTCGACCGCGCGCTCACGGCCGCAACCGCGGCGGTGAAGGCGGCCGAATGAGACTTTGCTTTCTCGCCGGCGCATCTATGGCGTTCCTGGCCCTGGCGGCGCCCGCTGGCGCGCAGGCACCGGCGGAGTCGATCGCGATTGTCGAGCCGTTCGGCCCCGGCAGTCCCAGCGAGGCGGCGATCCGCGTGCTGCGACCGGCGATCGAGCGCGAGCTCAAGGTCCGGCTCCTGATCGAGCATATCGGCAGCGCCAACGGCGATGCCGCCCTTGCGCGCGTCATGGCCGCGCCGCCGAACGGCCGAATGCTGCTGGCGATCACCGACGCCAGCCGCATCTTCCACGAGCAACAGGCGAACACGGCGCGGCGCCTGGACCAGCTCGCGCCGGTCGCGAAGCTGACGGAGGGCATCTCGCTTGCCCTCGCCATGCCCGCCGGCTCGCCGATCGACGGTTGGGATAGGTTCGCCGCCGAAGCCAGGGCCCGGCCCCTGACGGTGGCCGGGTTCGGGCCCAGCGGCCCCACGGCAGTATTCCTGGCGCTGATCGAGCGGCAGCTGGGCGTGCGCTTCGGGACCCAGCGCTACGACCTGGACGTCGAGGTGCTGGGCGCCATGGCGCGCGAAAACGAGCCGGGCGTATTGCCTACCTCAAGCGCGCTGGCCCAGCACGCGCTCGGGCGGCCGGCGCCGGTGGTGCTGCTCACCTCCGGCGCGCGGCGCCACCCGATGCTGACGAACACGCCGACCCTGGCGGAGATCGCCGGCAATCCGCGCCTGGCGTTTACCATGTCGGTGGGGCTGTTCGGTCCGCCCGGGCTGGCCAAGGAAACCGTGGCGGCGCTCGACGCCGCACTGAAGGCAGCCGGCAAGGACGAGGCGGTGCGCGCGCAGGCCCGTCGCCTTTCGTTGCCCTTGGCGGTGGACAACGCCCAGGCGCTCGCCGCAGCCATGGCGCGCACGCGCCGGGTGGCCCAGGAGCTCGGCCGCAAGTGAGTGCAGCCCATGCGTGGAATTGCTAGTCTCTGACGCTTCGCGAGGATCCGTAGGCACCATGGCGAAAATCCTGCTGGTCGAAGACAACGAGATGAACCGCGACATGCTGTCGCGCCGCCTCGTGCGCAAGGGACACCAGGTGGTGATGGCGACCGATGGCCAGCAAGGCGTGGCCATGGCGGCGAGCGAGAAGCCCGACATCATCCTGATGGACATGAGCCTGCCGGTGATCGACGGTTGGGAAGCCACACGGCAGCTCAAGGCGGCGGAAGCCACACGCGCCATCCCGGTGATCGCGCTGACCGCCCACGCGATGGCCGGCGAGCGCGAGAAATGCCTGGCGGCGGGCTGCGACGAATACGACACCAAGCCGGTCGAGTTCGGCCGGCTGATCGACAAGATCGCGGCGTTGCTGGCCAAGGCCGGCGCGCCGGACGCGGGATGACCGACCAAGGGCCGGCGGACGATCAGGCCAAGCCCGCGCGCCTCGAGCGCGCCCTGCTGGCGCATGTGCGCCAGGAGTTCAGCGCCCCGGCCGCGGCCATCGTCGAATACGCGCGCATGCTGATCGCCGATGCGGGCCGCTTCGGCCTCGATCAGATGGCCGACGACCTGGCGCGGATCCGCACCGCCGGCGAGACGCTCAACGCCCAGGTGACGAGCCTGCTCGAACCCGGCCGGCGCGAGGCGAACGGCGACATCGAGGATTTCCGCACGCGGCTGCGCCACGACCTGCGCACGCCGATCAGCGCCGTCAAGGGCTACGGCGAGATGCTGGCGGAGGATGCGCGCGCCGCGGGACACGAGGGCTTCGCCAAGGACCTCGACCGGCTGCTCGACGCCGCCAACAGGATGCTCAAGCAGATCGACCAGCTTGCCCTGATCGGCGCGTCCGAGCCGGGCAGCGCCGAGGCGGTGCTGGGACAGGAGCATCTGGTCGCCGCCGCGCTGGACACCATCGCCCCGGTTGGCGACGACGGCCTGCAGCGCGAGATCGAGCCGAGCCATATCCTGGTGATCGACGACAACGAGTCGAACCGCGAGATGCTCTCGCGGCGCCTGACCCGTGAAGGCCACACCGTCGTCACCGCCGCGGACGGGGAGAAAGGCCTGGCGGCGTTGGATCGCTCGGCTTGCGACCTGATCCTGCTTGACCTGGTGATGCCGGGCATCAGCGGCTTCGAGGTTCTGCGCCGGATCAAGCAGTCGGCCGAGTGGCGCCACATCCCGGTGATCATGATCTCGGCCGTCGACGAGATCGACAGCATCGTGCGCTGCATCGAGCTCGGCGCCGAGGACTACCTGTTGAAGCCGTTCAACCCGGTGCTGCTGCAGGCGCGCGTCAACGCCTCGCTGGAGAAGCAGCAACTCCGCAAGCGCGAGCAGGCGGCCGTGCACGACCTGGAAGCGGAGCGCGCGAAGAGCGAGAAGCTTCTGCTCAACATCCTGCCGAAGCCGATCGCGACGCGGCTCAAGGTCGGCGAGGAGCTGATCGCCGACCGGTTCCAGGACGCGACGATCCTGTTCGCCGACCTGGTGGGGTTCACGCCGCTGTCGACCCGCCTGCAGCCGCGCCAGCTTGTCGACGTGCTGAACCGCATCTTTTCCGCCTTCGACCGGCTTGCGCTGGATTTCGGGCTGGAGAAGATCAAGACGATCGGCGATGCCTATATGGCGGCGGCGGGCCTGCCCGAGCCGCGGCCCGACCACGCCAGGGCCGCCGCCGAGATGGCGCTCGCGATGATGGCCAGGATGCGCGAATTCAAAAGCTCGATCGGCGAGAACCTGCAATTGCGCATCGGCCTGCACTCCGGGCCGGTGGTCGCGGGCGTGATCGGCACGCACAAGTTCGTCTACGACGCCTGGGGCGACACGGTGAATACCGCCAGCCGCATGGAGTCGCACGGCAAGGCGGACGAGATCCACGTCTCGCCC
>CAYMTM010000196.1:0-1514 GCA_964393375.1 uncultured Rhodospirillaceae bacterium
CGCTGACCTGGGAGCGTTTCGTCGTCGGCCACAACAACGGCGCCAAGTTCGACGGCCGCAAGCTGCCGCCCTACTTGGGCAAGTACGACCTGCTGTGGCGCGGCCTGGGGGAAAGCCTGGAGATCGCGGTCATCGCCACCGCGATCGGCGTGGCGCTGGCGATGCCGATCGGGCTCCTGGCGGCGCGCAACCTGATGCCGGTGTGGGTGACCTGGTTCGCGCGCGGACTGATCGCGCTGTGCCGCAGCTTCCACCCGGTCATCGTGGCGATCCTGTTCGTCAAGGCGGTGGGTTTCGGCGCCCTGGCCGGCATCATGGCGCTGATCGTGGCCTCGATCGGGTTCATCGCCAAGCTGTTCGCCGAGGCGATCGAGGAGATTTCGCTGAAGCAGGTCGAGGCGGTGCGCGCCACGGGCGCCGGCTTCGGCAACGTGCTGGTGATGGCGGTGCAGCCCCAGGTGCTGGCGCGGTTCATCGGTTTCTCGACCTACCAGCTCGATTCCAACCTGCGCAATTCGACCATGGTCGGCATCGTCGGCGGCGGCGGCATCGGCGCCACGCTGTTCACCGCGTTCCAGCGCTTCGACTTCGACTTCGTGCTGACCATCCTGATCTGCATCATCGCGCTGATCATGGCGGGCGAGATCCTGTCGGCCTCGATCCGCAGGACGTTCCAGTGACCGCCGCGACGGTCGAGCCCGGCGCCTCGATCCGCCGCGAATGGCAGCGCTTCACGCCGCGCCAGCGGCTGACGCGCTACGCCTTCTACCTGCTCGCCGTAGCCGCCCTGGTCCAGAGCGTGCGCAGCGTCGAAATCATCCCCGAGTTCCTGGAGGACGCGCCGGCGCAGGTCGTGGACCTGTTCGCCCGCATGTGGCCCGTGGACTGGAGCTACTACCCCAGCACCGTCCATGCCGCGCTGATCGAAACGCTCCACATCGCGACGCTCGGGACCATTCTGGCCCTTGTCATGGCGGTGCCGGTGGGGCTGATGGCGGCCGCCAACATCACACCCTGGCCGGCACTGAGGCTGTTCGCCAAGTTCATCCTGGTCAGTTCGCGCTCGGTCAACTCGCTGGTCTGGGCGCTCTTGTTCGTGGCGATCTTCGGCCCGGGCGGGCTTGCCGGAACGCTCGCCATCGCCTTCCGCTCGATCGGCTTCGTCGGCAAGCTCCTCGCCGAGGCGCTGGAGGAGGCCCACAAGGGCCCCGTGGAGGCGCTGACCGCCACCGGGGCACCCTGGATCACGATCATCCTCAAGGCCTATTGGCCGCAGGTGCAGCCCGCCTTCTGGTCGATCGCGCTGTTCCGCTGGGACATCAACATCCGCGAGTCCGCAGTGCTCGGCCTGGTGGGGGCCGGCGGCATCGGCATGGCCTTGGATGACGCGCTCAACCTGCTCTACTGGGACCAAGTGGCGCTGACCCTGCTCACCATCTTCGCCGTGGTGATCGCGGCCGAGGTGCTGGTGACGTTCATCCGGAGCAGGATTATCTGAGGCTCACCCCCACCCC
>CAYMTM010000196.1:1524-8561 GCA_964393375.1 uncultured Rhodospirillaceae bacterium
CACCATTTTGTGCACTTCCGATGCGCCGTCGACGAGGCGGGCCTGGCGGGCGTAGCGGTACATCCACTCCAGAAGCGTGTCCTTGGAATAGCCCTTGGCGCCCATGAGCTGGATGGCGGTGTCGATCGCCTTGTGCAGCGTGTCGGCGACGTGCACCTTGGCCATCGACAGTTCGGCGCGCGGCACCTCGCCGCGGTCGAGCTTCCAGGCCGCGCGCATGGTCAGCATCCGGCCGACTTCGATCGCCATCACCGCCTCGCCCAGCATCCACTGCACGCCCTCGTGCTCGGCCAGCTTGTGGCCGAAGCTCTCGCGCTCCCGCACGTAAGGCGCGGCGATTTCCAGCGCGCGCTTGGCCATGCCGAGCCAGCGCATGCAATGCGTCAGGCGCGCCGGACCGAGGCGGATCTGCGTCGCGCGCAGCCCGTCGCCCACTTCCATCAGCCGGTTCTCGTCCCTGATCTCCAGCCCGTCGAACTCAAGTTCGCAATGCCCGCCATGCTCCTCCGGCCCCATGATCGGGATGCGGCGCAGCACGCGCCAGCCCGGCTGGTCGCGGTGGTAGAGAAAGGCCGACAGCCCGCGGCGCTTGTCGCCGGACGTGCGCGCCACCAGGATGAAATGCGCCGCGCCCTCGGCGCCGGTGATGAACCACTTGCGCCCGCGCACCACCCAGGCGTCGCCGCGCTTCTCGGCCGTGGTCAGCATCGCCGCGGGGTCCGAGCCCGAACCAGGCATCGGTTCGGTCATCACGAAGGCGGACCGCACCTTGCCCTCGACGATGGGTTTCAGCCAGCGCTCCTTCTGCGCGGGCGTCGCCACCGCGTCCAGCAGCATCATGTTGCCGTCGTCGGGCGCGGCGCTGTTGAACGCCACCGGCCCGAAGATCGACCGCCCCATCTCCTCGTAGCAGGCGGCCATCGCCACGCGGCCCAGGCCCATGCCGCCCTGTTCCTTCGACGTCTGCATGGCCCAGATGCCTTCCGCCCTGGCCTTGGTGCGCAGGGCCTGGAGCGGCGCCTCGGCGATGTTCTCGTGCGCGTCGTAGCTCCTGGGGTCGGATTCGAGCGGGATGCAGTGCTGCTCGACGAAAAGCCGGATGCGTCGGCGCAGCGTTTCGATCTCGGGAGAAAGGGAGAAGTCCATCGTCAGCTCCGTGCAAGCGGCTACAGCGCCGCCGTCTGCCCGCCGTCCACGGTGATCACCGTGCCGGTCATGTAGGCGCCGGCCGGCGAGCACAGCAGCAAGAGCGCGCCTTCCAGGTCCTCCGGCCGGCCGAAGCGGCGCATCGGCACGCGCTTGGCGATCGCCTGGCCGGCCGGGCCGGCGAGGAAGTCGCGGTTGATGTCGGTTTCGATGTAGCCGGGCGCGATCGCATTGACGCGGATGTCGTGCCGCGCCCATTCCACCGCCAGGGCGCGGGTGAGCTGGGCCAGCCCGGCCTTCGATGCCGCATAGCCCGCCACGCGCGCCGCCGCGCGATCGCCGAGGATCGAGGCGATGTTGACGATGCTGCCGCCGCGACGAAGCCGGACCATGTGCCGCGCGACCTCGCTTGCCATCAGGAAGGCGCCCTTGAGGTTGGTGTCGAGGACCGCATCCCACTCGGCCTCGCTCTGATCCAGGGCCGGCTTGTCGACCACGACGCCTGAATTGTTGACCAGCACGGTGATCGCGCCCAGCTCCTGCTCCGCCGTCGCGACGCATTGCCGCACGCTCTGCGCTTTCGTGACGTCGAGCGCGACCGGCAGCGCGCGGCCGTCGAACGCCTCGATCTCCTTTTCAACCGATTTCAGGCGGTCCAGTCGTCTGCCCGCCAGCGCTACCTTCGCGCCGGCATGCGCAAGCGTCAGCGCGAAGTGCCGGCCGAGCCCGCTGCCGGCACCCGTCACGATGGCGCTGCTGCCCGACAGATCGACCGAAAGCGCGCTCCCCGCGGGCATGGCGGCACTCAATCAATCCTTAACCTATGCTGCCCAATAACTGACCACACCATAAGCAAAAAAGGAAAGGCTGAAATGCCGCATTCCGCCCATGTCCTGGTGGCCGCCGGCGACGATTTCGACCGCGGCCGCATGGCGGTCATGCTCGCCGACAGCGGCTACCGCGTTTCCGCCGCCGCCAGCGGGCGGAAGGCGCTCGGACTCGTGGGCGAATTGCAGCCCGATATCGTCGTGATCGGCGCATCGGTGGAGGACATCGACCTGAGCGCGATGATCGAGCAGGCGAAAGCGGCGGACGACGAGCACGCCCCCCGCGTCGTCGTCGTGGCCTCCGAAATTTCCGGCACGCTGCGCGGCCGTTGCGTGATGGCTGGCGTCGACGACGTGATCGAAGGCCCGCTTGAGCCCGCAGTGATGCTTTCGCGCCTGAAGCCGCTGTGCCGCCTGTCGACCATGCGGGCGGAATTGCGCCGGCGCGCGGCCACGGCGCAGGCAGTTGGCGTAGATGCGACCGCGGATCCGCCGACGCCCGCCGGCAACGGCCCCTGCCGCGTCATGGTGGTCGCCAGGCCCGGCGGCACGGCCGAGCGCGCCGTGGTTTCCGCCCTCAGCGGCGGCTTCGTGCTCACCTCGGAGTCCGATCCCTATCGCGCGGGTGCTGCGGTCGAGGCCGAGCGGTTCGATGCGATGGTGCTGGTCGCCGATGGCAAGCGCGAGGCGGCCGAGCCGCTGCTCTATCTCGCCAGCCACCTGCGCAACAACCCCTGCCTGTTCAACCTGCCGGTGATGATGCTGCATTCGGAGGGCGTGTTCGCCGATGGCGGCGACCCCTATCGCCACGGCGCCAGCATCGCCTTGGGCCTGCCGCTCGAAAAGGCGGCGCTGGCCGCTGGGATTCAGGTGCTGGTCCGGCGCCAGCGCGCGCGCTGGGCGATGCGCGACGCCTTCGACGCCATTCTTCACGCCGTCGTGCCGGCCCGAGGGCACGCGGCGTACGACGAGATATTCCTGCGGCGGCATCTGCAATACGTCGTCGACGACGCCCATTGCCGCGGCCGCCATCTCTCGTTGGCGATCTTCTCGCTGCACAACCTCGAAGACATCGAGCGCAGGTTTTTCGCGGATGCGGGCGCGATGCTGGTCGGGAAGGTCGCAACCTGGATCAACGGCCTCGTGCGCTGCGAGGATCTGGTGGCGCGGCTTGGTCCCGACAAGCTGTGCGTGGTGCTTCCCGATACCGCGCCGGAGGAAGGCGTCACGGCGGTCCAGCGCATCGGCGCCATCCTGTCGGCCTCGGACTTCCATCTGACCGAGGAAGTGATGCAGCCGATCCGCCTCTGGATCGACACCGGCTGCGCCTCGATCGCGCCCGGCGACACGGCGCAATCCCTGCTCGACCGCGCGCGCGCGACCTTGTTCTAATCCCTCCCTCTTCCGCGCCCCGGCACGTACATGCTAGTCATGCGGCGCCGTCGAGCGACCCAGGGGAGCCGCATCCTGTCCGAGCAAGCCGAGGCGGATTGGCCTGCCGCAATCCACCGACAGTTCGGCCAATGGGGCGTGCGCCAGGTGGCGCATGTGCCGGATGCCGGCCACAAGCGCCTGATCGGCCTGTGCGCCGCCGATCCGGCCATCGCGCTAGTTCCGCTGACCACCGAGGAGGAAGGCGTCGCCCTGCTCGCGGGCGCCTATCTGGGCGGCCAGCGCGGGGCGCTCTTGATGCAGTCGAGCGGCGTGGGCAACTGCGTCAACATGCTGGGCCTGCCGCGCCTGTGCCGCCTGCCGCTGCTGATGGTCGTGACCATGCGCGGCGAGTGGGGCGAGTTCAACCCGTGGCAGGTGCCGATGGGGCGCAACACGCCGGCGGTGCTGGAGCTATGCGGCGTGCTGTGCTTCCGCGCCGACGACCCGGCGGCGGTGGAGCCGACGGTGGCCTCGGCCGCCCGCATGGCCTTCGAAGGTCCGCAAGCCGTCGCGGTGCTGCTCGGGCAGCGTCTGATCGGCGCCAAGAGCTTCGCGAAATGACGCTCGATATCGCCCGCGCCCAGGCCTATCCGCTGCGCCGCCGCGCCGTGGTGGCGGTGCTCACGAAGGAGATCGGCGGCACGCTGCTGGTGACCGGCCTAGGCGCGCCGACCTGGGATGCGGCCGCGGCGGGGGACCGCGACCTCACCTTCCCGCTGTGGGGCGCCATGGGCGGCGCGGTGCCGATCGGGCTCGGCCTGGCGCTGGCGCAGCCGAAACGGCGCGTGCTGGTGCTCACCGGCGACGGCGAGATGCTGATGGGCATCGGCTCGCTGGCGACGGTGGCGGCGATGCAGCCCGCCAACCTGGCGATCGCGGTGCTGGACAACGAGCGTTACGGCGAGACCGGCGGCCAGCCCACGCACACCGCCGGCGTGACCGATCTTGCCGGCCTGGCCAAGGCGGCCGGCATCGGCCGAACCTTGATCGTGCGCGACGATTCCGGCCTTGCCGGCGCCGTTACCCTCCTGCTGAAGGAACCGGGCCCCGCCTTCGTCGACATCAAGGTGCTGGCCGAGGACCTGCCGCTCGTCCTGCCCCCCAAGGACGGCACCGAACTGCGCACGCGGTTCCGCAAGGCGCTGGCGCTGGGTTAGCCGATCAGGTGTACTGCGCCTTCTGGGGCAAGCCGTCGGCGATCTCGTAGTAGTCGCCCTTGTCGGCGACGAAAATGTGCCCGACCGTTTTCAGGTTCGTCCTGCCGTCCAGGCTGCCGGCGGCGAAAGAGATCGAATTGCCGTCGTTGCGGCGGAAGAACAGGCTCGAGCCGCATTCCCCGCAGAACCCGCGCTTGGCGCCCGCCGAGGAGGCATACCAGCGCAGGCCGCGCGGTTCGGTCAGGCGGAAGCGCTCGATCGGCACGTTGCTGTAGGCGCCGGGAGAGCCATGCCACTTGCGGCACTGGCCGCAGTGGCAGACCGTCACCGCCCGCAGCGGCGCCGTCGCCTCGTAACGCACCGCTCCGCACAAGCAGCCGCCGGTGTGGACGTCGCTCATCGCCGTTCTCCCCTTGCAGATCGCCCGACTACAGCACAGGCAGGCCAGCCATGCCAGCGCCCCGCTTGCGCCCGGTCCGGGCCGAGCGCATGCTACCGGCCATGCGTATCGACATCTTCAGCGACGTGATCTGCCCGTGGTGCTTCATCGGCAAGCGGCGCCTGGAAAAGGCGCTGGCGCTGAGACCGATGCCCGAGGTGCGGGTGCATTGGCGCGCGTTCCAGCTCAATCCCGGCATGCCGAAGGAAGGCATGGAGCGCGGCGCCTACCTGGCCGCCAAGTTCGGCGGCCCCGAGGCGGCACAGCGGATCTACGACACGGTGGGCGCAGCCGGGCGGCGCACCGGCGTCGACTTCGCCTTCGAGCGCATCCGGCGCACGCCCAATACCGTGGCGGCGCATCGGCTGATCCGCTTCGCAGACCGGTTCGGCAAGCAGGACGCGGTCGTCGAGGCGCTGTTCCGCGCCTATTTCCAGGACGGGCGGCTTGTAGGCGACAAGGACGTGTTGGCGGAGATAGCGGCGGAAACGGGCTTGGCCCCCGACGCGGCGCGCGACTACCTCGCGGGCGACGAGGACGCCGAGGAGGTGCTGGCCGAGGACATGTATGCGCGCCAGCTCGGCATCGGCGGCGTGCCGTGCTTCATCGTCGAAGGCCGCTATGCGCTCTCGGGCGCGCAGGAGCCCGAGGCCTTCCTGCCGGTGTTCGATCTCGTCGCGGCCGAGCAGCCGGCGAGCGCCGCGGCAACCTGACGCCAATCATCCGAGGAGACGGCCATGGGCGAACCGACGATCTATGGGCCTGCCTACAGCACCTACGCGCGCACGGCGCGCCTGGTCCTGGAGGAGAAAGGCGCGCCGTACAAGTTGGTCGAGGTGGATATCCTGAAAGGCGAGGGGCGAAGCCCGGCGCATCTCGCCCGCAGCCCGTTCGGCAAGGTGCCGGCGGTCGAGCACGACGGATTCATCCTCTACGAGACGGGCGCGATCGAACGCTACCTTGACGATGCCCTGCCCGGCGCCAAGCTGACGCCGGCCGATCCGAAGCAGCGTGCGCGCATGAACCAGATCATGGGAATTGTCGACAGCTACATCTATCAGCCCGCCATCGGCGGAATCGCGATCAACCGGCTGGTCAAGCCGATGCTGGGCGACAAACCGGACGAGACAGCGATCGCCAAGGCCGTGCCGGAGGCCGAAAAGGCGTTCAAGGAGATCGAAGCCCTGATGGGCGGCAACGAATTCCTCGCCGGCCCCCAGATCAGCCTGGCCGATCTGCACCTGGCGCCGGTCATGGCGTATTTCGCGATGACGCCGGAGGGCGAAGCCGCGCTGAAGAAGCTGCCGAGATTGGCGGCATGGTGGGCCCGGATGAAGGACCGGCCCAGCATGGCCAAGACCGCGCCGAAGTTCTGAACCCTTTCCGCCGTGCCGCGCGATCCAGCCCCAGCGACCGGGGACAAGACGGTCGACGTCCTGGTGATCGGCTCGGGCGCGGCGGGCCTGACCGGCGCGCTGGCGGCGGCGGCCGGCGGCCTCAAGGTTCTGATCGCCGAGAAGTCGCGCTATGTCGGCGGCACTTCTGCCATGTCCGGCGGCTGCTGCTGGATTCCCGGCAACCACTGCATGGCCCAACTGGGCGAGACGGACTCGGCCGAGGAGGCGCTGACCTATCTGCGCGCGGTGGCGCCCGAGGGCTGGGCCGACACCGAGGACGCGCTGTGGCAGTCCTTCGTGCGCCACGCCCCGGAGATGCTGCAGTTCGTCGAGGCCAATTCGCCGCTGCGCTTTGGCGTGGGGCTGGAGCCCGATCCCTATGCCGAGGCGCCCGGCGGCAAGCGCCGCGGCCGCAACGTCTCGCCGCGCCCGCTGGCGATGAGCGTCGCCGGCGACCTGGCCGGACGCATCCGCCCGACCGTGTCGCCCAGCATCTTCACCTACAATGAGGTGGCCGACACGCAGTTCATGGCGCATCCCTGGGAAGGCCTGCTGCGCTACGGCTGGCGCGCGGCCTGGCGCAAGCTGACGGGCCGCCGGGCGATGGGCAGCGCGCTCGTGGCCGGGCTGGTGCGGG
>CAYMTM010000197.1:0-8513 GCA_964393375.1 uncultured Rhodospirillaceae bacterium
GTTACGCCCGCCGATTTGTCTTGAATGGCGAGCAGGCTCGTGCCGTTGCTGTCCCAGAACTGAAGTCGTGTGGAGAGGCCATTGGAGGGGAAGAGATCGATCTTCAGGTCTCCATCGGCAGGCACGGTGATTTTGTAGTAGTCGATGTCGTCCCGCGTGTCATAGGCGCTGCGCGAGTAGCCGCTGTGTCCCGTCATCGATCCGGCGATGAGATCGTAGACGACGCCGGTGTCCGGCGAATCGTTCGTCTCCGCGTCGTTGGCCCGTGCTGGCTCCGCGAAGACGTTGCCCAGAGTGTAAGAGCCTGACCCGCCGAGGCTAGTCACCCGGACGAAGTAGCGCGCTGGCCCCAGGTGTCCAACGCCATAACTGTTGACCACTCCCGCCCCTTTGTCCTGAATGGCGATCTTGCGCGTGCCGTTCGGCATCATCGCGCCGATCATTCTCGTGATCTGCGCGATCGGCGCCTACACGGTGCACAACAACAGCTTCGACGTGGTGATGATGCTCGTCTTTGGCGTCGCCGGGTATCTGCTGAAAAAATGCAACTACCCCCTGGCGCCGCTGGTGCTGGCGATCGTTCTGGGCGACAAGGCGGAGGAAGCCTTCCGGCAATCGCTGCTGATTTCCCAGGGCAGCATTACCGTCTTCTGGTCCAACGGATTGGTTGGGACGATCATGGCGCTGGGCCTGGTTGCGCTGTTCTGGCCGGTCCTTTCCAGCCTCAAGGGCCGGCTGTTGGCCCCGGCTATACGGTAGCCTGGCAGCGGCGGAAACGAGGCCATCTGGCTGCCTGGACCCGGGGAAGGGGTTGTGGTATAATGAATAATGTATCTCAGAAGCCTGCGGCTGTATCCGTCCCCAGCGATCCGTCCGGGGGCACGCCGTCGGCCAGGAGTTTCGGCGCGATGAGCGAAGCGCGGTTGGTCGTCGCCCCGATCGACAGTCGGGAGACGTTCAAGGACAAGGCCTATGTGGCGCTGAAGAACGTCATCGTGTCGATGGACATCTATCGCTCGCGCTCCGAAATCCGCCTCGACGAGCGCCAGCTGGCGCAGGATTTCGGCATCTCGCGCACGCCCGTGCGCGAGGCGATGGCGCAGCTCGAGCGCGAGGGCTTCGTGCGCTCGGTGCCCCGGCGCGGCATCTACGTGGTGCGCAAGACCAAGGGCGAGGTGATCGAGATGATCACCGCCTGGGCCGCGCTGGAAAGCATGGCGGCCAGGCTGATCACCGAGCGCGCCAGCGACGAGGAGATCGCGGGCCTCAGGCGCATGTTCGCCACCTTCGAGGGCGACAAGCTGCACGCCAAGCTTGACGAGTATTCCGAGGTCAACATCACCTTCCACCAGACGATCATCGAGATGAGCAAGAACCACGTGCTCATCCGCCTGGCGGAGAACCTGTTCACCCATATGCGGATGATCCGCCGCCAGACCATCGGCGAGGAGGACCGGGTCGACCGGTCGATCCGCGACCACATGAACATCATCCAGGCGCTCGAGGCCCGCGACACCGAGCGTGCCGAGGACCTCGTGCGCCAGCACGCGCTCGGCCTCGCCGAGCATGTGGCCAAGCATGTCGATTATCTGGACTGAGAAAGCGACCCAATCGGGGGAGGACGGCCGATGGCCGAGGCGGCACTGAAGAAGCCCGAGACTGCCGGGCAGGAAGAAGCGCAGGAGTTGACCGACGGCTTCCACCTGCTGATCGACGCACTGAAGCTGAACGGTCTTACGACGATCTACGGCGTGCCCGGTATTCCGATCACCGATTTCGGCCGCATGGCCCAGGCGGCGGGAATCCGCGTGCTGTCGTTCCGGCACGAGCAGAATGCGGGCTATGCCGCGGCGATCGCCGGGTTCCTCACCAAGAAGCCGGGCATCTGCCTGACGGTCTCCGCGCCCGGCTTCCTCAACGGGCTTACCGCGCTCGCCCATGCCACCACCAACTGCTTCCCGATGATCCTGATGTCGGGCTCGTCGGAGCGCGAGATCGTCGATCTCCAGCAGGGCGACTACGAGGAGATGGACCAGCTCGCGATCGCGAAGCCCCTGTGCAAGGCCGCCTTCCGCGTGCTGCACGCCCAGGACATCGGCATCGGCCTGGCGCGCGCGATCCGCGCCGCCGTGTCGGGCCGACCGGGCGGCGTCTATCTGGACCTGCCGGCCAAGCTGTTCGGCCAGGTCATGAACGCCGAAGCCGGCCGCAAGTCGCTGGTCAAGGTGATCGACGCGGCGCCGGCGCAGATCCCCGCGCCCGCCGCGGTCAAGCGGGCGCTCGATGTCCTGAAAGGCGCCAAGCGCCCGCTGATCATCCTGGGCAAGGGCGCCGCCTACGCCCAGGCCGACGAGGCGATCAGGAGCCTTGTCGAGAAAAGCGGCGTGCCGTTCCTGCCGATGAGCATGGCCAAGGGCCTCCTGCCCGACACGCATCCGCAATGCGCGGGTGCGGCGCGCTCGACCGTGCTCAAGGACTCCGACGTGGTGATGCTGATCGGCGCGCGGCTCAACTGGCTCTTGTCGCACGGCAAGGGCAAGGCCTGGGGCGAGGCGCCGAAGAAGTTCATCCAGGTCG
Source organism: uncultured Rhodospirillaceae bacterium (assembly GCA_964393375.1). Lineage (GTDB taxonomy): Bacteria > Pseudomonadota > Alphaproteobacteria > JAEULC01 > JAEULC01 > JAEULC01. The sequence goes on from CAYMTM010000197.1 coordinate 2,578, forward strand.
ACATCGAGCCCCGCGAGATGGACAGCAACGTCGAGATCGCGGCGCCCGTGGTGGGCGACATCGGCTCCTGCGTGCAGGCGCTGCTTGACGCCATGGGCGCAGGCTTCCCGGCGCCGCCGGCCGAATGGATCGGCGCGGTCAGGGCCAAGCGCGAGGAGAACGTGGCCAAGATGGCGCCGCGGCTGATGAACAACAACGTGCCGATGGACTATCACGGCGCGCTGGGCGTGCTGCGCACGATCATCAAGGAGCGGCCGGACGCGATCCTGGTAAACGAGGGGGCCAACACGCTCGACCTCGCGCGCGGCGTCATCGACATGTACAAGCCGCGCAAGCGTCTGGACGTCGGCACCTGGGGCGTGATGGGCATCGGCATGGGCCAGGCGATCGCCGCCGCAGTCGAGACCGGCAAGCCGGTCCTGGCCGTGGAGGGCGACAGCGCGTTCGGTTTCAGCGGCATGGAGGTGGAGACGATCTGCCGCTACAACCTGCCGGTCTGCGTCGTCGTCTTCAACAACAACGGCATCTATCGCGGCACCGACGTCAACAAGGCCGGCACCGACCCCGCGACGACGGTGTTCGTCAAGGGCGCGCGCTACGACAGGATGATGGAGGCGTTCGGCGGCGTGGGCGTCAATGCGACGTCGCCCGACGAGCTGAAGCGCGCCGTGAACGCGGCGATGGATTCCGGCAAGCCGACCCTGATCAACGCGGTGATCGACCCGGCGGCGGGCAGCGAGAGCGGCCGGATCGGCAACCTCAATCCGCAAAGCGCGCTGCGCAAGAAATGAACCGTCCGCCGGGGCGCGGCTTCGGACCGGCCCGGCGGCGGGACGATCGAGTTTGGAGGACCGACCGATGGCGAAGAAGAGGAAACCCGCGCGGAGCAGGCGCAAGGCCGTTTCGCGCAAGGTCGTGAAACTGGCTGCGCGCGGAACCGCGCCGAAGGCGAAAGCGAAGGCCCGGCCCAGGCCGAAAGCCAACGGCAGCGGGCTGCCCAGGCCTTCGACCAAGCCGTGGGGCGCGGCCGGCAAGGCGCTGGAGGGCGTGCGCATCCTCGACTTCACGCATGTCCAGTCCGGCCCGACCTGCACGCAGCTGCTCGCCTGGATGGGCGCCGACGTCATCAAGGTCGAGCGGCCGGGCGTCGGCGACATCACGCGCGGCCAGCTGCGCGACGTAAAGGACGCCGACAGCCTCTACTTCACCATGCTCAACCACAACAAGCGCTCGATCACGCTCGATTCGAAGAGCAGGCACGGGATGATGGTGCTGGAGCGCCTGGTGAAGGCCTGCGATGTGCTGGTCGAGAACTTCGCGCCGGGCGCGCTCGACCGCATGGGGCTCACCTGGGAGCGCATCCATTCCTGGAACCCGCGGATGATCGTCGCCTCGGTCAAGGGCTTTGGTCCCGGCCCCTACGAGGACTGCAAGGTCTACGAGAACGTCGCGCAGTGCGCTGGCGGCTCGGCCTCGACGACCGGCTTCCGCGACGGGCCTCCGCTTGTCACCGGCGCGCAGATCGGCGACAGCGGCACCGGCCTGCACCTGGCGCTGGGCATCGTCTGCGCGCTCTATCAGCGCAACCGCACGGGCCGCGGCCAGCGCGTGCTGGCGGCGATGCAGGACGGCGTGCTCAATCTGTGCAGGGTCAAGCTGCGCGACCAGCAGCGCCTGGCGCACGGCCCCTTGAAGGAATACAGCCAGTTCGGCGAGGGCATCCCCTTCGGCGACGCCGTTCCGCGCGCCGGCAACGATTCCGGCGGCGGCCAGCCCGGCTGGATCCTGAAATGCAAGGGCTGGGAGACCGACCCCAACGCCTATATCTACTTCATCACCCAGGCGCCGGTGTGGGAGAAGATCTGCGACCTGATCGGCAAGCCGGAATGGAAAACCGATCCCGACTACGCCACGCCGAACGCGCGCCTGCCGCGGCTGAAGCACATCTTCGCGACCATCGAGCAGTGGACCATGACCAAGACCAAGTTCGAGGTCATGGCGCTGTGCAATCCGCTGGACATCCCGGTCGGCCCGATCCTGTCGATGAAGGAGCTGGCCGAAGAGCCGTCCCTGCGCAAGACCGGCACGGTGGTCGAGGTCGACCATCCGACCCGGGGCAAGTACCTGTCAGTCGGCAACCCGATCAAGCTGTCGGATAGCATCACCGAGGTGACGCGCTCGCCGCTTCTGGGCGAACACACCGACGAGGTCCTGTCCAAGGTGCTGAAGTTCACGCCGCGGGAGATCGCCGAGATCAAGGCCTCGGGCGCCACCGGCGAAGCGCCGAAGCCGAAGGCGGAGGCGGCGGACTAGGTGCGATCGTTCCCCATGCTTCGGCAGGCTCAGCATGAGGAACGTGTTTTACCCAGCCAAACCTCCTCCTCATCCTGAGCCGGTCGAAGGATGAGGACCGGACGGGCAACGCGCGAGAGAGAACCGACAACATGCGCATCGTGGTCCATGGACAGCAGGCCTTCGGCAAGGCGGTGCTTGAGGCGCTACTGAAGCGCGGCGAGAACGTGGTCGCCGTCTACGTGGCGCCGGAGAAGCCGGGGCAGAAGCCGGACCCGCTGAAGGAGGCGGCGCTGGCCGCCAAGTTGCCGGTCTATCAGCCCGCCTCCTACCGCAAGCCCGAGGTGTGGGCGGAATTCAAGGCGCTGAAGCCCGACCTGCAGGTCATGGCTTTCGTGACCCTGTTCGTGCCCGAGGACTTCCTCAACATCCCGACCCACGGGTCGATCCAGTACCATCCCTCGCTGCTGCCGGCCTATCGCGGCGCCAGTGCGATCAACTGGCCGATCATCCTGGGCGAGAAGGAGACCGGGCTTTCGATCTTCTGGCCGGACAACGGGCTCGATACCGGCGACATCCTTTTGCAGAAGAAGACGCCGATCGGGCCCAAGGACACGCTCGGCACGGTCTATTTCGACCGGCTGTTCCCGATGGGCGTCGAGGCGATGCTGGAGGCGGTCGACCTGGTCAAGGCCGGCAAGGCGCCGCGCATCAAGCAGGACGAGAGCAAGGCGACCTACGAGGGGCGCTGCACGGCCGAGACCGCGCGCATCGACTGGGGCAAATCCTGGCGCCAGATCGATCCCTTGATCCGGGGTTGCAACCCCGCGCCCGGCGCCTGGACGACGCTCGACGGCAAGACCCTACAGATCTTTGACGTCCAGCCCCTGCCGGCGCGCGACCCGAAGGGCATCGGCGGCAAGCTTGGCGAGGTGGTGGCCGTGGAGGCCGACGGCTTCACCGTCGCGGTCGCCGACGGACGCATCAAGGTGCTGCGCGTGAAGCCGGCCGACGGCGGGAAGGTCGGTGCCGGGGAATTTGCCGCCGCAATCAAGCTGGCCGTGGGCACGCGGCTCACCTAAGGGAGGCGTTCGTGAACGACGTGGGGAACCGGCCAGTGGCCAGTACGCAGCACCAGAATCCGAAATCGGACATCCAGATCGCCCAGGAGGCGAAGAAGCGGCCCATTCTCGAATTGGCGCGCGAGAAGCTGGGCATCGCGCCGGAAAATCTCGAGCCCTATGGCCATTACAAGGCCAAGGTCTCGATGGACTACATCAAGTCGCTGCAGACCAGGCAAAACGGCAAGCTGATCCTGGTTTCGGCGATCACGCCGACGCCCGCGGGCGAGGGCAAGACCACGACCACGGTCGGGCTGACCGACGCGCTCAACCACATAGGCAAGAAGGCGATGCTGTGCCTGCGCGAACCGTCGCTCGGACCCTGCTTCGGGGTCAAGGGCGGGGCGGCCGGCGGCGGCTATGCGCAGGTCGTGCCGATGGAGGACATCAACCTCCACTTCACCGGGGATTTTCACGCCATCGGCGCCGCGCACAACCTGCTGGCGGCGCTGATCGACAATCACATCTACTGGGGCAACGCGCTGGGCATCGACGGCCGGCGGGTGGCCTGGCGCCGCGCGATCGACATGAACGACCGCTCGCTGCGCCAGATCGTCTCCTCGCTCGGCGGCGTCGCCAACGGATTCCCGCGCGAGGACGGCTTCGACATCACCGTGGCCTCCGAGGTGATGGCGATCTTCTGCCTGGCCAAGGACCTGGACGACCTTAAGAAGCGGCTCGGCAGCATCATCATCGGCTACACCCGCGACCGCAAGCCGGTGCGTGCGGCGGACCTGAAGGCGCACGGGCCGATGACGGCGCTGCTGAAGGACGCGCTGGCGCCCAATCTGGTGCAGACGCTCGAAGGCACGCCGGCCTTCATCCATGGCGGACCTTTCGCGAACATCGCGCATGGCTGCAACTCGGTGCTCGCCACCACCACGGCATTGAAGCTCGCCGACTACGTCGTCACCGAGGCCGGCTTCGGCGCCGACCTAGGCGGAGAGAAGTTCATCGACATCAAGTGCCGCAAGGCCGGCCTTGCCCCCGACGCGGTGGTGCTGGTGGCGACCATCCGCGCGCTCAAGATGCACGGCGGCGTCAGGAAGGAGGACCTGAAAAACGAGAACCTCAAGGCGCTCGAATCCGGCATGGCGAACCTGCAGCGCCATATCGAGAACGTGCAGAAGTTCGGCTTGGTGCCCGTCGTCTCGATCAATCGGTTCAGCGCCGACACGCCGGCGGAGATCGCGCTGGTCAAGTCCGCCTGCGCCAAGCTTGGCGTCGAGGCGGTGATGGCCGACCATTGGGCCGAGGGCGGCCGGGGCGCGGCCGACGTCGCGCGCGCGGTCGTCAAGGTGGTCGAGAGCGGCAAGAGCAGGATGAAGCTGCTCTACCCCGACGACATGCCGCTTCTGGAGAAGGTGCGGACCATCGCCAGGGAGATCTACCGCGCCAAGGACATCGCCGCCGACAAGCCGGTGCGCGATCAGCTCGCCCAGTTCGAGGCGATGGGCTACGGCAAGCTGCCGGTCTGCATCGCCAAGACGCAATACAGCTTCACGACCAGCGCCGACGCCAAGGGCGCGCCGACGGACCATGTCGTGCCGGTGCGCGAGGCGCGCCTGTCGGCGGGCGCGGAATTCGTGGTGGCGATCTGCGGCGACATCATGACCATGCCGGGCCTGCCCAAGGTGCCGGCGGCGGATCACATCGACGTCGGTCCGGACGGCCGGATCGTGGGGCTGTTCTGAGACGGGAATGGACTCGATCGAGAACAGGCCCGCCGGCGGCCGTCGGCGGGCGCCCAGGACGCCGAAGGGCCGCCAGGTCGACCCGGCGGCGCTGGACGACGTGCGCGCCCTGCTGGGCGAGCGCGAGCGCCGGCGCGACCTGCTCATCGAACATCTGCATCTGATCCAGGACCGTTATGGGTGCCTCGCCGACCGTCACCTGGTAGCGCTGGCGCACGAGATGAAGCTGGCGATGACCGAGGTCTACGAGGTCGCCACCTTCTACGCGCATTTCGACGTGGTGAAAGACGGCGCCGCCCCGCCGCCCAAGCTGACCGTGCGGGTCTGCGACAGCCTGAGCTGCGAAATGGCCGGCGCGCAGCGCCTGCTCGACCGGCTTCCGGTCGCGCTGGGGGCGGGCGTGCGCGTGGTGCGCGCGCCCTGCATGGGGCTGTGCGACAAGGCGCCGGCCGTCGCGGTCGGCCACGACGAGCTGCCGAATGCCGACGTGCTGCGGGTCAAGGCCGCCGCGGCGAACCGGCATGCCTGCCACGCCCATGTGCCGGAAGTGCCGTATGACGCCTATGTGGCGTCCGGCGGCTATGCCCTGCTGCGGTCCTGCCTCGCCGGCAAGCGCACGCGCGAGGACACCATTGCCGCGGTGGACGGCGCGGGGTTGCGCGGGCTGGGCGGCGCGGGCTTTCCGACCGGGCGCAAGTGGTCGATCGTGCGCCAGGAGCAGGGCCCGCGCCTGATGGCGGTCAACGGCGACGAGGGCGAGCCGGGCACGTTCAAGGACAAGTTCTATCTCGAGAAGGACCCGCACCGGTTTCTCGAGGGCATGCTGGTG
>CAYMTM010000198.1:0-8429 GCA_964393375.1 uncultured Rhodospirillaceae bacterium
ATCATCACTTCGCCGCGCGCGAGACCCAGCATGTCGCAGGCCCCGGTATAGACCGCCGGGTCGCGCTTGTAGCGCCGGAACAGTTCGGCCGCCAGGATGCAATCCCAGGGCAGGCCGGCGAACCTGGCCATGTTGGTCAGCAGCGCCACGTTGCCGTTAGACAGCGTGGCGATAAGGTACTTGCGCTTGAGCCGGGTGAGGCCGGGCACCGAATCCGGCCAGCCATGCAGCCGGTGCCAGACCTTGTTGACGTGATCTTTGTCCGTCTCGCGCAATCCCTTGATGCCGTATTTGTCGAGCAGTCGATCGAGCGTACCGCGGTGCAGGTCATCCAGCCGCGCGAACGGCAATTCGCCCTTGATGACCTTGTTGAGGGTAGGCCGATAGGCGCCCCGCCAATCGTCGGTCAGCCCGGCCCAGTCGGCCTTGATGCCCTTCTCGCGTCCGAACGCCTCCAGGTCGCGGATGATGCTGGTGCGCCAGTCCACCACCGTGCCGAACACGTCGAAGGTCAACGCCTTCACGCCGGACAGGTCGATCGCCATCGCCGCGCAGCTCCCTATCGCTGCTTCGTCTGCCAGTCCGGGTGGACATGGAATGGCGCATTGCTGGGCGGCAGGGGCGCGCGTCCCAGGATCATGTCGGCGGCCTTCTCGGCGATCATGATCGTGGGCGCATTGAGGTTGCCGCTGACGATCGACGGCATGATCGAAGCGTCGACCACGCGCAGGCCTTCCAGCCCGCGCACGCGGCATTGCGGGTCGACGACGGCCATGTCGTCCACCCCCATCTTGCACGAGCCGCAAGGATGGTAGGCGCTGTCGGCCCTGGCGCGGACATAAGCATCGATTTGAGCGTCGGTCCTAACTTCTGGTCCGGGGAGTATCTCACGCCCGCGATAGGCGTCGAAAGCCCTTTGGGCGAAGATTTCGCGTGTGTGCTTGACGCAGGCGCGCAGCTCCCACCGGTCGCGCTCGTTCGACAGGTAGTTTGGTTCGATCAATGGATGCACCGCGGGATCGGCCGAGCGCAGGCGAATCGTGCCCACGCTGGTCGCGCGCATCGAGCCGACATGCGCCTGGAAGGAGTGGCAGGTGCTCGGCACCCGGCCGTGGTCGTTCACGACCGAGGGCAGGAAGTGGTACTGGATGTCCGGGTGCTTCACCCCGGCCTCGCTGCGGATGAAGGCGCCGGCCTCCAGATGCGCCGAGGCGCCCAGCCCGGTCCTGAACAGGAACCACTCGATCCCGACCTTTACGCGTACCAGGGGGTTGTTCACGCTATGCAGCGTGATCGGCTTCGTGCATTCGTGTTGGATCCACAGCTCCAAATGATCCTGCAAGTTCCTGCCCACGCCCGGCAGGTGATGCGTCGGCGCGATGCCGACGGCGCGCAGCTCATCCGCATTCCCGATGCCCGACAGCAGGAGCAGCTGCGGCGAATTGATCGCACCGCCTGACAGGATCACCTCGCGCTCCGCGTGCGCGACGGTTGTCCGGCCGCCTTGTCGGTACTCGACGCCGGCGGCGCGGCCGCGCTCCAGGATCACGCGCGTGCTGAGGGCGCGCGTCTTGATCGTCAGGTTCGGCCGGCTCCGCGCGGGATGCAGATAGGCGGTGGCGGCGCTCCACCGGCGACCCCGATGGATCGTCATGTCCATCGGCCCGAAACCTTCCTGCTGGAAGCCGTTCATGTCGTCGGTAAAGGCGTAGCCCGCCTGCCGCCCGGCCTCGAGAAAGGCGTGGAACAGCGGATTGCGCATGCGTCCGGTCGATACGTGGAGAGGCCCCTCGCCGCCGCGATAGGCATCGGCTCCCTTGGCGCGCGTCTCGGCCCGGCGGAAATAGGGCAGCACCTCGCCATACGACCAGCCCTGCGCTCCATTCGCCGCCCAGCGCTCGTAATCGAGCGCATGGCCGCGGACATAGACCATGGCGTTCAGCGAGGAGGAGCCGCCGATCACGCGTCCGCGCGGCCAGTACAGCCGCCTTCCGTCCATGTGCGGTTGCGGCTCGGTGTGGTAGTACCAGTTGAACCGGTCGTCGCGCAGGTTCTCGACCAGCGCCGCCGGCATCCGTATCCGCCAGGATTTGTCCTCGGGCCCAGCCTCGAGCACCAGCACGCGCTGCGCCGGATCGGCGGAGAGCCGGTTGGCCAGCACGCAACCGGCCGAGCCCGCGCCGACAATGATAAAGTCGAAGACTTCCCGATCCGCCATGCGCCCGCGCCACCCGATGCTCGCCGCAATTCTCCGCCGCCGCCGGACAGAATTCCGAGCCGGTTTCCGACCCTTCGTGGCCTCGCGACGGCATGGCGACAATAGCCCGGGACGGCCACGGATCAACCACGACGAGTTGCGTGGACACGCACCGGCGCGTCGATCAGAGTGGCCCTCCGTTCGCGCAAACCGAGGAGCTGCGCCAACATGCCGGGAAAAGTCACCGCCCTCTATGCCGGCCTCGCCGTGCTGCTGCTGCTGGTCCTGTCGGTCCGCGTCATCCGGTTGCGCTGGCGCTACCTGGTCGGGCTCGGCGATGGCGCTCAGCCGGCGCTGGCCCGCGCCATCCGCACGCACGGAAACTTCGTCGAGTACACGCCGATCGCGCTGTTCCTCCTGTTCCTGATCGAACCGGCGGGCTATCCCGGCTGGGTCCTGCACACGCTGGGATCGGCATTGCTGGTCGGTCGCATCGCCCATGCCTGGGGGTTGTCGCGCGACGATGGGCCGTCGATCGGCCGGGCGCTGGGCGTGTTTCTGACCTTCACAATGCTGCTGGTCGCAGCCGCGCTTGCGCTATACTCGGCGTTTGCGAGTTGAAGGCACGAGGCAGGACGATGGCCCGCTGGCGCGGCGTTTTGTTCGACAAGGACGGGACGCTGATCGATTTCCACGGCACCTGGGTGCCCGCGACCGTCGACACCGCGGTGGCGATGGCCGCGCTCGCCCTGCCGCAAGGCTCGCCATCCGAGCGTACCGCGCTGGTCAGGCGCCTGGTTGCGCTGATCGGCTACGATTATGACACCGCCGCGCTCGACCCGGAATCGCTGCTGGCGCGCGGATCGCTGGGCGAGATCGCCGCCCTGTGGGCGCGCGAGGCCGGGCTGGACGGCATGCAGGACGCGATCGAGCGGATCGGGTCCGAGTTCCGCACGCACGCGGTCGGCACCGCCACGCCGCTTCTGCCGCTGGCCCCGTTCTTCGAGCGTTTGCGAGGGCGCGGCCTCAAGCTCGGCGTCGCGACCATGGACACCACCCTGTCGGCGCAAATGACATTTGCCAACCTCCGGGTCGATCATCTGCTCGACTTCATCACCGGCTTCGACGGTGGACACGGAGAGAAACCGGGGCCCGGGATGGTCGACGGCTTCTGCCGCGCGACCGGCCTTGCGCCGGAACAGGTGGTGGTGGTCGGCGACAGCATGCACGACCTGGCGATGGCCAAGGCGGCCGGCGCCGGCCTTGCCGTGGCCGTTCTAAGCGGCGTCGCCGGCCACGATCACCTGGCGGACGCGGCCGATCACGTCATCAGCGGCATCGAAGAGCTGGAATCGCTGCTGGAACGGATCGGCGCGCCGGCGCCGGCCTAGGCGGCGCGTTGTCTGCCGTCGCCGACGTCCTCGCCCGGCTGGCGCGGGCCACCCTGGGCGAACAGGCTTCGATCGCGAGCGGGGCCGACGTGCTGCGCCTGGTCGAAACGCTGGGGTCACAGCGGGACCGGCCCGATGTGAAGGCGTTCGCCGAGTTCTGCCGGCTGTTCCTGCGTTCCTACGAGAACTGCAATTACGATATGCACCGGAACGGCGAGGCGTGGCTGCTGCAGAGGATTGCGCCGTTCCGGCCACGCGTTCTGTTCGACGTGGGCGCCAACCAGGGCGACTGGTCGATCCTGGCGTCCGGGCTAGTTCCGAATGCGCACATCCACGCGTTCGAAATCGTGCCCCAGACCTACGCCAGGCTGGCGGAACGGGTTGCCCCGCTGGCGCCGCGGGTCAAGGCCAACGCCTTCGGGCTCGCCGACAAGGACGGCGCGATGGACATCCATGTCATGGCGGACGACAGCACGCTGAGCAGCCTAGTGCCGCTGCATGACGGCCAGCGCTCGACGCTTGCCTGCCCCGTGCGAACCGGGGATGCGTACATGAACGCCGCCGGGATCGGCCGCATCGACCTCTTGAAAATCGACGTCGAGGGGGGCGAGCATCTTGTCCTGATGGGCTTTGCGCCGGCGCTGGCGGAACGGCGCATCGACGTCATCCAGTTCGAATATGGGCGCGCCAACATCCTGACCAAGTTCCTGCTGCGCGACTATCACGAGGCGCTGGAGGACCTGGGCTACCGGGTCGGCAAGCTCTTCCCGGGGCGCGTGGATTTTCGGCGATATCGTCTCGAACACGAGGATTTCATCGGGCCCAACTTCGTGGCGGTCCGGGCGGATTGCGCGGAAATCCTGGCCGCGCTGGGCGGCGGCTGATCGCGACAATGTCGGATAAATTAATCTAAAGCCACATGTTAAATAAAGCTGTCGTTCTTTACTTAGTATTTACCACTTTTACAGTATTCGCTTGACGGTTGCGTGAAAATCCGTGATAAAGACGCTAGTGCTTCCACAAGGGTGTGAAGGCCAACCTGCGATTCCAGGAGAGTTCGTCAGAACGACGAAGATATCGAGGCCCGTGTCATGCAGGTCCAAAGTAACTTGGGTCCGCCGGGCATAAGTGGATCGACCGCAGCCGCCGGTTCAGCAGTGCCGGAGGCTGCTCCGCCTCCACCGCCACCCGACGAGACCGCGCCGCAGCAAGACGCTGCCGACGCCGCGGCCGTTGCGCGCGAGCAACCGCCGCCGCCGCCGTCTGCGGAGCAGAAGCAGGTGTCGCCGCGCGCGCGCCTGAACTACGACTCCGAGCGCGAAGAGGTCTATGTCGAGGTTCTCGACCGCAAGACCGGGGAGGTGCTGTTCACCTTCCCGGCAAAAGAGTCCGAATCGGCCCGCCTGAGCGGCCTGGGCCAGGGCGCGCTGGTCGACCAGTTCGCCTGAGCCGACCCCCGCGCAGGGGTACTGCGCGCGTTTACTACCCATTGCCGTCCGTATAGGCTTGCTGGCCAAATGCCGCCGGTTGCCGCGCCGTGCGCATCGGGCGTGGCGCCGAGCAAAGGGTAGGGAAGCGGGTATGGCACGTCCGGTCGTCTTGGTCCTAATTGATGGCCTGGGATACGAAACGGCCGTCCAGCGCCTGGGTTACATGGAAGGCCTAGTGGCCGCCGGCGCGGCCAGGCGATGGCGCATGCGCACCGCGCTGCCCAGCCTGTCGCGGCCGCTCTACGAAACGGTCCATACCGGTGTGGCGCCGCACGAGCATGGGATCACCAGCAACGACACGGTCCGCCTGTCGAGCCAGCCGAGCGTCTTCTCGGTCGCGCGCGCCGGCGGGCGCACCACGGCGGCCGCGTCCTACTATTGGTTCTCCGAGCTTTACAACCGGGCGCCGTTCGACGCGGTCGAGGACCTCGAGCGCGACGACCGCGAGCGGGCCATCCAGCACGGACGCTTCTACCAGCATGCCGATTTCCCGGATTCCGAGCTGTTCGGCCGCGCGGCGGTGCTCAGCGCGCGGTTCCGGCCCGACTTCATGCTGGTGCACCCGATGGGCGCCGATACGATCGGCCACCGCTATGGCGGCCGGTCGAAGGAATACGAGAAGGTCGCGCTGCAGATCGACAACCTGCTGGCGCTGCATGTGCCGCGCTGGCGGGCCCAGGGCTGCGAGGTGATGGTGACCTCAGACCACGGTATGGACGAGAACGGAAACCACGGCGGTTCGCTCGACATCCACTGCCTGGTGCCGTTCTACTACGTCGGCGACGCCGTTCCCGCCGGCATCGTGACAGAGGAGGCGCAGCAGACCGCCGTGGCGCCGACCGTTCTGCGCGCGATGGGCCTAACGATCCCCGGTTCGATGCGCACAGCGCCGTTGGCCTAGCCGCGCCTGCCCGGCGTTAAATCCCGGCCCGTTTCCTGTTAGGCTCGAAGCCAAATCACCCTGAACGGGAGTCAGTGCGTGCGTCTCGTCGCGGCCATGTTCAAGCACGAAACCAATACCTTCTCGCCGGTTCCGACGCCGCTTGAGCGCTTCAATCCAACCTTCGGCAATGCCGCCTACGACGCCTACCGGGGGACCAACACGCCGCTGGGCGGCTACATCGCCCAGGCCGAGGCGCTGGGCGCCGAGATCAGCGTGCCGGTCGCGGCCGAGGCCTGGCCCAGCGGCAAGGTCGACGCCCAGGCGTTCGAGACCCTCGCCAACGCGATCCTCGAGGCGGTCGACCGGGGCTGCGTGGCGGTCCTGCTCGACCTGCACGGCGCCATGGTCGGCGAGCGGTTCGACGACGGGGAGGGCGAGCTGCTGCGGCGGATTCGCGCCCTCAGGCCCGGTATCCCGATCGCCGTCGCGCTCGACTTCCACACTAACCTGACCGAGCAGATGGTGACCAACAGCACCGCCATCGTCGGCTACAAGACCTACCCCCATGTCGACATGCGCGAGACCGGCGAGCAGGCCGGCCGCATCGTGCTCGACATGCTGGCCGGCAAGTGCCGGCCGGTGATGCGCTGGGGCAACCGGCCGATGATCCCGCACATCATGCGCCAGGCGACCGAGGACGAGCCGATGCGCACGTTGATCGCCGAGGCGAGGCGCCTGGAGTCGCACAAGGTGCTGGCGGCGACCGTGTTTGCCGGTTTCCCGCACGCCGACATCCACGACGCGGGCTTGAGTGCCGTGACCGTCGCCGACGGCGACGCGGCGGCGGCCGAGGCGGCGCGCGACCGCCTGCTTGACTTGGCCTGGGCGAACCGCGAGGGCTTCGTGTATCGCGGCGAGCCGCTCGCCGAAGCGCTGAAGCGCGCGGTGGCCGAGGCGGCCAAGCCGGGCAAGGGCCCGGTGGTGATGCTCGACCACTGCGACAATTGCGGCTCGGGCGGTACCCAGGACGACATGACGGTGATCGCGGCCGTGCTGCGCGCGGGCCTGCAGGACGTGGCGATCTTCTCGGTCGCCGATCCCCAGGCGGTGGCGGCGCTGGTCAAGGCGGGTGTTGGCCGTCGCGTCGCGATCGACTTGGGCGGGAAGCGCGACATGCCCGCGATCGGGGTCAAGGGCAGGCCGCTCAAGGTCGAAGGCACCGTGCGCGCGATCACCGACGGCGAGTTCGTCATCCGTGGGCCGATGTATACCGGCGTGCGCGCGGCGATGGGGCTGACGGCCGTATTGGATACCGGCACGGCCGAGATTGTCGTGACCGAGCGCAATCACGAGCCCTGGGATCTGGGCTGCCTGCGCAGCGTCGGCGTCGAGCCGACCGAAAAGCGCTTCGTCCTGTTGAAAAGCCGCGTGCATTGGCGCGCCGGCTTCAAGCCGGTCGCCAAGGCGGTAGTCGACCTGGCCGGTCAGGGTGTCACGACGTCCGACTACTCCATCCTCGATTTCAAGAAGCTGCGGCGCCCGATGTATCCGCTGGATACCATGCCCGCCTGATTGACCCCGGCGGGGCGCCGGTCCATCTTCCGCGCCGCCAAGAGGTCCGAGCCACAGGGGGTCCCATGCTCATCGGCGTTCCGAGGGAAATCAAGAAGCAGGAGAACCGCGTCGGCCTGGTGCCGGCCAGCGTGCGCGAGCTGGTGCATCACGGGCATGGCGTGCTGGTGGAAACCGGCGCCGGGGCGGGCATCGGGATCGACGACGCAGCCTACAAGAAGGCGGGCGCCAGGATCGCCGGAAGCGCGGCCGAGGTTTTCGCCAAGGCCGACATGGTCGTGAAGGTCAAGGAGCCGCAGCCGCAGGAATGCAAGATGCTGCGCAAGGGCCAGGTGCTGTTCACCTACCTGCATCTCGCCGCCGACAAGGAGCAGGCGCAGGGCCTGGTGAAGTCCGGCAGTATCGGGATCGCCTACGAGACCGTGACCGACCAGCGCGGGGGCCTGCCGCTGCTGGCGCCGATGAGCGAAGTCGCCGGCCGCATGGCGGTTCAGGTCGGCGCGCACTGCCTGGAGAAGGCCCAGGGCGGCTCGGGCGTGCTCCTGGGCGGGGTGCCGGGCGTCCCCGCGGCCAAGGTGACGATCCTCGGCGGCGGCGTGGTCGGCACCAACGCCGCGCGCATGGCGATGGGCCTGGAAGCCTCGGTAACGGTCGTGGACAAGTCGCTGCACCGGCTGTACGAACTCGACCTGCAGTTCGGCGCCAAGATCAATACCCGCTACTCCACGGTCGACGCGATCGAGGAACTGGTGGTGGCCTCGGACCTGGTGATCGGCGCCGTGCTGGTGCCGGGCGCCGCCGCGCCGCGGCTCGTGACCCGCGCCATGCTGAAGCACATGCGCCCCGGCTCGGTGCTGGTGGACGTGGCGATCGACCAGGGCGGCTGCTTCGAGACC
>CAYMTM010000199.1:0-8421 GCA_964393375.1 uncultured Rhodospirillaceae bacterium
ATCAGGCCGGATATCGAGAACGCATAGACCGCGCCGTTGAGCTGGTGGGCGGGCGGCAGGGCCTGGCGGCGCTGCCAGGGATCGGCGCCCGGGATGAACGTCTCGGGCCGGCCGTCCACCAGGCGCCAGGCGCGGTGCGGGTTGAGGTCGGCCTCCTTGAACGTCGCCACGCTGTCCAGGCCGCGCGCCTTCATCAGTTCAAGACAGGCGGAGACATCGGCCGGCAGGCGCAACGGCGAGGTAGGCTCGAGCAGCACCATGATCGCGGCGTGCTCGCCCTCTTGTCGGAGAGTCGCGATCAGATCGCGCAGCGCGTCAGTTACCTGCGCTTCGTCGGTCGCGAGCGCCGCCGGGCGGTCGTAGGCCTCGGCGCCGTATTGGCGCGCGACGCGGGCGATCTCCGCGCCGTCGGTTGAGACGATCACACGGTCGATCGCGGGCACCGCCAGGGCAACCTCGATCGACCATGCGATCAGCGGCTTGCCCCCGAGCTTGCGGATGTTCTTGTCCGGCACCGACTTGGAGCCGGCGCGCGCGGGGACCACCGCGACCACGCGCTTGTCAGCGATCACGGGCGGTCCCGGGGAATTCGCGCTCGAACTCGTCGTTGGCGCGGATGAAGTCGTCCAGACGACCGATATCCAGCCAGTATTCCTTCAGCGGGAAGACGATCGCCTCCTTGCGCTGCAACAGCAAGGCGTCGAACAGGCGCGGCATGTCGTAGGGCCGTCCGCGCGGGATCATCCCCACCGCCTCGGGTTCCAGCGCGTAGATGCCTGCGTTGACCAGGAACCGCTCCTCGGGCTTCTCGCGGATATCGACGATACGGTGCTGGTCGACCGATACGACGCCGAACGGCACCTGGAACTGGAACTCGCGCACGCACATCGTTGCCAGCGCGCGGTTGCGGTTGTGGAAGTCCAGCAGCGCGCGGAAATCGACCTTCGTCAGGATGTCGCCGTTCATCACGATGACGGGCGCTTTCGGCTTTTCGGGCAGCAGGGTCAGCGCGCCGGCCGTGCCGAGCGGCTCCTGCTCCACCAGGTATTCGATCTGCACGTGATGGCGCGACCCGTCGCCGAAATGCTCGCGGATCGAATCGGCCATGTAGTTGACGGCGAAGAAGAATTTTCTGAAGCCCTGCTCCGCGAGATTGTCCAGAGCGGTCTCCAGCAGCGGCTTCGAGCCGACCTGCAGCATCGGCTTGGGCACGGCATGGGTGAGCGGCTTCAGGCGCACGCCCTTGCCGCCGGCCAACAGCACGACCCAATTCTCGCGCTCGGCGATCTGCAGCATCTCGAGCAGCGTCTCGAGCCCGACCACGCGGCCGGTGGCGTCCACCAGCGGGATCTGACGGTATTGCTCGCGACGCATCAGCGCCAGCAGGCGGTTTCTATCCTCGTCCTGGCGGGCGACCACGGGCTTTGGGTTCATCACCTCCGTGACCGGCCGGTCGAGGCCAACGCCACGCAAGAGCCCGCGGCGGAAATCGCCATCCGTAACCACGCCCATCAGGCGCCGGTCGCCGTCTACGACCAGCGCGATCTTGCCTTCGGACCGGTTGATCGTGGCCAGCGCCTCGGTGACGGTCGCCGCAGGCCCGATTAGGTATTCGTCCAGAATCGCCATCGGCCTTCAGCCGCCGTCCGTCCGCCGGAATTGCCCCGGCCGCCAGCCTAGGCGAAATTGGTTAACGAGATGCAAGCATCGGCCTCAGATGAGGCCGACAGTTTCGATCTAATTAGTTGATTCAAAAAGATTATTTCAAGGCGGATGCGCATGGCTCTCAGCGCGCGAAGAAGGTGCGGGCCAGGAGGTCGGCCATGAACTGGTTGCCCTTGGGCGACAGATGGCCGAGTTGACCGCCTTCGTCGAGCCAAAGCTCGACGAAGGCCCTGCGGTCACGCTCCAGTACCGCGCGCACCGCATCGTAGCTGTCGATCGCCTCCAGCCCGCGCTGCTTGGCGCAGGCGACGACAGGAGGACCGAACCAGGGCGCGGGCTTGGCCTCGATCTCGGCCGCGCCGTACATCATCAGCACGATCACGCGCAGGCCCCTCGCCTGCTTCAGCTGGCCGAGCCGGTCCATCAGAAGGCAAGAGATATCGACGCCGATCCTGTCGGCATGGACCTTCTTGTAGCGCAGGTGATTGTCGATCCACCATTGCTGCAACCCGAGCGCTTTGATCCCGGCATCGACCATGTAGGAGTGGCCGAGAATTCCACGGACCGGATCGAGCTCGAGCGGCGCGGCGTCCACCAGCGGCACCGGCACGCCCTTCAGGACGGCCTTGCCGGCCTCGACGACGAAATAGGGCTTATAGCCCCCGCCATAGACCGAGAAATTGTTGCGCAGGCTGTCCTGGCCCAGAATACCCACGATCAGGGTCTTGGGTTCGATCTCCGGCAAGAGCTGCTCGGCGCGGAGGACCATCTGATCGACCCCATAGGCACCGGCAGCGCCATTCGTGACGGGCTCGCCGACCAGCAGTTCCAAGCGCGCGGGCCATGCCTCTTCGTCGCGAACGCCCGAGCCGGCGGTGAAGCTGTCGCCGACCGCGAGGATTCCACCGCGGCGAAGCGGGCGGATTTCCGTCTGGTTCATACGCACGCCCAGGCGGCCCGTAGTGAACCCGCCCTGCACGACCAGCACGTCGTCCTTCAACCGCCAGCCCAGCACCGGGTCATGCACCATGACGCCGGTGTTCGCACGCACCAAGTCGAGCGCTTGCTGTATCAGATTGTCGCGCGATCCCAGCGGAACGCCCTTGAGCCAGCGCCAAGCCAGCTCCGCGCCGACGAGGCAAAGGGCCGTCGCGACCAGGAGCACCGCCACCGACAGCGCCATTTGCTTGAGCTTCGTAGCTGTAACCATTGCCCCTAGTCTCGGCAGATGCCTGCCCCTGATATCGCGCATGCCCCGCGCTTCGCATGCCAGTACGGATGCAGAACCGCTTCCCACTGCATGCGAGACAAACAATGCGGCGAGCAATCAGGATCGTTCACTACCGCAACGCCGTTTCCCACCATTGCCATGCCCGGAAATGGTGCTGCCGGAAAGGTAGACCAAGCAGTCGCCTTTTCACACCGATCGCTATTCCGGGCGACCATGACGATCTCGCGAACAGGAAATCCGCAATTGGGCGGTCGAGGAACCGGCGCCAATCTACCAATATCGTTCGTGCTGGCACCAGCCCCGCTTTGATGATGCACCGTAATGCACCGTAACCGGATTCCGCATTCTGCGCCGTCAACCGTACTGTGGCTGAAATCCCTGCCGGCCGTTTCGACCCGCCTTTCAGAGTCTCCGCCGCATCGCGCGTAACGGCGATCGCTCAAAACGGAGCACGCGCCAGTCAGGGACAAGACCTCGACTTCTTCGAATCCCTTGCGGACGGTCGCATCGACCGCACGTGAATCACCGGCCGTCGAACTCTGGGAAAGCGCGCCTGAGAGGTTGCCCCACGGCCCCCTCCGCGCTATGAAGGCGCCGATCTCGGTCGGCCTTGCCCGGCCGGCCCATCCCCAAGCCAACGCAAGGTCTTGTCCCTGGTGTCCACGCACGAACGGATCGAACGCCACGAGGAAGTCGTCGGCAGCTCGGATCGGGCCTTCGGCTTTGTTTTCGCAGGCGTTTTCACGGTCCTGGCGCTGCTCAAGCTGTGGCGCGGCTGGACCGATATGGGCTATGTCTGGCTGGCGCTGGCCGCCGGGTTCGGCGCAGCGGCGATGGCAGCGCCCGGCCTGCTCGCCCCGCTCAACCGCCTGTGGCTGAAGCTGGGGCTGCTGCTGCACAAGGTGGTGACGCCGCTGGTCATGGGGCTGCTGTTCTATGCGGTGGTGACGCCGATCGGCCTGATCATGCGGGCCACGGGCAAGGATATCCTGCGCCTGAAACGCGAGGCCGGCGCCAAGAGCTATTGGATCGAACGCAAACCGCCCGGGCCGGCGCCCGACACGATGAAGAACCAGTTCTGACGGATAGAGGTATCGATGTCCTTCGTTAGCGAACTTTGGCAGTTCATGCGGGTGCGCAAGAAATTCTGGCTGCTGCCGATCATGATCATGATGGCGGTGTTCGGCGGCCTGGTCGTGCTGACCAAGGGCAGCGCCGTGGCGCCCTTCATCTACACGATCTTCTGAGCGGCGGCGGGGCGTGCGCATCCTCGGCATCTCCGCCTACTACCACGACAGCGCCGCCGCGCTCGTGGAGGACGGCCGGATCGTCGCAGCCGCCCAGGAAGAACGCTTCACCCGCAAGAAGCACGATTCGAACTTCCCTGCCCACGCCGTCGCCTTCTGCCTGACGCAGGGCGGCGTCGGGCCCGACCAGGTCGACTTCGTCGCCTTCTACGACAAGCCGTTCCTCAAGTTCGAACGGCTGATGGAGACTTACCTGGCCTTCGCGCCGCGCGGCTTTGCCAGCTTCTCCAAGGCGATCCCGGTCTGGCTGCGCGAGAAGCTGTTCCAGAAATCGCTGTTGCGGGACGAATTGCGCAAGGAGTTCCCGGACTTCGACTGGGAGAACAAGCTGCTGTTTTCCGAGCACCACCAGTCGCACGCCGCCTCGGCCTTCTTCCCCTCGCCGTTCAAGGAAGCGGTGGTGCTGACCATGGACGGCGTGGGCGAATGGGCTACCACCTCGGTGGGCTTCGGCAGCGGCAATGCGCTGGAGATGCGGCGCGAGATCCACTTCCCGCACTCGATCGGCCTGCTCTACTCCGCCTTCACCTACTACACCGGCTTCAAGGTGAATTCCGGCGAATACAAGGTGATGGGCCTGGCCCCCTATGGTGAGCCGCGCTTCAAGCAGACGATCATGGACAAGATCGTCGACGTGAAGGAGGACGGCACGTTCCGCCTGAACCTCGACTATTTCGACTACTGCACCGGGCTGCGCATGACGAACGACAAGTTCGATGCGCTGTTCGGCGGCCCCGCGCGCAAGCCCGACCAGCTTTTGACCCAGCACCACATGGACCTTGCCGCCTCGATCCAGGCGGTCACCGAGGAGATCGTCCTGCGCCTGACGCGCAGCCTGGCGCGCGAGGCCGGGGTGAAGAACCTATGCCTGGCCGGCGGCGTGGCGCTCAACTGCGTCGCCAACGGCAAGGTGCTGCGCGACGGCGCGTTCGAGCGCATCTGGGTACAGCCCGCGGCCGGCGATGCCGGCGGCGCGCTCGGCGCGGCGCTGGGCGCCTACCACCTCTACAAGGGCCAGCCGCGCCGCATCAACGGCGCGATCGACAACATGCAGGGCAGCTTCCTGGGCCCGGAATACGACCAGAAGGACATCGAGGCGCGGCTGGCGAAGGTCGGCGCCCGCTTCAAGGTCGTCGACGACAAGACGGTCATCGACGGCACGGCCGCGGCGCTGGCCGAAGGCAAGGCGATCGGCTGGTTCCAGGGCCGCATGGAGTTCGGGCCGCGCGCGCTGGGCGGGCGGTCGATCCTGGGCGATGCGCGCTCGCCTACGATGCAGAAGATGCTGAACCTCAAGGTCAAGTACCGCGAGAGTTTCCGCCCCTTCGCGCCCTCGGTCCTGCGCGAGGACGTGGCGGACTGGTTCGAGCTGGACGGCGACAGCCCCTATATGCTGCTGGTGGCCGACGTGGTGAAACGCCGGCGCCGCCAGATGACCGCGGAGGAGCAGAAGCTGTTCGGGATCGACAAGCTGAACGTGCCGCGCTCGGAGATTCCGGCGGTCACGCATGTCGATTATTCGGCACGCATCCAGACGGTGCATGCCGAAACCAATCCGCGCTATCACGCGCTGATCAGCGCCTTCAAGGCGCGCACCGGCTGCCCGGTCATCGTCAACACGTCCTTCAACGTGCGTGGCGAGCCGATCGTGTGTACGCCCGAGGACGCGTTCCGCTGTTTCATGGGCTCGGAGATCGAGATGCTGGTCGTGGGCAACTGCGTGCTCGACAAGGAGGCGCAGGACCCGAGCCTTAAGCTCGACTACAAGAACGCGTTCGAGTTGGACTAGGAGCGCGCGCCCTCGCCACCATGCGATCTTCGCTGCGTCGTCCCGGCCTCACGAGGGCGGTAGCCATTGCCGCTGGTCTACTGGCCGGCTTCGCTTTGGTGGAACTCGGCGCGGCGGCGCTCTATGCCATCGAGAGGGGCGGCTTAATCTGGGTCCGCGGCGCGCCGGCGCATCCAAAACACGATCTTCGCGCCCAAGGCGACAAGCGCCTGCGCCTGCACCCCTACTACGGGTATGCCGGTCGACCGGGCATGCGGATCGCCGACGTGACCGATTACAACGACATGCTCCGGCAGTTCGGCGAACGTTTTGTCGCCGAAGACTATCCGACGATCGCCTTCAACAGCCACGGCTTTCTGTCGCACGTCGAGTATCCCTACCAGAAGCGCGATGACGAGTTCGTCGTGGGCGTATTCGGCGGTTCGGTGGCCCTGCAGTTCTCCTTGGTTGCTCAACATGCTATGGCCGATGTGCTGGAACGAACGGGGGTGCTGCGCGGCCGGCGCCTGGTCCTGCTGGACTTCGCCAATGGGGGTGCCAAGCAACCGCAGCAGGCCGCCGCCTTGGCCTATTTCCTCGCCCTCGGGCAGCGGTTCGACTACATCGTCAATCTCGACGGGTTTAACGAGGCATTCATTGGCTGGTACAACTTTGTCAGACACCGGGCCGCGCCGGAGATGCCGTTCGCGCGGTTCATTTTCGGAATCCAGAACGTGGATCTCGCCGAGGTGGGCGTGCCTGTCGGCGAGGCGGAGCACCGCCGCGCCGCGCTTGCCGTGCGCCGGTGGTCCGAACGCGAGGCAAGCACACGCAGCGCCGCGGTCTGGTTTGTGTCCGGAATCCTGTCGAAAGTCTGGAAGGGTCGACTGGTGAAACTGGAGCAGGCGGCGGCCGGCAAGTTGGAGACGTTCGATTACAGCATGCCGTTGCCGTCGGCGCCGCCAGGCTCGTTCGAGACGATTGGCGCTTCCCGCATCGTCGATTCCTGGCGCGATGCGTCGATCGCCATGAAGGGCATGTCCGATCGTTTCGGCATTTCGTACCTGCATGTCCTCCAGCCGAACCAGTACGTCACCGACATCGACTTTGGAGGTTCGGCCGATGAGCGAAAGCGCGTTCTCGGGCTCGAAGAGCCGCCCGTGGCCGAGCTAATACCGCTTGTATATGCGGGCTACCGGCAGCAGGCCGACCGCCTGCGGGCCGCCGGGGTCGATTTCTTCGACGCCAGCCGTTTTTTCGACGGCAGGCCGAGCAGCTTGTTCTTCGACAATTGCTGCCACTTCAACTACGACGCAAACGCCCAGCTCGCAGCCGCCATCGCGAAGCGGATGGCGGTGCCGTGACCCCGTTTGGGGCCGGTGCCGTATTGCCTGCCGACCGCCTTGTGGTGCTAGGATCGCGCCGTAGGCAAACCCAGGCAGGAAAAATTGATGCTGCGATATGGTCGCGCGTGCCTCTGGTTGGCCCTAGCAGCGCTTACGGGAGGACCGGCCCGCGCCCAGGACCCCTCGCTCGGCGGTGCCGCGGTTGGCGCGGATGCCGGGGCCTATCTGGGCGCGGCCTTCAGCAACCTGCCCTTCTATCACGACGGCCAGGGCACGATGGTCGGCGGGCTGGCTGGCGCGGTGCTGGGCACCTTGGGCCTCGCGCCGATCGGCGCCGCGCCGACGGAGGCGCTCTCCACACCGCCCGCGGCCAAGCCGCCGGTCGCCATGCGCATCGAGTGCCGCAACTTCACCGACAGCTTCATGGTCGACGGCAAGCCGCAGGAAGTGAAGGGCACGATCTGCAAGCAGCCCGACGGCAGCTGGAAGGTCCAGCCCTGAGCGCAACTTCGCCCCTGCCCGAATCCCTTTGACCTTCGCCGCCGCCGTCTTTAACCATCGGCGGCGATGAGCCACGATCACGGCAACGAGCCGAAGAGCCGGCCCGAAACGCTGGCCGCGCGGGCGCTGGGCTGGATCGACCCGGCCAGCGGGGCGGTATCGCCGCCGGTGCACCCCTCCACCACTTATGCCCGCGGCGAGGACTACAAGTTGCTGACGGCCCACGGCTATCTGCGCGCGGAGTCGGCTGCCTACGACCAGCCCGAGGCGCTGCTGGCGAAGCTGGAGGACGGTGCGGCGGCGGCGCTCTTCGCCTCGGGCATGGCCGCGACCACCGCCGTGTTCCAGGCGCTGAAGCCCGGCGATCACGTCGTGGTGCAGGAAAGCATCTACTTCAACCTGCCGAAATGGGTGCGCGAATGGGCGCAGCCCTGGGGCATCGAGGCGAGCTTCGTGCCCACGGGCGACGACAAGGCCATCGCCGCCGCGCTTCGGCCCGGCAAGACGCGGCTGGTGTGGATCGAAACGCCCGCAAACCCGACCTGGACCGTGACCGACATCCAAGCCGCGGCCCACGCCGCGCACAAGGCCGGCGCCCTGCTG
>CAYMTM010000200.1:0-8379 GCA_964393375.1 uncultured Rhodospirillaceae bacterium
CGGCGTCGGCCAGGGCCTTGACCCGGCCGTGAAACATGTAGCCGCCGCGGTCGAACACCACGGTTTTCACGCCTGCGGCGATCGCGCGCTGCGCCACCAGCCTGCCGACTTCCTTGGCCGCGGCGATGTCGGCGCCGGTCTTGAGGTTCGCGCGCAAGTCCTTGTCGAGCGACGAGGCGGCCGCCAGCGTGCGCCCGGCCGTGTCGTCGATCACCTGGGCGTAGATGTGCCGGTCCGAGCGGTGCACCGACAGCCGCGGACGGTTGGCCAAGCGCCTCAATTTGGTTCGCAGGCGCCGCTTGCGCCGGTCGAAATTGTCTTCCCCGCGTGCCATGGTCGCTGGTCCTTCTCTTCCGGTCCTTTACTTCCGCTTGCCTTCCTTGCGGCGGATGACCTCGTAGTCGTACTTGATGCCCTTGCCCTTGTAAGGCTCCGGCGGCCGCATGCTGCGGATCTCGGCCGCCACTTGGCCGACCTTCTGCTTGTCGGCGCCGGTGATCGAGATCGATGTCGGCTTTTCGCACTTCATCGTGATCCCGTCCGGGATCGGGTACTTGATCTCGTGGCTGAAGCCGAGGGTCAATTGCAGCACCTTGCCCTGGACCGCGGCGCGATAGCCGACGCCGTTGATCTCGAGATTGATGGTGAAGCCCTCGGCGACGCCCTTGACCATGCTGTTGACCAGGCTGCGCGTCGTGCCCCAGACCGTGCGCGCGCGCTTGGTGTCCACGCGCGGCGTGAACTTGACCGCGCCGCCTTCCAGCTTCGCCTCGATGTCGTTGTCGACGACCAGACTCAGCTCGCCCAGCTTGCCTTTGGCCTTCACGTGCTGCCCGGCGACGTCGACCGTCACGCCCTTGGGCACCGTCACCGCCAGTTTCCCTACTCGCGACATGGATGCTTCTCCGTCCCAGCTCCCTTGGCCCGGCCGCCGATCAGAACACCTGGCACAGGACTTCGCCGCCGACATTGGCGGCGCGTGCCTCGTTGTCCGACATGACGCCGCGCGGGGTCGACAGGATCGAAATGCCGAGGCCGTTGTAGACGCGCTGCAGGTCGGCGATACGCGAGTAGACGCGCCGGCCCGGCTTCGACACGCGCGCGATGCGGCGGATGACCGGCGCGCCCTCGTGATACTTGAGCTCGATGCGCAGTTCGCGGACGCCGGGGCGCACGTCGGTCAGCGCATAGTCGCGGATGTAGCCTTCGCGCTTCAGCACTTCCAGCACATTCGCGCGCAGACGCGACGCCGGCGAGGTCAGGGTCGGTATTCCCTGCCGCTGCGCGTTGCGGATGCGGGCCAGCAGATCGCCCAGAGGATCGCTCAGAGCCATGTTCTCGTTCTCCGGCTTACCAGCTTGCCTTGACCATGCCCGGGATCTGGCCCTGCGAGGCCAGGTCGCGGAGCGCGATGCGCGACAGCTTGAACTTGCGATAGAAGCCGCGCGGCCGCCCGCTCAGCTCGCACCGATTGTGGATGCGAACGGCCGAACTGTTGCGCGGCAGCTCGGACAGCTTGATCTGCGCCGCGAAGCGCTCTTCCATGGTCAGCGCCTGGTTCATGATCGTCGCCTTCAGCGCCGCGCGCTTGGCCGCGAACCGCTTGACCAACCGGCGACGCTTCCTGTTGCGCTGGATCGAACTCGTCTTTGCCATGTCTGTCCAAAGCCTCCGTTGGGCTTGCGGTCAGTTGACGAAGGGCATGTCGAAGCTCTTCAAGAGCGCCTTGCCCTCCGCGTCGGTTTTCGCCGTGGTGCAGATGATGATGTCCATGCCGCGCACCTCGTCGACCTTGTCGTAGTTGATCTCGGGGAAGATCAACTGCTCCTTGATCCCCAGCGCGTAATTGCCGCGCCCGTCGAAGCTCTTGCCCGACAGCCCGCGGAAGTCGCGCACGCGCGGCAGCGCGATGGTGATGAGCCGGTCGAGGAATTCGTACATCCGGTCGCGGCGCAAGGTGACCTTGCAGCCCAGCGGCATGCCCTGGCGGACCTTGAAGCCGGCGATCGACTTCTTGGCGCGGGTGATGACCGGCTTCTGGCCGGCGATCGCCGTCAGGTCGTTGACCGCGGCGTCGATCTTCTTGGTGTCGGCAGTGGTTTCCCCGACGCCCATGTTGATGACGATCTTGTCCAGCCGCGGCACCTGCATGGGGTTCGTGTAGTTGAACTCCTTCATCAGGCGCGCGCGGATGACCTCGTCGTAATGCTTGCGCAGGCGTGTCGCCATGGGTTCGAACTCCTTCGCGCGTCCGTCAGCGGTCGATGACTTCGCCGGACCGCTTGGCGAAGCGGACCTTGCGGTCGCCTTCCAGCACCTTGTAGCCGACGCGCGTCGGCTTGCCGTCCTTGGGATCGACATGGGCGACGTTGGAGACGTGGATCAGCGCCTCCTTCTCGACGATGCCGCCAGTCTCGCCCGGCCGCGGCCGGGTATGGCGCTTGATCATGTTCACGCCCTGCACCAGCACGCGCTGCTGCGCCGGCTCGACGCGCAGCACTTCGCCGGTGCGGCCGCGGTCGCGCCCGGTGATCACGATCACCTTGTCGCCCTTCTTGATCTTCAGCTTCGTCGCCATCATCAGCCCCCTCAAAGAACCTCGGGCGCCAGGGACACGATCTTCATGAACTTCTTAGCCCGGAGTTCGCGCGTCACCGGCCCGAAGATGCGCGTGCCGATCGGCTCGCCCTGCCTGTTGATCAGGACTGCGGCGTTGCGGTCGAAGCGGATCGACGAGCCGTCGGTGCGGTGGATTTCGCGCGCCGTGCGCACGATCACCGCCTGGTGCACGTCGCCCTTCTTCACGCGACCGCGCGGAATGGCGTCCTTCACCGACACCACGATCACGTCGCCGATCGAGGCGTTGCGGCGCCTCGATCCGCCCAGCACCTTGATGCACTGAACGCGGCGGGCGCCGGAGTTGTCGGCGACTTCGAGGTTGGTTTCGACCTGGATCATGGCGTCGGAACTCCCGGCCTCAGGCTTTCGTCGCGCCGGCGGCCTCGTCGACCAACACTTCCCAGCGCTTGAGCTTCGAGATCGGACGGCACTCGCGGATGCGCACGCTGTCGCCTTCCTTGAAGCGACCCTGCTCGTCGTGGGCGTGATACTTCTTCGCGTGCGTCACGAACTTCTTGTAGACCGGGTGCATCACGCGGCGCTCGACGCGGACCACGACGGTCTTCGCATTCTTGCCGCTGACCACGACCCCTTGCAGCACTCGTCTTGGCATCGCTCCAGGACTCCGGTTAGGACGTCTTGCCGCCGGCCTTCGCGGCCGCGGTCTTGGCGCCGAGAACGGTCTTGATCCGCGCGATATCGCGCCGGACGGCGCGCACGCGATCGGTCTTCTCGAGCTGGCCGCTGGCGCGCTGGAACCGCAAGTTGAACTGCTCCTTGCGCAGGTCGGCCACCTTCTGCTTGAGCTGATCCGGCGTGTCGGTCAGCAAGTCGCTCGCTTTCATCGCTTCAGTTCCCCTGATCCGGCCGGCTCACGACGCGCGAGCGGATCGGCAGCTTTGCCGAGGCGAGGTCGAATGCCTCCTTCGCCAGTGTCGGCGGCACGCCGTCCACCTCGAACATGATCCGGCCGGGCTTGACTCGGCACACCCAGTATTCAGGCGTGCCCTTGCCCGAGCCCATGCGGACCTCGGCTGGCTTGCGCGACACGGGCACGTCCGGAAAGATGCGGATCCACAGTTTGCCGATGCGCTTCATATGCCGCGTGATGGCGCGGCGCGCCGCCTCGATCTGACGCGCCGTCACGCGGCCCGGCTCGACCGCCTTCAGGCCGTAGGAGCCGAAATTGAGGTCCGTGCCGCCCTTGGCATGGCCGTGGATGCGGCCCTTATGGGCCTTGCGGTAGTTGGTTCGCTTGGGCGCGAGCATGGTGGTTCGTTCCCGTCAGTTCCCGGCCGTCAGCGCGCGACCTGCTGTTCCATCGCCCGCTTGTCCTGGGCCATGGGGTCGTGCGCCATGATCTCGCCTTTGAACACCCACACCTTGACGCCGCAGGTGCCGTAGGTCGTGCGCGCCGTGGCGCGACCGAAATCGACGTCGGCGCGCAGCGTGTGCAGCGGTACGCGACCCTCGCGGTACCACTCGACGCGCGCGATCTCGGCGCCGCCCAGGCGGCCGCCGCAGTTGATGCGGATGCCGAGCGCGCCCAGGCGCATGGCCGACTGCACGGCGCGCTTCATGGCGCGGCGGAAGGCGACGCGGCGCTCGAGCTGCTGGGCGATGGTCTCGGCCACCAGCTTGGCGTCGATCTCGGGCTTGCGGATCTCGACGATGTTGAGCGTCACTTCCCCGCCCGTCATCTTGGCGAGGTCGGCGCGCAGCTTCTCGATGTCGGCGCCCTTCTTGCCGATCACGACGCCGGGGCGCGCGGTATGGATGGTGACGCGCGCGCGCTTGGCCGGACGCTCGATCACCACGCGGGCGACGCCCGCCTGCTGCAGGCGCTTGACCAGGAAATCGCGCAGTTTCAGATCGTCGTGCAGCAGGTTGGAGTAGTCGCGCTTGGCGAACCAGCGCGAGTCCCAGGTGCGGTTGATGCCCAGCCGCAGTCCGACGGGATTGACCTTCTGACCCATGTCAGGCCTTCTCCTCGCTCTCGCGCTCTTTGCGTTCCTTGCGCTCGCTGACGACGACCGTCAGGTTGCTGATCGGCTTCTCGATGCCGCCCACCCGGCCGCGGCCGCGGGCGTGGAACCGGCGCATCGACGCGGTACGGCCGACCGAGGCGGCCTTGACGTAGAGCCGGTCGACGTCGAGCTGGTGGTTGTTCTCGGCGTTGGCGATCGCCGCCTGCAGCACCTTGCGCACGTCGCCGGCGATCCGGCGGCGCGAGAACGCCAGCTCCGCCAGCGCGCTCTCGGCCGACTTGCCGCGGATCAGGCCCGCCACCAGGTTCAGCTTGCGCGGGCTGACGCGAATCGCCCGCGCGACCGCCTGCGCGTCCGTCTCCGGCAGATCCCGTTCCTTTGCCTTCTTGCCCATGGTCGTTCCCAACTTTCCCCGATCGGACCCGCTAGACCCGCTTGGCCTTCTTGTCGGCCGCGTGGCCGTGGAAGGTGCGGGTCGGCGAGAACTCGCCGAACTTGTGGCCGATCATGTTCTCGGTCACCAGCACCGGCAGGAACTTGTGCCCGTTGTAGACGCCGAAGGTCAGGCCGACGAACTGCGGCAGGATCGTCGACCGACGCGACCAGGTCTTGATGATCTCGTTGCGCCCCGACGCACGGGTCTTCTCCGCCTTCTTCAGCAGGAAGCCGTCGACGAACGGGCCTTTCCAGACTGAGCGAGCCACGTTGCCAGCCCTCCTACTTCTCGTACCGGCGCCGGAGGATCATCCGGTCGGTCCGCTTGTTGTTGCGCGTGCGCGTGCCCTTGGTGCCCTTGCCCCATGGCGTGACCGGGTGGCGGCCGCCCGAGGTGCGCCCCTCGCCGCCGCCATGCGGATGGTCGATCGGGTTCATGGCGACGCCGCGCACCGTGGGGCGCACGCCCTTCCAACGCTGGCGGCCGGCCTTGCCGATCGTCTCGTTCATGCGGTCCGGGTTCGATACCGCGCCGACCGTGGCCAGGCATTCGCCGCGCACCCTGCGCATTTCGCCCGAGGACAGGCGCAGGAGCGCGAATCCGCCGTCGCGGCCGACGAGCTGAACGTAGGTGCCCGCCGCACGCGCCAGCTGCCCGCCCTTGCCGATCTTGAGCTCGACGTTGTGGCAGATCGTGCCCACGGGCATCGCCTTCAGCGGCATGGCGTTGCCCGGCTTGATGTCGGCCTTGGGACCCGACACCACCTTGTCGCCGGCGCGCAGGCGCTGCGGGGCCAGGATGTAGCTGCGCTCGCCGTCGTCGTACTTCACCAGCGCGATGAAGGCCGAGCGGTTGGGGTCGTACTCGATGCGCTCGACGGTCGCCGCCATGTCGAACTTGCGGCGCTTGAAGTCGACCAGGCGGTAGCGCTTCTTGTGCCCGCCGCCCTTGTGGCGCGTGGTGATGTGGCCATGCGCGTTGCGGCCGCCGGTCGAGATCTTGCCCTCGGTCAGCGACTTGACCGGGCGGCCCTTCCACAGCTCGGAACGGTCGACCCGCACCGTGCCGCGCAGACCGTTGGTGACCGGCTTCAGTGTCTTCAACGCCATGGCGTCAGATCCCCGTCGTCACGTCGATCGTGTGGCCCTCGGCCAACGACACGACGGCCTTCTTGCGGTCGCTGCGCTGGCCGAGCCGGCCACGAAAGCGCTTGACCTTGCCCTTGGTGACCAGCGTGTTGACCGCCTTCACCTTGACCTTGAACAGCTTCTCCACCGCCGCCTTGATCTCGGGCTTGGTGGCGTCCAGCGGCACGCGGAAGGTGACCTGGTTGTGGGCCGAGCCCATGGTCGCCTTCTCGGTGATCACCGGCGACAGGATGAGGCCGTAGGCCCGCTCGTCGCTCAGCGTGATCTTGCCGGGCTTTACGATATGCGCCCTGCTCATTTCAGCCGTGCCTCCAGGTGCTCGACCGCGGCGCGCGTGAGGACCAGCACATCGCGGCGCAGGATGTCGTAGACATTGGCGCCTTGCTGCGGCAGGACGTCGATGCCCGGGATGTTGCGCGCGGCGCGCGCGAAGTTCGCGTCGATTTCCGGCCCGTCGATCACCAGCGCCGAGTTCCAGCCCAGCTTGTCAAGGCGCTTGGCCAGTTCCTTGGTCTTGGGCTCGTCGAGCTTTGCCGCGTCGAGCACCACCAGCTTGCCGTCCGCCTGCTTGGACGAAAGCGCCGTGACCAGCCCCAGCTTGCGCACCTGCTTCGGCAGGTCGTAGCCGTGGTCGCGCACGACCGGCCCGAAGATGCGGGCGCCGCCGCGAAACTGCGGCGAGCGCAGCGAGCCTTGGCGCGCGCGTCCGGTGCCCTTCTGCTTGTAGGGCTTGCGCGTCGTGCCCGAGATGTCGCTGATGCCCTTGGTCTTGTGCGTGCCGGCGCGGCGCTTGGCAAGCTGCCAGTGCACCAGCCGCGACAGGATGTCCGCGCGGACCTTGGCCCCGAACACGGCGTCGCTGAGCTCGACCGTGCCGGCCTCGGCGTTGTCCAGGGTCTTCACCGTGGCTTTCATCGCCCTTATTCCTTCTTCCCGGCCGGCGCGGCCTTCGCCGCCGGCTTCGCTGCTGCGGTCGTCGCCTTCTTCTTCTTGATCGCGTCGCGCACCAGCACGTAGCCGCCTTCCGCGCCCGGCACTGCGCCTTTGATCATGATCAGGCCGCGCTCGGCGTCGGTCGAAACCACCTTGAGGTTCAGCGTCGTGCGGCGCTTGTCGCCCAGATGGCCGGCCATCTTCTTGCCGGCGAAGGTCTTGCCGGGGTCCTGGCGGTGGCCGGTCGAGCCGTGCGAGCGGTGGGAGATCGACACGCCGTGCGAGGCGCGCAGGCCGCCGAAATGGTGCCGCTTCATGACGCCCGCGAAGCCCTTGCCGATCGTCGTCCCGGTCACGTCGACGAGCTGCCCGACAGTGAAGTGGGACGCCTGCAGGGTCGCGCCCGGCTCGGCGGCCTGGTCGGGCGACACGCGGAACTCCGCCAGTTTGCGCTTGGGTTCGACCTTCGCCTTGGCGAAATGGCCGCGCATTGGCTTGGTCACGTTCTTGACCTTGGCCGTGCCCACGCCCAGCTGCAGGGCGCTGTAGCCGTCCTTCTCCTCGGTGCGCACGGCGACGACCTGGCAGTTCTCGACCGCCAGCACCGTCACCGGCACGTGTTGCCCCTCGGCGTCGAACACGCGGGTCATGCCGAGTTTGCGGGCCAACAGACCGCTACGCATCGCGCGCGTCCTTCCCTCGCTAGAGCTTGATCTCGACGTCGACGCCGGCGGCCAGGTCGAGCTTCATCAGCGCGTCCACGGTCTGGGGCGTCGGGTCGACGATGTCGAGCAGCCGCTTGTGGGTGCGGATCTCGAACTGCTCGCGCGACTTCTTGTCGATGTGCGGCGAGCGGTTCACCGTGAACCGCTCGATCCGCGTCGGCAGCGGGATCGGCCCGCGCACGCGCGCGCCGGTCCGCTTGGCCGTGTTGACGATCTCGCTGGTCGACTGGTCGAGCACGCGATGATCGAACGCCTTAAGGCGTATGCGAATGTTCTGGCTGTCCATGGGTTCGACCCTCGCCGCTTCCGGCCCTCTATCCAGCTACTCGATGATTTTGGAGACGACGCCGGCGCCGACCGTCTTGCCGCCCTCGCGGATGGCGAAGCGCAGGCCCTCGTCCATCGCGATCGGCGCGATCAGCTCCACCGTCATCGTCACGTTGTCCCCCGGCATCACCATCTCCACACCCTCCGGCAGCTTCACCGTCCCCGTCACGTCCGTCGTCCGGAAGTAGAACTGCGGCCGGTAG
>CAYMTM010000201.1:0-8352 GCA_964393375.1 uncultured Rhodospirillaceae bacterium
CGGTGCGGGCGTTCGCGCATCTCGATCCGGACCGCGCGCTGGCCGAGGCGCGGGCGCTGGCCGGCTCGCCGGACAAAGGGCCGCTCGCGGGCCTGCCGTTCGGCGTCAAGGACATCATCGACACGCACGACATGCCGACCGAGTGCGGCTCGCCGATCTACCGCGGCCACCGCCCGCCCAACGACGCGGCCTGCGTGGCGCTGGCACGGGCGGCGGGCGCGGTGATGCTGGGCAAGACGGTGACGACCGAGTTCGCCATGCGCCATCCCGGGCCGACCGCGAACCCGCGCAACCCCGCGCACACGCCGGGCGGGTCGTCCAGCGGCTCGGCGGCGGCGGTGGCGGACTTCATGGTGCCGATCGCCTTCGGCACCCAGACCGGCGGCTCGATCATCAGGCCCGCTTCCTATTGCGGCGTCGTGGGCTACAAGCCGAGCTACGGCACGATCAACGCGACCGGAGTCAAGCCGCTGGCCACCAGCTTCGACACGGTGGGATTCCTTGCGCGGTCGGTCGACGACTGCGCGCTGGCGGTGGCCGTCTTGTCCGGCGATGCGCCGGAGCGGCGCACGGTCACGGCCACGAAGCCGGCGCGCATCGGCCTGCTGCGCGGTCCCGACTGGCCCGCGGCGGGCGCCGACACGAAGCGCGTCCTGCAGGCGGCCGCGGACCAGGTGGCGCGCGCCGGTGCCCGTGTCGAGGAAGTGGTCCTGCCGGCGGTGTTCGACGCCTTCAGCGACACGCACTCCATGGCGTTGCGGTTCGAGGCGGTGCAGATTTTCGCGTTCGAGCGCACGCGGCACCCCGACAAGCTGTCCAGGACCATGCGCGAGGAGCTGGACGCCGGCCTGGCGACGCCGCGCGAACGTTATCTGGAAGGCATGGCGCTGATCCGTCGCTGCCGCGACGCTTTCGCCGGCCTGATGCAGGGCTTCGACCTGATCCTGTGCGCCAGTGCGCCGGGCGAGGCGCCGCAAGGCCTGGGCAGCACCGGCGGGGCGACCTTCAACCGGCTGCAATCCGGCCTGGGCGTGCCGTCCCTGACCCTGCCCGGCTTCACGGGCGCGAACGGCCTTCCGGTGGGCGTGCAGACGATGGCCGCGGTGGGCGACGACTACCGGCTGCTCGGCTGGAGCAAGTGGATCGGCGAACGGATCGGAGAAGGGCGATGATCGACCTGAGCGAGCTGCTCACCACCATGGTGGACGAGCGCACCAAGGGTTTCCCCGGCGGCATCGGGGCGATGGCGCTGGGCGACATCGGCACCATGGGGTGGAACCTGCTGCGCGAGGACGTGCCGCTGCCGGCGGCGGTGCTCAAGCGCTCGGCGCTCCGGCACAACAGCCGGTGGATGCGCGCCTTCCTGGCGCGCACCGGCGCGAAGATCGCGCCGCACGGCAAGACGCCGATGAGCCCGCAACTCTTCGACCTGCAGCTCGACGACGGCGCCTGGGCGATCACGCTCGCCACGGTCCACCAGGTCCAGGTGGCGCGGCGCTACGGCATCAAGCGCATCGTCATGGCCAACCAGCTCGTCGGCCGCCAGGCGGTGCGCTACGTGCTGGACGAGCTCAGGCGCGACCCGTCCTTCGATTTCTATTGCCTCGTCGATTCGACCGAGGGCGTCGAAGCGCTCGCCAGGGCCGCGCGCGCGGCTGGTATCGGCCGGCCGCTGCAGGTGCTGCTGGAAGGCGGCATGGCGGGCGGGCGCACCGGCGCGCGCAGCCTGGACCAGGCGCTAAAGGTCGCGCGCGCGGTCAAGGCGGCCTCGCCCTGCCTGGCGTTGCGCGGCGTCGAGGGCTTCGAGGGGCTGCTCGCGGGCAAGGACGCGGTCGAGGGCGTGCGCGCGTTCCTCGATTTCCTGGTCCAAATCGCGCGGGCCGCGGAGGCCGAAGGCCTGTTCGCCGAGGGGCCGGTGCTGCTGTCGGCCGGCGGCAGCGCCTATTTCGACCTGGTGGCCGACGCTTTCTCGAAGGCCGCTCTGAAAAGCCCGACTCAAGTCGTCACGCGCAGCGGTTGCTACCTGTCCCACGATTCGCAGCTCTATACCGGCGCCTTCTCCGACATGCTGGCGCGCACGCCGGAGTTGCAGAAGCTGGGCCTGGGGCTGAAGCCGGCGATCGAGGTCTGGGCTTACGTGCAGTCCAGGCCCGAGCCGGGCAAATGCCTGCTGACCATGGGCCGGCGCGACGTCGGCACCGACGCCCACAACCCGGTGCCCGAGCTGTGGTTCCGCCCCGGGCTGCACAATGCGCCGGTCGCCATTCCCGGCAACAACATCGTCACCGGCCTCAACGACCAGCACACCCATATGACGATCGACCCGTCCTCGCCGCTGAAGGTCGGCGACATGGTGTCGTTCGGCGTCTCGCATCCCTGCACCACGTTCGACAAGTGGCAGCTGCTCTACGAGGTCGACGACGACTACGCGATCGTCGCGGGGATCCGGACGTTCTTTTGAAGAGGAGGTGCGCATCGTCACAGCGGGGCGGTGCGCAAGGTCACAGCCGGGCGGGGCGGGTGGGCCTATAAGAAGGGCCAACAACGCGATGCGTTGTTTCTATCCCCTCCCAGTTCCCTCTCCCTTGGGCCGTCCGGACAACCGGGCGGCCCTTCTTTTTTCTGGGGATAACTTCGATCAGCGCTCGTCGCCGAACAGGCGGGAAACCGGCAGCACCGAGGCGAAGGTCTGGCCGATCCGCGAGGGGTCGCCGATGAACTTGACCCCGGCGCTGCGGCCGTCGCGCCAGACCAGTTCGGCCGGGAAGTCGCCGAACTTGTCGACGATCAGGGTGAAGCGGACCGGCAGGTCCAGCGTCTCGAACACGCGCAGCTTGGCGCCGGCGGCCGAGATGTTGAGGATGACGCAGTCGAGCGTGCGCGGCGGGGCGACGATCCGGCCCGTCCAGACGACGGTAAAGCGGGGATGCGCTCGGCGCTGGCCGCCGCGCGGGGTCTTGCGCCGATCGTCGATCGGGTACTCGACCGCGGGGGGCATGCCATTCCTGTCTTCGGCCATGTCTCTCCCGAGCAACGAAGGTTCTGTCATGGAGCTACCGTCGATGCCGTCGCACCGTCTGACCTCGGGGGCCGCAACTTGCGGCAGTCTCGGTGGAATCCTAGGAGTTGAAGCTTAACTAACCGTTAAGTCTTGTGCGCCCCGGGCCCACCTTGCGGTTTGCGGGCAGCCGGAGAGCGCGGCCCTCCTGGAGCCCGCAACCCCGGCCGGCTGGGAGGTCTTCGGCGTCAGTTGAAGACCCGCCACGTGCCGTCCGCCTGCAGGCACGCCGTGCCCTGGCCGGACGAAACGGGCTCGCAATAGCCCTGGGCGGACGCCGCGCCATAGGGCGAAGGCGGCTGGTAGACCGGCGGCTCGTACGCGACCGGCGGCGGCTGGTATACCGGCGCGGGCTGGTAAACCGGCGCCTGTTCATAGGTGGGCGAAGGCGGGATGTAGCCATCATAGACCTGCGCGGGCCCGTGCTTCTTGGCGTCGAGGTGACTGGCTAGCACCGCGCCAAGCGCCAGGCCGAGGATGCCACCGATGGCCGCACCTTGGCCCTTGCCGAAGGCATAGCCCGCGCCGGCGCCCGCGGCCGCCCCCAGCGCGCCGCCCAGCAACGGCTTCTCCAAGCCGCCCGCGCGGCTGGCGCTGGCGCCGGTGACGACCAGCGCGGTTGACAGGGCAAAGGCGGCGGCGAACCTGGCAGTCTTGCGGGTAAGCATAGTGGTATCCCCTTTCGCGTCGCCGGCCCTCGTCTGCCGAAGGCCGGGGCGCCGGCAAATCCGGAACGCCATTCGCCGCGCACGATAGGGCCGGGGCACTGAATGCCCCCTGAACCGCAGCTAAACCGGGGATGAACGGCCCGGGGCGAACGGCCGGGCCTCGACGCCCTGCGCCGACGCGTGCCACTGTGCCGTTCGAGACCTTCCAGCAGGGGAACAGCAGGGCATATGACCAATTCGATCGCAATGATGTCGGCCGTCGAGCTCCTGGCGCGCTATCGGCGCAAGAGCCTGTCGCCGGTCGAGGCGACACGCGCGATTCTGGACCGCATCGAGCGGCTCAACGCGAAGATCAACGCCTATTGCCTGGTGGACCGCGACGCGGCCTTGAAGGCGGCCAGGGCGTCCGAGCGGCGCTGGCGCGCCGGCAGGCCGGTCGGGCGGCTCGACGGCGTGCCGCTCGGCATCAAGGACCTGATGCTGACCAAGGGCTGGCCGACCCTGCGCGGAAGCCGCACGGTCGATCCGAACCAGCCCTGGGACGAGGACGCGCCGGCGGTGGCGCGGCTGCGCGAAGCCGGCGCGGTCTTCCTGGGCAAGACGACGACGCCCGAATTCGGTTGGAAGGGAATCACCGACTGCGCGCTGACCGGCGTGACGCGCAACCCGTGGAACCCGGAAAAGACCGCGGGCGGCAGCAGCGGCGGCGCGTCGGCTGCGCTGGCCGCGGGGCTGGGGCCGCTGATGACCGGTTCGGACGGCGGCGGCTCGATCCGCATTCCCGGCGGCTTCACCGGCGTCTACGGCATCAAGCCCACCTTCGGGCGCGTGCCTAGCTATCCCGCCAGCCCGTTCGGCACGGTCTCGCATGTCGGGCCGATGACCCGCACGGTCGCCGACTCGGCGCTGATGCTGACGGTGATGGCCCAGCCGGACTGGCGCGACTGGTATGCCCTGCCGGCGGACGGCGCGGACTACACGAAGGGCCTCGACAAGGGCGTGAAAGGGCTGCGCATCGGCTACAGCCCCGATCTCGGCCATGCCAAGGTCGATCCGGAGATTGCCGCGTGCGTGGCTGCCGGCGCCAAGCTGTTCCAGAAGCTGGGCGCGAAGGTGGAACTGGCCGACCCGGGCGCCGGCACGTCGATCTTCAAGGACAGCCTCGCCTATTTTTCGGTCCACTGGTACGCGGGCGCGGCGAATCTGCTCCAGCGCTACACGCCCGAGCAGCGCGCGATGATGGATCCGGGCCTGGTCGAGATTGCCGAGACCGGCGGCACCTACTCGCTGCTCGACTACCTGGCGGCGGTGAAGCGGCGCGAGGAGCTGGGCATGGCGATGAACAGGTTCCACCAGCGCTACGACCTGCTGCTGACGCCCTCGCTGCCGATTCCCGCCTTCACGGCCGGGCAGGAAGTACCGACGGGTTCGGGCATGAAGCGGTGGATGGAATGGACGCCCTTCACCTATCCGTTCAACCTGACGCGCCAGCCGGCGGCGACGGTGCCCTGCGGGCTGACGGCATCCGGCCTGCCGATCGGGCTGCAGCTCGTGGGACCGCTCTACGGCGAGGCGCTGGTGCTGCGCGCGAGCCGCGCTTTCGAGCGCGAACGCCCCTTCGCGATGCCGACGCTGGAGGGATGATCCTGCCGGCCGAAAGGTGAAGGCCCTGCCCGACGCGCGGGACAGGGCCTTGCTTCATGGGTGGAAGCCGAGGGGCGAAAGCGCCGTTACTTCAACGCCGCTTCGGCCTTCTTGACCGCGGCGTGGCAGGCCTTCTCGTCCTTCTTGGCGAGCGCCGCCTCGGCGTTCTTGTATTCCTTGCCGGCGGCATCCTTCTTCGGGCCCGCGGCGGCCTTGTCCCAGGTCGCCTTCAGGGCCTTCATCTCGTCGGCGCAGCCCTTGCCCTGCGCGAAGCCGGGCGTGGCGGCGAGACCAAGAACGGCCAGCGCGGCCAGGGCGAACGCGATTCTCTTCATGAAAATCTCCAGAGGGTTGGGGTTATCCGGGCCTTTTCGGTCCGACAGCAGCCTAACGCGACGGCCTCCTGCTTTATTCCTGGGCAGGGGTGGGTCGGGGCGCCGTCTCGCGCAATGCTGGAAACCCTATAAGGCGTTGATTTCCCTCCGGGATCGTCGTCTGCGTTGCCGCGGCTGTGCGGGCGTGGAATAAACCCTCTGAATGGCCGTTTGATGGATAGCGGCCAAATCGTGGCGATCGACGGGAAGTCGGACGGTACCGTTTGGACGCTCTGTTCCGAAGCCAGCTGGTGGCGCTGCTGCCGCGCCTGAGACGGTTTGCGCGCGGCCTCACCGGCAACGCCGACCGCGCCGACGACGTGGTGCAGGCGGCATGCGAGCGCGCCCTGGCGCGCATGGAACAGTGGACGCCGGGGACGCGTCTGGACAGCTGGATGTTCCGGATCGTCCGCACGATATGGATCGACGAGTTGCGCGCGCGCAAGGTTCGCGACCGCGCGCACGAGCGGGAGGACTTGAGCGACCAGGTCTTCGACGGCCAGCGCCACATGGAGGCGCGCTTGACGATGGAGGCGGTGCGCGAGGCGGTCGGCCAACTGCCGGAGGAACAGCGCGAAACGCTGCTGCTGATCGGGGTCGAAGGCGTGAGCTACAAGGAGGCGGCCGACATCATGGATGTCCCGATCGGGACCGTGATGAGCCGCCTGGCAAGGGCGAGGGCCGGACTGCTGCGGCTGATGGACCAGCGGCGCAGCGACGGCGGGGCCGACAAGGTGGTGCGGTTGAAGTAGCGGGCAGAGCGGTGGCGGGGATGCAACGACCGGACGAAGCGCGGATCATGGCCTATGTGGACGGCGAGCTCGACGACGCCGGCATGGCCGAGGTCGAGCGCGCGATGGCCGCCGACGCCGATTTCGCGCGCTACGTGCGCACGCTCATGGACACCAACGCGGTGTTGCGGGCCGCCTTCAACGCGCCGATGCTCGAACCGGTGCCCGAGCGCCTCCTGGCGCCGCTCGGCGCGCAGCGCGTGCGGCCGTGGCGCGCGGCTTCCGGCCGGCGGTTGCTGGCGATGGCGGCCTCGATCGCCGCCGTCGTGGCGGTCGGCGCCGCCGTCGCCGTCAATTCCGGCTACGAGTTGCCCTACACCATCACGGCGAGCAGCCCAAACGCCTGGCTGAACAGCGTCGCCAACTACCACCAGGCCTATGTGCGCAATGCCGCCGCCGGCGGCGAGCGCCAGTTGGTGGACGTGAACGCGGAGGACTTCAACTACCTGGAGAACTGGTTCGGCCGGCGCCTGAAGCGCGCCGTGCGCCTGCCCAAGCTCGAGAACCAGGGCTTCAAGATGCAGGGCGGCCGCCTGACCTTCATCGAAGGCCAGCCCGGCGCGCAGTTCTTCTACAAGGCCGTGGACGGCGACGCGATCGTCAGCGTGGCGATCGCGCAAACGAACCGCCGCGACGCGGAATGGTCGACGACCAAGCGCGGGAGCCTGCGGGTCATCTATTGGCGCAAGGGCGGCTACGTCTATATTTTCGCCGGCGACGTGGACAAGCACGTGCTGCACGGCGTGGCCTCGGCCTTCCCGGACGACCAGACCAAGACCTGAGGCGCGGCCGTCACAGCCGCCGGCCGGTCTCCTTGTCGAACAGGTGCACGTGGCGCGGCTCGACGCCTAGCGCCAGCCTGGCGCCGATAGCGACGTTCTTCTCGCCGTCGATGCGCGCGGTGATCTCGCCGCCGCCGGGCAACCGGCCGTAGACCAGCGTCTCGGCGCCCAAGGGCTCGATCAGCTCGACGGTCAGCGGCAGGGACGCGCCGGCCGCGCCGTCGACCGCCAGGTGCTCCGGCCTGATCCCGACCGTGACTTCGCCCGCGGCGGCCGCAGCGTCGGGTAGCGACAGCGCAAGGCCGCCGGCCAGCTCGACCCGGCCGCCCGAGGCGCGGCCGGGCAGGAAGTTCATCGACGGCGAGCCGATGAACCCCGCGACGAAGACGGTCGCCGGTCGCACGTAGAGCTCCATCGGCGTGCCGATCTGCTCGGCGATGCCCGCGTTCATCACCACCAGCCGGTCGGCCATGGTCATCGCTTCGACCTGGTCGTGCGTGACGTAGAGGCTGGTCACGCCGAGCTGGCGCTGCAACTTCTTGATCTCCACGCGCATCTGCACGCGCAGCTTGGCGTCCAGGTTCGACAGCGGCTCGTCGAACAGGAAGACCTGCGGGTCGCGCACGATGGCGCGGCCCATCGCCACGCGCTGGCGCTGGCCGCCGGACAATTGCCGCGGGTAGCGGGCGAGCAAGGGGCGCAGGCCCAGAATGTCGGCGGCGCGGTTCACGCGCTGTTCGATCTCGGCTTTCGGCGCCTTCCGCAGCTTGAGCGAGAACGCCATGTTGTCGGCGACCGTCATGTGCGGATAGAGGGCGTAGGACTGAAAGACCATGGCGATGCGGCGCTGGGCCGGCGGGACGTGGGTCACGTCGACGCCGCCGATATGGATGGTGCCCTTGGTCACCGCCTCGAGGCCGGCGATGATCCTGAGCAGGGTCGACTTGCCGCAGCCCGAGGGGCCGAGCAGCGCGAAGAACTCGCCGCGCTCGACATTGAGGTCGAGGTCCTTGATCGCCTCGACGGATCCGTAGT
>CAYMTM010000202.1:0-8237 GCA_964393375.1 uncultured Rhodospirillaceae bacterium
CTGGTCAACGAGATGAAGATGGTCCTGACGGCGATGGGCATCGACGTGTGGGAAGTCGTGCGTGCCGCCAGCACCAAGCCGTTCGGCTTCCAACCGTTCTATCCCGGACCGGGACTGGGCGGGCACTGCATCCCGATCGACCCGTTCTACCTGACGTGGAAGGCGCGCGAGTTCGGCGTCGCCACGCGCTTCATCGAGCTGGCGGGCGAGGTCAACCAGGTGATGCCGGAATACGTCGTGGGCATGCTGGCCGATGCGCTGGACCGGCGCTTCGCCAAGGGGTTGAACGGCGCGCGCATCCTTCTCCTTGGCCTGGCCTACAAGAAGAACGTGGACGACATCCGCGAAAGCCCCGCTTTTCGCCTGATTGAACTCCTGCACGAGCGTGGGGCCAAGGTCGACTACTATGACCCGTACGTGCCGGTGATCCCCCGCACCCGCGAGCACGCGCCCCTGGCGGGCATCAAGAGCGTGAAATGGCGCCCGGAGAGCTTCGCCCGGTACGACGCGGTGCTGATCTGCACCGACCACGACAAGGTCGACTACGCGGCCGTGGTCCGCCATGCCCGGCTCGTGGTGGACAGCCGCAATGCCACCAAGGCGGTCAAGACCGGTCGCGAGCGGATCGTCCTTGCCTGATTGCGGTTTCCCCGACCCTCTTAACTACTTGCTAACCATAACCATTTAGGCCTAGCGCCGGGGTTCCCGGAGGCCCAGGCCTTGTCGCGTCCTCTGCGCGTTCTTTCCGTCCTCGGCACCCGCCCGGAGGCCATCAAGATGGCCCCGCTGGTGACGCGCCTCGGCGCGACCAGAGGAATCGAGCACCGGGTCTGCGTGACCGGCCAGCACCGCGAGATGCTGGACCAGGTGCTGGAGGTTTTCGCGATCCGACCGGATTTCAACCTCATGCTGATGCGCGCCGGGCAGACGCTGACCGACATCACCACGGCAGTGCTCAACGCCATGCCCCCGGTGCTCAGCGATTTCAAGCCCGACCGCCTGCTGGTGCAGGGCGATACCACCACCGCCATGGCGGCCACGCTTGCGGCCTTCTACCACCGCATCAAGGTGGGCCATGTCGAGGCGGGTCTGCGCACCCGCGACTTCGACAATCCCTGGCCCGAGGAACTGAACCGCCGGGTGGCCGACATCGTCGCAGACCAGCTCTACGCACCCACCGAGGGCGCGCGGCAGAACCTGCTGCAGGAGGGCATCGACCCGAAGCGCATCCACGTCACCGGCAACACGGTGGTCGATGCGCTGCTTGCGACCGTCCGGCGCATCGCAACTGCGCCGGCGCTTCAGACCGAGCTTGCGCGGCGCTTCCCGTTCCTCACCCGCAACCGGCGCATGGTGCTGGTCACCGGCCATCGGCGCGAAAGCTTCGGCGATGGGTTCGAGCGCATCTGCCGGGCGCTGCGCCGCCTCGCCGAGCGTCCGGATCTGCAGATCGTCTATCCCGTCCACCTGAACCCCAACGTGCGCGAGCCGGTCCAGCGCATCCTGGGCGACCATCCCCGCATCCACCTGATCGAGCCGCAGGGATACCTGCCCTTCGTCTACCTGATGCACGCGTCCTACCTGATCCTCACCGATTCCGGCGGCGTGCAGGAGGAGGCGCCGTCGCTTGGCAAGCCGGTGCTCGTGATGCGCGAGACAACCGAGCGGCCCGAAGCGGTCGCGGCCGGCACTGTGCGCCTGGTGGGCACCGACAGCGCGCGGATCGTCGCCGAGGCGACCCGCCTGCTGGACGATCCGGCCGCCTATGCCGCGATGAGCCGCGCCCACAATCCCTATGGCGACGGT
Organism: uncultured Rhodospirillaceae bacterium; assembly: GCA_964393375.1. GTDB lineage: Bacteria > Pseudomonadota > Alphaproteobacteria > JAEULC01 > JAEULC01 > JAEULC01. The sequence goes on from CAYMTM010000202.1 coordinate 1,807, forward strand.
CGCGCGGCGGAGCGCATCGTCCGGGAGCTCACACGTGAAGCTGCCCTTTCCTAGCGTGGCCGTGATCGGCCTGGGCTATGTCGGCCTGCCGACGGCCGCGACGCTTGCGGCGCGCGGCGTCGAGGTGATCGGCGTCGACGTGAACCCCAGGGCCGTGGACGCGATCAACCAGGGCCACGCCCATATCGTCGAGCCCGAGCTCGACATGATGGTCCAGAGCGCGGTCAGGACCGGGCGCCTGCGTGCCGTCACCAGCCCCGAGCCGGCCGACGCCTTCATCATCGCCGTGCCGACGCCGCTCAACGACGCCAATGCACCCGACGTCAGCTACATTCGCGCCGCCGCCGACGCGATCGCGCCGGTGCTGGCGAAGGGCAATCTGGTGATCCTCGAATCGACCTCGCCCGTCGGCACGACCGAAGGCCTGCGCGACTGGCTGAAGGCCAAGCGGCCGGACCTTACCTTCCCTTCCGAGCGATCGACGCAGGCCGACATCGCCATCGCCTACTGCCCCGAGCGCGTGCTGCCCGGGCAGATGCTGCGCGAGCTGGTGGAGAACGACCGCATCATCGGCGGCATAAGTCAGCGCTGCTCGGAGCGCGCCCGCGCGCTTTATCGCGTATTCGTGCAAGGCGAATCGCTGGTGACCAACGCGCGCACGGCCGAGATGGTGAAGCTGTGCGAGAATGCGTTCCGGGACGTCAACATCGCGTTCGCCAACGAGCTTTCCATCGTAGGCGACAAGCTTGGCGTGGACGCCAACGAGGTGATCCGGCTGGCGAACCACCATCCGCGCGTCAACATCCTGCAGCCCGGGCCCGGCGTCGGCGGCCATTGCATCGCCGTCGACCCGTGGTTCCTGGTGCACACCGCACCCGACGAGGCGCGGCTGATCCGCGCGGCGCGCGAGGTCAACGACAGCAAGCCCGGCCACGTGATCGGGCGCATCAAGTGTCTGGCAGACCGCTTCAAGAAGCCGGTGATCGCCTGCCTGGGCCTCGCCTTCAAGGCCAATATCGACGATCTGCGCAACAGCCCGGCCATGGCGATCGTCGAGCACCTGGCGGCGGAGAAGATCGGCGAGGTGCTGGCGGTCGAGCCGCATGTCGAAAGCCTGCCGAAGAAGATCAGCGGCGTCAGCCTGGTGGACGCGGACGAAGCGATCCAGCGCGCCGACATCGTCGTCCTGCTGGTGGACCACGACGCCTTCCGCGAGATCGACCGCGACCGACTGCTGGACAAGGCGGTGATCGACACGCGCGGCCTGTGGCGCTGGCGACGGCGCTTCGAATCCGGCAACGGGGCGCGCAAGTCCAGGCGCCGATGATCCCCCTCGCCGTTCCCAATCTCGCGGGCAACGAGGCGCGCTATCTGCAGGAATGCGTGACGACGAGCTACGTGTCGTCGGTCGGACCTTTCGTCCAGCGCTTCGAACTGATGGTGGCGGCAGCCACCGGCGCGCCGGAGGCGATCGCGGTCGCCAGCGGCACGGTCGGGCTGCACCTCGCACTGGTCGCGGCGGGAGTCGGACGCGACGAACTGGTCGTGTTGCCGGCGCTCACCTTCATTGCCAGCGCCAACGCCATCGCGCATTGCGGCGCCACGCCCTGGCTGTTCGACGTGACGGCGGAGAGCTGGACGCTCGACCCGACGCTGCTGGACCGCGCACTTGCGGCGGAGACCGAGCGGCTCGACGGCAGGCCGGTGCATCGCGCGACCGGGCGGCGCGTCGCCGCGGTCATGCCGGTGCACACCCTGGGCCATCCCGCCGACATGGACGCGATCGTCGCGGTGGCAAACCGCCACGGCCTGCCCGTGGTGGCGGATGGCGCGGCGGCGCTAGGCGCCACCTACAAGGGCCGCAAGCCGGCCGAGCTTGGCGCGGCGCTGACCGTTCTGTCGTTCAACGGCAACAAGACGGTCACGGCGGGCGGCGGCGGCGCGCTGGTAGGATCGGACGCGGCGCTGGTGCGCCTGGCGCGGCATCTGTCGACCACGGCGCGTGTCGGCCAGGAATACGAGCACGACCGGGTGGGGTACAATTACCGCATGACCAACCTGCAGGCCGCGGTGGGCTGTGCGCAAATGGAGCAGATGGATCGGTTCGTGGCCGCCAAGCGGCGGATCGCGCGGCGCTACGACGAGGCGTTTGCCGACATCAACGCGGCCGGCCGCTTCCCGGCGGCACCCTGGGCCGAAAGTGCGTGCTGGTTCAGTGGCCTGACCCTGGAGCCGGACGCCGCCGGGACGTTGCGGGCCACGCTGCGCGGGAACGACATCGACGCACGGCCGTTCTGGAAGCCGATGCATCTGCAGGCCCCCTACCGGGATGCGCCGCGCACATCGCTGCCCGTGACCGAATCCCTGTGGCAACGCATCGTTACCCTGCCCTGCTCCACTCACCTGACCGATGCGGAGCAAGACCGCGTGATCGCCGCCACTCGGAAGGCGCTCGGCAAGTAGGAACGCGATGGCCAACCAGTCCGACACGAAGGACGCACTGACCCTGGTCGTGGTGAGCGGCACGCGCGCGGACTATGGCCTGCTGCAGCCGGTCCTCGCGCTGGTTGCGAAAACCAAACGCTTCGACCTGCGCGTGGTGGCGACCGGCATGCACCTGTCGCCGGAATTCGGTCTGACCTACCGCCAGATCGAGGCGGACGGGTTCGCGGTCGCGGACCGGGTGGAGATGCTGCTGTCCTCGGACACGCCCGTCGGCATAGCCAAGGCGATCGGCCTCGGCACGATCGGCTTCGCGGAGTGCTTCCAGCGCCTGCAGCCCGATCTGCTGCTGATCCCGGGCGACCGGTTCGAGATGCTGGCGGCCGCCACCGCCGCCCTGCCGCGCCGCGTGCCGATCGCGCATCTGAGCGGCGGGGATACGACCGAGGGCGCGATCGACGAGGCGATCCGCCACGCCATCACCAAAATGTCTCACCTGCACTTCGTCACCAACGAGGCGGCGGCCCGGCGCGTGCGCCAGCTGGGCGAGGATCCCAGGCGCATCCACCTCGTCGGCAATCCGGCGCTCGACCAGATCGCAACGCTCGAACTGATGGACCGCGCGGCATTCGAGCAAGCGGTGGGCTTGAAGCTGCGCGCGAAGAACCTGCTGGTCACCTACCACCCGGTCACGCTCGACGACACACCCTCGGCGATGGCGTTCTCGGAGGTCCTGGCGGCGCTCGACGCGCTGGGGCCGGAGGTCGGGCTGATCTTCACCAAGCCCAACGCCGACACGCACGGCCGCGTGCTGATCGGCATGATCGACGCTTTCGTGCACGGCCATCCCAACGCCGTGGCGCACGTGTCGATGGGCCAGCGGCTGTACTACAGCGCGCTCAAGCACGTGGACATGGTGGTCGGAAACTCCTCCAGCGGCCTGCTGGAGGCGCCGTCGTTCAAGATCCCCACCGTCAATGTCGGCGACCGGCAGCGGGGCCGGGTGCGGGCCGCATCGGTCATCGACGCGCCGGCCGAAGCCACGGCGATCGGCGCGGCGATCCGCAAGGCGTTCGGCCTGGATGTCTCGGCGGTGAAGAACCCTTACGGGGACGGCAAGTCGGCCGAGCGGATCGTCAAGGTGCTGCGCGAGCTTGAAGATCCGCGCGCACTCGTCCGCAAGACCTTCCACGATTTGCCACAGCCATGATGCGCAGGTCCACCGGCGGCGCGCAGTGTCCGATGCAACCCTCGCCGCGGCGCTCGCGGCTTGGGGATGGGCTCGCGCCCAACAACCGGGAGAGCCAGCGACGTGTTGATGCACCAGCGGAAAAGCACGGCCCGAGTCAGGTGATGACCCTTGGGGTCCGGGCGGCGCAGCGATGAGCGGCGCCGAGCGCACGCTGATCATCGCCGAGGCCGGGGTCAACCACAACGGCTCGGTCGAACGCGCGCTGGCGCTGGTGGACGCTGCCAAAGACTGCGGTGCCGACATCGTAAAGTTCCAGACCTTCACCGCCGAGGCGGTGGCGGCCGAGGCCGCACCGAAGGCCGAATATCAGGCCGCCAACACCGGCAGGAGCGGTGCGCAGCTCGACATGCTGCGCGCGCTGGAACTGGACGAAGCCGCGCACCGCCGCCTGGTCGCGCGCTGCAAGGAGCGCGACATCGAGTTCCTGTCCACTGCCTTCGATGCCCAAAGCCTCGACCTGGTGCTGTCGCTCGGCGTGAAGCGGCTGAAGATGCCCTCGGGAGAGATCACTAACGGGCCGTTGCTGCTCAAGGCCGCGCGCAGCGGGTTGCCGATCCTGCTGTCCACCGGCATGGCCGACCTGCGCGAAATCGAGACGGCGCTCCAGGTTCTGGCGTTCGGCTACAGCGCCCCCCGGGAGGCATCGCCCTCGCCCCTCGCGTTCCGCGCGGCCTATCTCGGCGACGAAGGCAAGCGCCTGCTGGCGGAGCGCGTGACGGTTCTCCACTGCACGACCCAGTACCCCGCGCCCCTGGCGGACGTGAACCTGCGCGCGATGGATACGATCCGCCAGCGTTTCGGCCTCAGGGTCGGCTATTCCGACCACAGCATGGGCATCGCCGTCGCCACCGCCGCCGTGGCGCGCGGGGCGGTGGCGATCGAGAAGCACCTGACCCTCGACCGCACCCTGCCCGGCCCGGATCACAAGGCCTCGCTCGAACCCGCCGAGTTCAAGACGATGGTCGAGGCGATCCGCGCGGTCGAACTTGCGCTGGGCACTGCCGACAAGGTGGCGACCGACAGCGAGCGCCTGAACATCCCCGTGGCCCGCAAGAGCCTGGTTGCCGCGCGGGCGATCAGGAAGGGCGAGCCTTTCTCGCCCGACAACCTGACCACGCTAAGGCCCGGCGGTGCGCGCTCGCCGATGGACTACTGGTCGCTCCTCGGCACCGAGGCGACGCGCGACTACAAGAAGCACGAGCCGGTCTAGGCGCTGGCGGCCCCGGGCAGGCGTACGAGGCGCGAGACCGGCGAAGCCATGATGACCCAGGCCTGCACGGCGAAGCCGATCGCCGCCAGCAGCAGGCACGCCTCGGCTCCTTGCGCCGCGCCCACAACGCCGCCGATCGCCGCGCCCAAGGGCCGCGCGCCGGCGGTGGCCATCATCACCAGGGCCGAAACCCGGCCAAGCATGTGCTCGGGCGTCACCGCCTGGCGCAGCGTGGTCTGGCCGATGGTCCACAGGATCGGGCCGAAACCGAACAGGAAAAAGGCGAGCGAGGGCAATGCCGCGCCGGGCAGCCAGATCGACAATACCATCGAAAGCGCCGCAACGACCGATACCAGCGGCCCGAGCGCGATCGACAGGCCAAAGTTGACGAAGCGGGCGATGCCCGGCGCCAGCAGGGCGCCCGACACCATGCCAACGCCGAACATGGCGAGCGTCGTTCCCACGGTCGCCGTGGGCAATCCCATGCGCTGCATCGCGTAGGGCACGTAGGCGGCCTGGAGCACGAACCACGACACGTTCCAGGCCACGGCGGTCAGGAGGATCGGGCGGATCAGCGCGTGCCCCCATGCAAAGGCCGCGCCCTCTCGTAGTTCCTGCAGCACGGGGTGTGCAGAGCGTGGCGTGCGCGGCGCTTCGGGTAGGCGCAGAAGCAGCAGGGCAGCGAGCGCGGAAAGCATCACCGCAAGCGCGAAGGCAGGCGGCGCGCCGGCCCAGCCTACTAACGACCCCGCCACCGCCGGCCCGGCCGCGAAGGCAAGGCTGCGCGCCAGCTCGAGCTGCCGGTTGGCCCCAGCCAGTCCGTCGCGCGCCACCAGCGAGGGCACCAGCGAGGGCGCGGCGACGCTGAACACCACCGTCCCCGTGGCGGCCAGGAATCCCGCGGCCGCGAGCACCGGCACGCTCAATCCGCCCAGCACGAGGCAGACTGGCACGCCCAACAGCACCGACGCCCGCAGCAACTCGGCGCAACCCATCAGACGGACGCGGGAGAACCGGTCGGCCAGCAGCCCGGCCGGAAGGGAAAGCAGCAGGAACGGCAGGCTCTGCATCGCCGCCAGCAGGCCGGTTTCGCCGGCACCCGCACCAAGGGTGGCGACAGCGACGATCGGCAGGGCGGCCAGCGCCACCTGCTCGGCGGACTGCGCGGCCAGGTTGGACCAGGCGAGACGGCGGAAGGAATGGGCCACAGGGTGCTCCTGTCGCTGGGATGGCGACAGGGGTAGCCGGGCTCGGGCGGCGGGGCGACCCGGTCCTTGCGCGGTAGTGAAAGCGTCCTTCGACAGGCTCAGGACGGGGAGACGGGAATCAGGTCCTCATCCCAAGCTTCCCGAAGGATGGGGCTTCCGATGCGGCCACCAAAGCCTCGGCCGTGGCGAAGTCCACCAGCGTGTCGATGTCCACCGATCGCTCGCGCGGCATGGTCACGGCGCCGGTCCTGCCGAACAGCAGGCTCGGGCCGCCCTTGCCGGCGCTGTAATCGACGCAGGCGGCCTTATCCGTGAGCGG
>CAYMTM010000203.1:0-8166 GCA_964393375.1 uncultured Rhodospirillaceae bacterium
GGACAAGTTGCCGGACTGACCGCCGCTTCGCGCCGGTCCTCACCCTCCCTCTCCCGCCTGCGGCGGGAGAGGATGGACGACGCGCAGCGGCGGCCGGGTGAGGGTATCAGCGGTTCGCCCTTGCCAGCACCGCGTGCAGCAGCACGTTGACGCCCGGTACGGTGCGCTCGAGATCGGCATGCTCGTTGTTGTTGTGGGTGATTCCCTCGCGGCAGGGGGTGAAGATCATCGCCGTGGGCGTGACCTTGGAGAGATGGTAGGCGTCGTGGCCGGCCTGGCTGGCGATGTCCATCACGCCGACGTTCAGGCTTTTCGCCGCCTCGCGAATGAGAGCGATGCAGTCCCGGTCGAAGCGTTCGTCGCCGAAGGTCCAGGTGCTGGCGATCGTCATGTCCACGTTGGCGCGCTTGGCGCAGTCCTGAATCGCGGCCTTGAACTCCTCCGCCATCTTTCCGGCAACGGCCGGGTCGAGGTGGCGCACGTCGCCGGTGAACTGGGCGTAGTCGGAAATGATCCCCGGCTTGTTGGGCCATGCGACCAGCCGCGCCGCCGTCGCCTTGCCGCCCGTAGGGTGATGGCGCCAGCCGATCTCGTTGATCGCCACCGCCAGCATCGCCGCACCCACAAGCGCGTTCCTGCGCTTGTCCATCGGCCACGGCCCGGTATGCGCGGTCTCCCCGCGCACGTCCACGATGAAACCGTGCGACTTGTAGGTCTCCGTCACGATGCCCACGTCGATGCCCCTGGCGTCGAGCTCGGGCCCCTGTTCGATATGCAGCTCGAAATAGGAGTCGAGCTTGCGGCCGCCCACCGGCGCCGGGCCGGCATAGCCGATGCGCCTCAGTTCCTCGCCCAGCACCTTGCCGTCGTCGTCGGTGCGCGCGAGCACCCAGTCCAGCGGATAGACCCCGGCGAAGGCGCCCGAGGCGATCATCGGCGGGGCGAAGCGCGCGCCCTCCTCGTTGGTCCAGCACACCAGCTCGACCGGCCGGCGCGTCGGCACGCCGGCGTCGTTGAAGGTCCGGATCACCTCGAGCCCGGCCAGCACGCCGACGATGCCGTCGTATCTTCCCCCGTTCACTTGGGTGTCCAGGTGGCTGCCGATGACCACGGGCGGCAGATCGCCGTGTTCGCCCTGGCGGCGGGCGAAGATGTTGCCGACCCTGTCGATCGTAACCGCGCAACCTGCCTCGCGGCACCATCGCACGAACAGATCGCGCATCTCGCGGTCGCCGTCGCTGAGCGCCACGCGCTGCAGGCCGCCCGGCCGACCGACGCCGATCTCGCCCGACCGCTCGACCGTGAACCAGTAGCGCTTCGCGTCGATCTGCAGCAGATTGCGCATTGGCGATTTCCTCATCGTTCGACGGGCTCAGGATGAGGCGCGGGGTTCACGTCCTCATGCTGAGCCCGTCGAAGCATGAGGACAACGGCGTCAGGCATCAAGCCCATGAAACTGGTCTATTCCGACAAGCACGCGCTGCACGACCCGTCCTTCTTCCTGGTGCGCGGCCAGCGCAAGCAGAGCGCCGAGCAGCCCCAGCGCGCGACCGTGTTGCTGGAGGCCGCGACCCGGGCTGGGCACGAGGTGATGGAGGCGATGGACCTGGGGCCGGGCCCGCGCGCGGCGGTGCACACGCCGGAATACCTGCAGTTCCTTGAAACCGCCTATGGACGGTGGAAGGAACTGCCGGACAGCGCCGAGGAGATCATTCCCAACGTCCACCCGCAGCGCCGGCCCGCGATCTATCCCCGCGCGATCGTCGGGCGCGCGGGATGGCACATGGCCGACACGGCCTGCCCGATCGGCCCGCATACCTACGCGGCGGCCTGCGCCGCAGCCGACACGGCCGCTTCCGCCGCCGCACTGGTGATGGCGGGCGCACCGGCGGTCTACGCGCTCTGCCGCCCGCCTGGCCACCACGCCTATGCCGACATGGCAGGCGGGTTCTGCTTCCTCAACAACAGCGCGATCGCCGCCCAGCACCTGCACCAGCGCCACGACCGGGTGGCGGTGCTGGACATCGACGTGCATCACGGCAACGGCACGCAGGGGATCTTTTGGCGACGGTCGGACGTGCTGACCGTGTCGGTGCACGCCGACCCGCGCGACTACTACCCGTTCTTCTGGGGCCACGCGGAGGAACGCGGGGAGGACGACGGCGAGGGCTACAATCTGAATCTGCCCCTGCCGCTCGGCACGGGCGACGACGTGTGGCTTGAGGCGATCGCGGTCGGCCTGAAGCGGATCGAGGCCTACGATCCCGGTGCGCTGGTGGTCGCCCTGGGGCTCGATGCGCACGAGGCCGACCCGCTGCAGGGCCTCAAGGTCACGACCTCAGGTTTCGCCCGCGCCGGCGAGGCGATCGCCCGCCTGGGCCTGCCGACCGTGCTGGAGCAGGAGGGCGGCTACCTGGCGCCGTCTTTGGGTAACAATCTCGTGTCGTTCCTCGAAGGCTTCGAGGAGATCCATTGAACCCTCCGCCCTCCCGGCGCATGATTGCGGCAACTACGCATGTGGGGGAGGAAATCTTGAAAAACCGCAGTGAATCGGCCTTTGCGGCCTTGCTCCTGGGCGTTTTCATGCTCTCCGGGACTGGTTTGGCCGCCGACTACCCGGCGCCGAATGCAGCGCAATGGATCGCCCGCGACTTCAAGTTCCACACCGGCGAGGTGATGCCGGAACTGCGCATCAACTATACGACGGTGGGCGACCCCAAGGGTGAGCCGGTGCTGATCCTGCACGGCACCGCCGGGTCGGGCACCGGGATGCTCTCGCCCGGCTTCGCGGGCGAACTGTTCGGTCCAGGCCAGGCGCTGGACGCGACGAAGTACTACATCATCCTGCCGGACGCGATCGGGGCGGGAAAGTCCTCGAAGCCGTCGGACGGGCTGCGCGCGAAGTTCCCGCGCTACAACTACGACGACATGGTGCAGGCGCAGTACCGCCTGGTAACCGAGGGACTGGGCATCAAGCGCCTGCGCCTAGTGCTGGGCAACTCGATGGGCGGCATGCACGCTTGGATCTGGGGCACGGCGTATCCCGATGCCATGGATGCGCTGGCGCCGATGGCCTCGCAGCCCACCGAGATGTCCAGCCGCAACTGGATGATGCGGCGGCTGATCATCGACACGATCCGCAACGACCCGGACTGGAAGGAAGGCAACTACACCACCCAGCCCAAGGCGGTCCAGGTGGCCAACGTGTTCTTCGGCATCGCCACCAACGGCGGCACGCTCGCCTACCAGAAGCTGGCGCCGACCCGGGCGGCGGCAGACAAGCTGCTGGACGACCGGCTGAAGGCGCCGTTCACCGCCGATGCCAACGATTTCCTCTACCAGTGGGACGCATCGCGCGACTACAACCCGGCTCCGGGCCTGGAGAAGATCAAGGCCCATGTGCTGGTCATCAACTCGGCAGATGACGAACGCAATCCGCCGGAGACCGGCTTGCTGGAACGCGAACTGAAGCGCGTGAAGAACGCCAAGCTGTTCCTGATCCCGGCCAGCGAGGATACGCGCGGCCACGGCACCACCGGCATGGCCAAGTTCTGGAGCAAGCAGCTCGGCGAATTCCTGCGGACCGTGCCGAGAGGAGCGATGTAGGCGGCCCCTACCTGCCCCGCTGCAGGAACGCCAGCACCTTGTCCCAGGCGCCGTGGTCGAAGATATCGTTGTGACCGGCTGCCGGGAGCCATAGCGCCTCCTTGGGCTCGACCGCCCGGTCGAACAACGCCTTGGCAAACCGGATCGGGATCGTGCGGTCCTGTTCGCCGTGCACGATCAGTACCGGCGCCTTGACCGAGGCGATCCGCGCGGCGGCATCGAATTTGTCGCGCAGCAACAGCCGGGCCGGCACATAGAAGTAGTGGTGCTGCGCCACGTCGGCGATCGAGCTGTAAGGCGCTTCCAGCACCAGGGCTGCCACCGGATCGCCGGCCGCGGCCTGCTCGGCCGCAACGGTCACCGCCACGCCGCTGCCCAGCGACTCGCCATAGAAGGCGATGCGGCCCGGGCTGATCCCCTCGCCGACGGCAAAGGCCAGGGCCGCGCGCCCGTCGCGAACCAGCCCTTCTTCCGACGGGCTGCCGCGATTGCCGCCAAACCCGCGCCAGGAGACCAGGAGGACACCCATCCCCGCGTCGAGCATGGGACGCACCTTCCAGCCGCGATGCCCGATATTGCCGGCATTGCCGTGGAGATAGACCACCAGATTGCCGCCTGGGACCGGAGGCTTGTACCAGGCAAGCAGCTCCAGCCCGTCCTCGGTCGAAAGCCGTACCGGGCGCATGTCGGGCACGTGCGAGAGCGCCGGCTCCGGCGTCGAGGTTGCGGGGTGATACAGCAACTGGCGCTGGAACAGGTAGAGACCGGCCACCAGGCCGCCGTACACGGCAAGTCCCGTCGCGACCCAACCTGCCATGCGAAGCCACCACCATCCTGAGTCCATGCGCAAGATCGGCCAATCCGCCCCTCGGTTTCAAGCCATTGTACCGGTACACCCGGACGGCCGGCCCGGATCAAGAGCGGCCTCAGCCGCCGCGGCCGATCAGGGAATTGACGATCCGCACCGCCTTGTTCAGCGCCAGGTCGTCGGGCAGGGCCGATCGCCACTCCTCCCCCATGTTGTCGTCGGTAATGATCGTCAGGGCTGCCGTCCGCGCCAGGATGCTGTCGCAGGATTCCATCGGCTCGGCGCCGTTCTGGTGCTCCCGGGCGGGCATGCGCGCCGCTGCCAGGATCTCGGCCCGCCTTGCGTTGGCCACGGGCTCGTCGGGCAGCAGCGGCACCCCGTCGACCCGCATCTCCCGCAAGGCCCGGTCAAGGCGCTGCGGATCGCCTGCCACCGGCCCGACGCCCACCACCATCATGTTCATGAAGCGCACGGCGCCGGGGTGGAGCGCGCAGGCCGTCCGCATGGCGCGTGCGGAGTAGGTCGTGTTGTACATCGTCACGCCGCCGGGCAGCAGATGGCGCATCACCAGCGCCAGGTATTCGCTCGACAGCAGGTTCGTGGCGTGCGCGCGGTAGTGCCAGGTCGTGTTCTGCACGATGGCGTCGAACCGGCGGCCCGGATTGCGGTTGAGCCATCGCCGGCCGTCGTCGACAATGATCTCGACCTTGGGATTGGCAAGGATGCTGCGGACCGTCCCGTGGCGCGCGATCAGTTCGAGGTAGCCGCGGTTGATCTCGATCACCGTGATGTGCTCGACCGCCGGATTCGCCGCCAGCAGCTGGACCCAGGCCCCCGTCGCCAGACCGATCATCAGGACCTTCTTGGGTGCGGGGTGGAAATAGCTGAGCAGCGCCGGCCGCACCAGCAGGTTCCTGTCGTCGACCAGGCTTACCTGGACGCGCCCGTCGTAAAACCCGCCGCCATAGACGACCAGGTCCGGCGTCACGTTGATGACGCCGCTCTTGTTCTCGACCGTCGTGGCGAAGGCGTGGTTCTTCGCCGCCTCGTGCTTGTAGACAAGCCGCTCGTACAGATCGCCGAACAGCGTCGGGATCGTCAACGGCACCGCCAGGGCGGCGACGGCGATCGCCGTGGCGGCGGCCCATGCGCGACGCCGGTCGGCCATGGACCGGAACAACAACGCCAGCGCCAGGCCGAGGACCAGGACCGTCAGCAAGCCCGTCACCTCGGCCAGGCCCAGATGGTCCATGACGACAAAGCCGGTCGCCAGCGAGCCCAGGACCGAGCCGAGGATGTTCGCCAGGTAGATGATGCTGACGCCCCTTCCCGCCGCCCGGTCCGGCGGCACGCCGAGATGGGCGATCAGCGGAAACGCCATGCCGCCAACCAGCGTATGCAGCGCCACCAGCAGCAGCATCGCCGGCACGAACGCCCCGATCGAAGCCGCCCAGCCCGACAGAGGCAGCAGGACCAGCCCGATCGCGGCATAGGCGACGAGCGTCAGGGTCAGTACGCGAATTACGCCGCTCTGCGTCGCCTCTGCGTGGCAGAACCGCCGTCCCGCGAGGGAGCCGATCGCGATTCCGCAGAGATAGGCGCCAAGCACCAGGGCGAAGGCCGAGGCGGTTCCGGTCGCCACCGCGAAAGCGCGGAACCACAGTATCTCGTAGGAAAGGGCAAGGTAGCCCGCCAACGCCGCCAGCACGGCCGCCGCGCGCCGCCGCGACGGCGCGAAGTCGTCCCGCGCCATGGCAGGGTTTTCCCCGGCGGGCTCCTCGCCGTTCCGGCGGAGCTCCGATACGGCCGCCAGAAGCGCAATCATGCCGACGGCCACGTTGAACCCGACGGCCACGCGGACCGATCCATGCATGCCCAGCAGGCGCATCAGGAATATGCCCGAGGCGAAGCAGGCCGCGGCGGAGCCAAGCGTATTGACGAAGTACAGCAGCCCGACCGACCGACCGACATTGGCGATGCGCCGGACCAGATAGGCGACCAGGATCGGCAGCGTGGCGCCCATCAGCAGGGTCGGGACCACGAGCAGCGCCAGCATCGCGGCGGTCGTCAGCGCGCCGGGCCAGCCGGCGGCAACCATGCCGAACCGCCGCAACACATCGAGCGAGACATAGCCGATCGCCGCGATCGCGAGTTCGATCGCGGCGAAAACGGCGAGCAGGTTGACGCCCCGCATCGCCGACACGCGGCCGCCCACGAAACTGCCCAGGCCGAGGCCGAGCAGGAAGCCGCTCACGATGACGGTCACGGCCTCGACGTTGATGCCGTAGACGGAGAACAGCATCCGCTGCCAGGTCAGCTGGTAGATCAGGGCCGGGAAGCCGGACAGAAAGAAGATGACCGGAAGCGCCCAGCGGGCGGGATGGAATCGCCGGATCGGGGCAGCTGCAGTTGCGTCGGTCATGCCCGACCGTGGCCGACCGCGGCGGAAGCCGGCTCCGGCGCAATGATCGGCACCTGCCGGCTGTCGATCGCGATCCGCACCGGCAAGCAGCCGATCACTTCGCCGTCCGCCTGCAGCACCGTATCCTGATCGCCAGCAAGCGACACCTCGGCGGCATAAAGCGTCCGGACGGCCGGGTGGGACGACAGCCGGCCTCGGGCCAGCGCTACCGCAAGCCTCAGGATGCTGCAGCGGGTCGGCGCATTGATCGCATAGATGCAGAACTCCGGCCGGTCGACGCTCGCCATTGGCGCGGCGACGAAATCGCCGCCGTACTTGGCCGCCTTCGCCACCAATACCTGGGAGGCGGTACAGGTTTGACCGCCGGCCCGCACGGTCAGGCGCTTGGGTGAAAACCGGACCAGCTCGGCGACGAACGCAAGCACGAACGCGCCCTTGCCAAGCCGCTGCTTCAAGCCGGGATCGACGTCGCGCACGATATCGGCATCGAAGCCGGCGCTGGCCATGACGGCGAACCGGCGGTCGCCGGCCCGGCCCACCCACACGTCGCGGATCGGTCCGCGCGCGATCAGTTCCGCCAAACGGCGCGGGTCGCGCGGAATGCCCAGCTCCGCGGCCATGACGTTGGCGGTGCCGAGCGGAACCACGCCGAGCGGAACCCCGGTGCCGGCAAGGCCGTTGACGACCTCGTTGATCGTCCCGTCGCCGCCGGCGGCGATGACGGCGTCCGCGCCCTTCGCGCATGCCGCCCGGGTCGCTTCGATCCCCTCGCCCGGCCGCGCGGTGGCGTAGACCTCGACCGAAGCGTTCCGCCGCAGCAGGTCAAGCGTGCGGTCAAGCCGCTGCCGGCCGCGCCCCTGCCCCGCGATCGGGTTCAGGACGACGGCTAAACGCTTACGCGGCTTCATTCGTGGGGCGCAGGCGGGAAATCGCAATCAGCGAGGGGCGGTCGGCTTCCGCGATCATCCGCTCCGCCAGGCGCCGCCAGAGACCGACCGAGAGGACCATTACGACGACCATGACCAGCCAATGGAATGGAACCGCGTAGGCAAACGTCAGGGGCTGAACATAAAGGAGAGCCAGCAATCCCACCATCATGCCGACGCCGCCCAGCAGTGCCCAGAGGCGCTGGCGCGCCCAGATCGGCAGTCCGAAACTGGTCATCGCCTGAATCGCCAACGCAAATGGAAGGGCGACGACCAGATCGACGAACCAGTGGTTCCCCACCTCGATCGCCGACACCAGGGTGAGCGCCGCCGCGGCCATTACCGCCAAACGTGTGGCCCGGTTCAGGCTGTAGGCGCCGAACATGAGGAAATAGGCCCAGGCG
>CAYMTM010000204.1:0-7966 GCA_964393375.1 uncultured Rhodospirillaceae bacterium
CAGGTGGATGGGTATCGGGCGCGCAAGGCCCTGTGCGCCCGGCTCGAAAATCTGTTCATGCAGGCGGATGAGAACTGCACCAAGGTTCGCCCTCGTCTTGATCTAAAATGTTAGATGGTACGGTCAGGCGGTGCCGGAGAAGAGGGCGATGAGCGAAGACGAACAGATCGAGGCCGAGCGCATCGAGCGGCTGGAAGAGAACCGGAAAGGCTGGGCGGAGCAGAGCGTCGATCTTGACGAGCGATTCGGGCCGGGCAGCTTTGGCTGCCACGAGGCGATGCACATGGCCGACGTCTTCGCGCGGCTCATCGATCGGGAACTGTGCGGCCACAGCGCGGTCCTGCGCAACCCGGACTGGTTCAAGCTCGCCTGCCGGGCGCGGGATAGCCTCGCGCAGCTTTATCAGGACGTGGGCAGGGCGCAATTGTAAGCGTGGCGGTCCCGCCCGGCAAAAATTCACGAAATCTGCCGGTTCAGACCTCGCGCGCGGAAGAGCAGGTTAAGATGGTTGCGAGCCCCCGCAACCACCTTAACCTGCTGAACGAGATCGGCCGTCCGGGCATCCGGGCGGCCCTTTTCGTTCCCGCGTTGCAGGACAAGATTGCCTCCCTTCCCCGCAACCAAATCCGCCCGCCAACCCGAAAAGTTGGCGGGCCCCGCCCGACCGAAAACCGGGAAATGCAAGCGTCGTGTGACGACCCTTGTTGCCGGTTTGGGGCTGCTGGTCCGCATGCGGCTTTCTGGCACGCAGATGTGCAGGCATCGGCGATCACGGCGGCCTCCTTCCGGTTCGATCGGGCGCCTGCCGGCATGCCGACGCGCTCCACTGCCGGCAACGGCGGTGCCGGGCCACCGGAAATGGCACCGGGTTTCCAACGCGCCAGGGCCTCGTCGGCGCCGGCGACCTGTACGGGCGTCTCGCAGGGATGGCGCTTTAATCTAGATCAAGGCGCGCCGGCTGGATGGCGCGGTATCTGGGGATACTGGCGCAAACCAGCGAGGAACTCGAGACGAGGGGCACGTCAATGCAGCTTCCCCTGCAGATCACCTTTCGCGGCATGGAGCCGTCGCCTGCCGTCGAGGCGGCCGTTCGCGAGCGCGCCGCGCGGCTCGATCGCTTCTTTGAACGGATCATGTCATGCCACGTGGTCATCGAGGCGCCGCATCGGCACAGCGCCAAAGGCAGGTTGTACAGCGTTCGGATCGACTTGAAGGTTCCGCGCGGCGAGATCGCCGTGACGCATAGCGGACCGAAGGATCATGCGCACGAGGACGTGTACGTGGCCATCCGCGACGCCTTCGATTCCGCGCGGCGGAGGCTGGAAGACCATGCCCGCGAGTCGCGCGGCGCCGTGAAGGCGCATGAGCCGCCGCTCCACGGGAAGGTGGTCAAGCTGCTCCCGGAGCGCGACCACGGCTTCATCGAAACCGCCGATCACGGCGAAATCTACTTTCACCGCAACAGCGTGACCGGGCCCGGGTTCAACAAGCTGAAGGTCGGTGCGGAGGTACGCCTGGCGCTGGCGGAGGGCGAAAGCGCCCAGGGCCCGCAGGCCAGCACCGTGACGGCGGTCGGCAAGCACCATATCGTCGAGTAGGCGTGCCGGACGCCGAAACCGGACGCGCGGTCGCCCGCAGTCAGCCGGATCAACTGGGGGACAGCACGCGCGCCGCGGCAACCTCGAGGCGGCCGGCGCCATCAGGCTTGATCTTCGCCGCCACCAGGGCAAGCTCCTGCGGTCCCATGGTTTCGCGCTTGAGCAGTTCCCTGGCCGTCGCCTCCAGGACATCGCGGTTCCGCTCCAGGATGGTCACGGCGCGGCCGAATGCGGCATCGACGATGTCGCGGACGGCTTTGTCGATTCTGTCCGCGGTTTCCTCGCCATAGCGGCGCGGCTGCCAGTTCGGTACGGCCGGACCGGGCAGCAGCGGCGCCGGGTCCGTTTCGTAGGCGACCTGACCCAGCTCCTTTGCCATCCCAAACCGCACGACCATGCTGCGGGCGATCTCGGTCGCCTTGCCCAGATCGTCTGCGGCGCCGGTGGAGGGGTGCGGGAAGACAATGCTCTCGGCCGCGCGCCCGCCCAGAAGGACCGTGATCTTGTCTTCCAACTCGGCGCTCGACATCAGGAAGCGGTCGTCGGTCGGACGCTGGATCGTGTAGCCGAGCGCACCGATTCCGCGCGGGATGATCGAAACCTTCTGCACGGCATCGGTCCCCGGCAGCGCCATCGCCACGATGGCATGCCCCATCTCGTGATGGGCGATTACTTCGCGCTCGTGCGGGATCAGCAGCCGGTTACGTTTCTCCAGCCCCGCGACGATCCGCTCGATTGCTTGGGTGAAGTCCTCCAGCGATACGATCTCGCCGCCACGGCGCGTCGCCATCAGCGCGGCCTCGTTCACCAGGTTCGCCAAGTCGGCGCCGGTGAAGCCCGGAGTCAGCGCGGCCACCTGCTCGGGGTCGAAATCCGGGGCCAAGCGGATCTTCTTCAGGTGCACCTTGAGTATGTCGATGCGACCCTTCTTGTCGGGCCGGTCCACGAGGACTTGGCGGTCGAACCGGCCTGCGCGCAGCAAGGCGGGGTCGAGAATTTCCGGGCGGTTGGTGGCGGCCAATAGCACGATGCCGCTGCTGGGGTCGAACCCGTCGAGCTCCGCCAGCAGCTGGTTCAATGTCTGCTCCTTCTCGTCGTGGCCGCCCAGGGTGAAGGTGCCGCGTGCGCGTCCCAAAGCGTCCAGCTCGTCGATGAAGATGATGCAGGGCGCATGCTTCCTGGCCTGCTCGAACAGGTCGCGCACGCGCGCCGCGCCCACGCCGACGAACATCTCGACGAATTCCGAGCCGCTGATGGAAAAGAACGGAACCGACGCCTCGCCGGCCACGGCGCGCGCCAACAGGGTCTTGCCCGTGCCGGGTGGGCCGACCAGGAGGACGCCCTTGGGAATGCGGGCGCCAAGCCGGCCGTATTTCTCGGGCGCCTTCAGGAAGCCGACGACTTCCTTCAGCTCGTCTTTGGCTTCGTCGACGCCCGCGACGTCGGCAAACGTCACTTTGGTATCCTTCTCCACATACACTTTCGCGCGGCTCTTGCCGATCGACATCAGCCCGCCGCTGCGGTCGACCATCGGGCGGACCAGGAACATCCACAGCAGGATGAAGCCGAGGGTGGGCAGAAACCACGCCATGAGGGTCTTGAGCAGCCCGGATTCCGGCTGCGCGTAGAACTTGACCCCGTACTTTGCAAGGGACTCTGCAAGGCCCGGCTCGACGCGTGCGGTGACGAAATGCGTCTTCTTGCCTTCAATCGGCTCCTTGAATGCGCCGGTAATCTGCTCCTGGCCGATCGCCACCTCGCCCACTTTGCCGTCCATCAGCAGCGCGCGGAACTCGCTGTAGGGAATGACCTCGATCTGCTGTTGGGCCACCCAGATGTCGCGCAAGAGCACAACTCCCAGGATGGCGAGAATTACGTACCAGAAATTGATCTTGGTCGATTGGTCCATCATCGCGGACCTCCGTTCAGGTCGCAGGCCGGGACGTCTTTCGGCACCCAGATGTCGCCGATGCGCTGGTACAGGCGCTTCACCGCCGCCCAAGCGACCCGGTGGCAGACCTGCTCGCGGTCGTTCCGGTTGGCGTAGGTCGCCCAAGCATGATTGAAGGCCTGGCAGTAGATGTCCTGCGCATGCGGCGGAAGGCGGCGCTGCAGCGACGGCGGCAGGTCGCGGCGATCGGCATGAGGCATCGTCCGGTCCTCCAGGAACGCGCGCGGCGCGGCACTGACGGTCAATGCCCCAGCGCCGAAAGACCTTCCTCGAGATAGTCGGCCAGAAGGGGAGTCTCGATCAGGTAGTCCGGGGTGCGCTTCGGATCGAGGCGCAGCGCCTCGCGCCGCTTCTCGCGCCACTCCGTCGGCGAAAAATCGCCGCGCCCGAGCCACATCAGGGCTACGAGGTCGGCGAGCTGGTCCTGGTTCAGGTCGGCCAGCACCTCGTGCAGTTCCTCGTGCACCGGGTCGTCGCTGTAGTCCTCCAGCACCTCGCGCATGTCCTCGTCCGAGGGGTTGGAGCCGGGGTCGGGCTCGACCACTTCGACCTTGGCCTGGAACTCGTGCGCCTTGTCGATCAGCGTGCGGATGAAATCGGTCGACACATCCAACTCGACCGGCGCGGCTTCCGTGCGCATCGGGCGCTTCGCTCCGGACTTTGGCTTTGCCATGGTCAGGCCCTCCTCTTCGGCTTCGCGGCGTCCGTCATAGGACAAGCAAGGCGCTGAATGGTGCGACCGGTTCGCCGCCGGTCGCCTGGTGCCCGGCGGGGTCGTCGCGGCCGACCACCAGAAGGGTGATGCCGACCGATGCGACGAGTTCGACGACGGCTTGGCGCGACAGCGTCGGCAGCCGTCGGAGCGTGGCGCCGGGGCTCGCCGCACGTGCGCGTGCTTCGGCCTCGCTGCAGTGCTTGCCTGCCAGGTTTTCCGGAGCGACGACGATTAGAGGCCGCTTGCTGGTGCGCGCGATGCGCAACGATGCGTCCAGCGCCCGCCGCGCCGCCAGAGTGGCGTCGTAGATGACGGCCATGGGGCCGGTCGTGGCCGGGCGCTCGGGCACCAGGAGGAACGGGTGGGCGAGCTGGTCAAGCATCCGGCGCCATGGCGAGCTCAGGCGTAACGTGCGCGCGGCCGGCCGCGACGTGGCGGCAAGCACCAGCAATTCGTCGGCGGCCAGCGACAGCGCGTCGGCGCCGATGACCGCCCGCGCAATCTCCAACGACCAGGACAAGTCATGGCTGCCGGCAATCCGCTCCAATTCCCTGCGCGCCTGGCGCGCCAGCGCCTTCAGTTGGGCATCCAGATCCGCCTCGTTGAACGCTGTCCGCGCGGCGGTCATGGCATCGACCTGCTGGGCAAACGGCATGCTGGCGACTCGCCTCAGGCTCTCGTCCTCGACGAAAAGCGCACGCAGTTCGACGCCAAGGCTGGAGGCAAGGGAAGCGGCCATCTCGATCGTCGCCGGGAGATCCGCTGCCGCATCGAGCGCCACGACGACGCGGCGCAAGTTCAATTCATCGTGCATCGTTGTCGCGCCCGCCATCGAGTCGCCGCGCGAGCTCGGCCCCCTTGCGCGCCAATTGTTCCAGGCGCGCGGCAACCGCCGCGTTCGCCGTGCCGGCCGGATAGCTGCCGTCGGCACCGGGCTCGCCCGCCGGCATGCCTGCAAGCAGCGACATGCCTTCGTCCACCGTGCCGATGGGATAGACCGCAAATCGGCCGGCACCGATGGCGTCCGCGACGTCCTGGCGCAGCATCAAGTGCCGCACGTTCGCCGCGGGGATGATGACGCCTTGGCTGCCCGTCAGTCCGGTTTCCGCGCACACGTCGTAGAAGCCCTCGATCTTCTCATTGACGCCGCCGATCGCTTGGATCTGGCCATGCTGGTCGACCGAGCCGGTGACCGCCAGGTCCTGACGCAACGGCAACTGGCCGATCGCCGACAGCAGGGCGAAAAGCTCGGCAGAAGACGCACTGTCACCCTCGATCTGGTTGTAGGACTGCTCAAAGACAAGGCTCGCCTGGAGCGAAAGGGGCTTTTCCTGGGTATACCGGCCGCCCAGGAACCCGGCGAGGATCAGCACGCCCTTGGAATGCAGCCGCCCGCCGAGTTCGACTTCCCGCTCGATGTCGATCACCCGCCCGCCCCCGAGCCGTATCTGTGCGGTGATCCGGCTGGGATGGCCGAAGTTGTAGCCGCCGACCGAGAATACCGACAATCCGTTCACCTGGCCGACCCGCGCGCCGCGCGTGTCGATCCGCAGGACGCCGTGACGGACCTGCTCGCGCAGCCGCCGGTAGATCCGGTCGGCGCGGCGCTGGCGAGTCTCGATCGCCTGCTGGACATCGGTCGCGCCGACCGTCTGCCGGTTGCCCTGCGCCGCCCAATGGTCGCTCTCCTTCAGCAGGTCCACCAGCACGGGCGTGTCGATGGCGAGTTTCAGGCTGTCGCCGGACTCGCGCGCCAAATGTTCCAACACGCGCGCAACGCCACCGGCATCCAGCGGGCGCAGGCGATGCCGGCGCACGTTGGTGGCAATCAGGCGCGCCACCAGCATGGCGTGATCGGCATTGCGGTCAATCTGGTCCTCGACGTCGACCTGGACCTTGAAAAGCTCGGCTGCCTCGGAATCGGCCAGGGTCAAAAGGTGATATAACCAGCGCGGCCCGATGAGCACGACCTTCACCCGCAGGCGCACGGGCTCCGCGTCGGGGGAAACCGTGCCGGTCAGGCTCAGCATCTGCTCGAGCGATTGGATGCGTATCTCGCGCGCGCGCAGGGCTCGCTTGAGCGCCTCGTAGGCTAGGGGGTTGCGCAACAGCTTGACGGCATCGAGTACCAGGTAACCACCATTGGCGCGGTGCAAGGCGCCGGCCTTCAGCAGGTTGAAATCGGTCAGCAGCGCGCCGAAGCGGGCGATGTGCTCGATTCGGCCGATCAGGGAATGGACGGTCGGGTTGTCCTCGTAGATCACCGGCGCGCCGGTCATGCCGCTGCTGTCCACCAGCAGATTGACGCCGTAGCGACGGAACGTCATGTGGTCAACGCCGGTCGCTTCGCCGATTGGTCCGAATTCGCCTTCCTGCCGGCTCGCGTCCACCGCGAGAAAGTCGTCGGCATTGCTGATCAGGTCGCGTTCGACCGCCGCCAGGTAGGGTGCGACCGGCGGCACGTCCGAAAAGGACGCGCGCAATTCCTCCACCATGTGCGCGACGGCGTAGTGCGCGACCTCCCGGTTCAACTGGCGAAGGCGCTCGCGATGCTCGCGCGCCCAAACAGGGACCTGGCGGATTATGCGCTCCATCTCGGCCTGGAGGCTTTCGACGGTCTCGGCGATCCGGGCACGGTCTGCCGCCGGAAGTTTCTGAAACTCCTGCGGCGGCAGCACCTCGCCGTCGCGCATCGGCGCGAAGGCGATGCCCATGGGCGTTCGCACGATCGCGATGCCCTCCTTCTGCGCGCGCTTCTGCACGGTTTCGAAGGCTTCTTCGTGCTTCTGCTTGAACTGCTCGTCGATGCTCTGGCGTCGCGTGCGGTAGTCCTCGTTCTCGAACGCCGCCGGCAGGGCGGCACGAAGGTCCTGCACCAAGCGCTTCATGGCTTCGCGCAGCTGCGCGCCGCGGCCCGCCGGAAGCGACAGCGCGATCGGACATTGGGGATTGTCGAAATTGTGCACATAGCAGACGTCGTCGGGCGGCGCTTCGGCCGTGGCGCGCTGCTCGAGGAAGTCGCGAACGAATCCCTGGCGCGTTTCGGTGGCTGGGGCAAATGCATAGACGTGGTAGTCGGGGTGAGGGATCGAAACCCCGAAGCGCAGGGCCTCGATGGCCTGTTCCTGGCCTGGCGGCACGGCCAGATCGTCGAGTTCCGTTACATCGCAGAACGGCAGGGAGGCGGGGTCGACGGCGGCACGCGCCTGCGCCGCTGTCAGACGCATGAGCGGCACGGGAGGGTGAGGTGGTGAGGTGGCGTTCTCGGGCATCTCGCGCAACAACATCGTTCCCGTCGCCGGCCGGTACCTAGGGCATGGCGACATGCGACCGCAATTACCGCCCGGTCTCGCCTGGCGGCCAATGATCTAGGTCAATGGCAAAAACCCCGGCGATCGCAGGCGGATGACGGAGCAAGCCGGTTGCCGTAAGCCGCGCCAAGTGCTTGCCCAGCGGGGTGTGCCGGGTCGGGCTTGATCTGCGTCAATGCGAGGGTCGAGCCGGGTTCTATCGTCCCTGCGCGGCGACAGGCCGGTGGGAGTGCGCGATGAAGGCTTCGGATATCATGACGACAAAGGTGATTACGGTCGAACCCGGCGATACGGTTCGACATGCTGCCGAGTTGATGGCTCGCGGCCATGTCAGCGCGCTGCCGGTGGTGGACCAGAGCGGCAAGCCCGTCGGCATGATCAGCGAAGGAGA
>CAYMTM010000205.1:0-7889 GCA_964393375.1 uncultured Rhodospirillaceae bacterium
TGGCGATCGGCCCAGTCGTCGTCCTGATGCTCGATGCCAATAACGCCTGGTCCGACCTGCCCACCGCCCTGCGCTTCATGCGACGCTACGAACCCTACGACCCCTACTGGATCGAGGAGCCGTTCGGCCCGGACGATATCGAGAACCATGCACGGCTGGCGGAGCGCACCAGGGTGATCGTCGCGACCGGCGAGATCGAGGCCGGTCGCTGGCGTTTCGCCGAACTCCTGCGCCGGCGCGCCGCCCAGATCCTGCAGACCGATGCCTGCGTGTGCGGGGGGATCAGCGAGTTCCGGCGCATCGCTGCCACGGCCGACAGCTTCGGCGTGACGCTCTGCCCGCATTGGTTCCACGACGTGCACGTGCACCTGGTGGCCGCGATCCCCAATTGTCGCTATGTCGAGTTCTTCCCCGACGACCAGGTGCTCAACTTCCGCCGGCTGGTCGACCGCCAGCTCGAGACCAGGGACGGCAACATCGTGCTGCCGACCGCATCCGGTCTGGGATTCGACTTCGATCCCAAGGCGATCCAGCGTTATGCCCACGAGGGCTGGGTCGAGATACGCTGAGCCGACCGGGCGTCTATTTGAACCGCATCAGCCCCAGCGAGGCGATCAGCGGCAGCACCCCTGCGGCGATGAACGCGGCCTGGTAGTGGCCGGTGGCCTCGACCGCGATCGAGAACGCGACCGGGCCGCAGACATAGCCGAGAAAAGTCAGAAAGGTGGATCCTGCTGTCGCCTCGCCCACCTTGCCTTTGGTCGCGTGCGAGGCCACCTCGGCCAGGTAGACGCCATTCCAGCTTCCCACCGCCAGCCCCGACAGGCCGGAGACGGCGAGCATCGCGGGCCAGCTCCAGCCCGCGGAGATCAGCGCCGTGGTCGCCATCATCACGGCAGAGAAGATCCCCAACAGCACCAGCATGCGTATGCCCGAGCCGATGCGGTCGGCTGCCCAGCCCGTCAGGACGCGACCACCGATGCTGACGGCCTGCATCACCGCGAACAGGCTTCCGGCCAAAGCCAACGAAAGGCCGGCGTCGACATTGAGGAACGTCACCTGGAACGAGAACAGGCATCCCTGGGCGACGGCGAAGCTGAACCCGACGAAGCTCAGGCGCACCAGCGCGGGCGTCGCGATCACCGCCCGGAACGGCTCGCGCAGATTGTCGAGAGCCAGCAGAGTCCCAAGCGTGAGAACCTGGTCTCGGTTGCGGTCGGCATCCATCGCCGCGCGCGCGGGCTGTACCAGCAGCGCGGGCGTTGCCGTCAGCAGGGCAACGGCGAGCAACGCCACGCGCCAGTCGCAAAGCCCGATCAACCACGGCACGACCAGCCCGGCGGCCACGCCGCCCACCGGTACGCCGGCCTGCTTGATCGAGAAGATCATCGCCCGGTGCCGCTTGGGCGCATGCTTGGCCAGGATGTCGCTGCCCGCGGGCGGCGACGGGCCGTAGCCGAGCCCGGCCAGCAGCGCCGAGAGCATCAGCATCGTCCAGGTGCCGGTCGCGCCCAAGGCAAGCCCGAACGCGGCCACGACCGCGCCGATCTGCAGCGAGCGCACCGGCCCGAAGCGCTGCAGCACGGGCGCGCCGCAGACCAGGAACCACATCGTGCCGACGGTATTGAGCGCGGCGAGATGGCCGATTCTTTCCGGGCTGACCCCTGCGCTGTCCGTCACGACCGGCCCGAAGACCGGCATGACGCGGATGGCGAAAGCCGCCTCGGCCTGCATCAGCATGGTGACCATCAGCGGCCAGAACCACGGCGCCGCGATCATGCGTTCAGATCACCCACTGGAATCCGTCGACGACAAAGTCCTGGCCGGTGATGAAGTTCGGCTCGCAAGTCGCCAGGAACACGACGAGCTGCGCCACGTCCCGGGGCGTTCCCAGGCGGTTCAGCGCGATACCCTTGACGAGCTCGGGCTCGCGGGCGCGAGTAAGCGCGTTGCCCAGCTCGGTCTTGATGACGCCGGGACAGATTGCGTTTACCGCGATGGTCGGCCCCAGCTCCTTGGCCAGCGCGCGGGTCATGCCCAGGATGCCGGCCTTGGCCGCCGCATATGCGAACTTGCTGACCGCCGACGTGACGCCGCCGGTATAGGCGTTCAGCGAGGACATGCTGGCGATCCGGCCGCCACCCTGGGCCAGCATGACCGGCGCGGCGGCCTGGATGTAGTTGAAGCAGCTCTTCAGGTTGACGGCGATGGTCCGGTCGAATTCCTCCTCGGTGATCTCGACCAGGGGCTTGGGCATCGACCGGCCGGCATTGTTCAGCAGGAAGTCGATCCGTCCCCATTCCTTGTGAACCGCATGTACCACCTCGCGCGCCCGGCCATGCGATGCTACGTCGGCCTCGAAGGCGAGCGTGCGGCGGCCGAGCGCCCGAATCTCCCCGGACGTCCGCTCCATCTCGGGCGCCAGCAGGTCCACCAGCGCGATGTCAAAGCCCTTCTCCGCCAGGGCCAGCGCGCAGCCCCGGCCGATGCCGCGAGCGCCCCCCGTGACGACCGCCACTTTCGTATTGCTATCCGCCATGTTCCCCCCAAGGCCACGGCACTGTCGGCGAGGCCGCCATGTTGCGTCAACGCTTGACCTTGCAATCCCCCTGCCCGACTTTAGCGCATCACGGGGTATGGGAATGGCGACGAACGGACGCAGCGCCCGGCTGGGCGTCGATATCGGCGGCACTTTCACCGACGTGGCGCTGGAGACGGACAAGGGCTGGTTCACCACCAAGGTGCTGACCACCCCCCGGGCGCCGCAGCAGGGCGTAATCCAGGCGATCGACATCGTGCTGAAGGACGCGGGCCTGGCGCCCGGCGGGCTGGGGCTTGTAATCCACGGCACGACGCTCGCCACCAACGCGCTGATCGAGCGCAAGGGCGCGCGCACGGCCTTTCTGACCACGGACGGCTTCCGCGACACGCTGGAAATCAGGACCGAAGGACGGTTCGACGTCTACGACGTGAACCTGGATCTGCCCGAGCCGCTGGTGCCCAGGCATCTGCGCCTGGAGGTGCCCGAGCGCATGAGCGCCAAGGGCATGCCGCTGAAAGGATTGGACGAGGCTGCGCTGGGGAAACTGATCGACACCGTTCTGGTCAAGCAGAAGATCGAAAGCGTCGCGATCGGGTTTCTGCATGCCTACGCCAATCCGGCACACGAACGCCGGGCGCGCGATATCCTGCTCGCCCGCCTGCCGCAACTCAGCGTGTCGCTGTCCAGCGAGGTCTCGCCGGAGATGCGCGAGTTCGAGCGCTTCTCCACCACCTGCGCCAACGCGTACGTGCAGCCGCTGATGGGCGGTTATCTGCGCAAGCTCGAGGCGGATCTGCGCGCCATGGGCATCCAATGCCCGCTGTTCCTCATGCAGTCCGGCGGCGGGCTGACGACCATGGATACGGCGATCCGCTTCCCGGTGCGCCTGGTCGAATCCGGCCCGGCCGGCGGCGCCATCTTCTCGGGCTACCTCGCGCGCCAGATGGGGATCGATCGCGTGCTGTCCTTCGACATGGGCGGCACCACGGCCAAAATCTGCGTGATCGACGAATTCACGCCGCAGACCGCGCGCGGGTTCGAGGTGGCGCGCGTCTACCGCTTCAAGAAGGGCAGCGGCCTTCCCCTGCGAATCCCGGTGATCGAGATGGTCGAGATCGGGGCGGGCGGCGGCTCGATCGCCTCGATCGACTCGCTCGGGCGCGTGGCGGTGGGCCCGGAGAGCGCCGCCTCGGAGCCCGGGCCGGCCTGCTACGGCCTGGGCGGCACCGAGCCGACCGTGACCGACGCCGATCTGGTCCTTGGGCGCATCGATCCCGGCAGGTTCTCGGGCGGACGCGTGAAGCTTGATCCGCCGGCCGCAGGCGCGGCGCTCGAGCGCGTGGTCGGCCGGCACATGGGATTGAATCAGTCGCTTGCCGCCTTCGCCGTCAGCGAGATGGTCGACACCAACATGGCCAACGCCGCGCGCATCCACGCGATCGAAAGCGGCAAGGAACTGGAAAGCCGCACGCTCATCGCCTTCGGCGGCGCAGCGCCGCTGCATGCCGCGCGCGTGGCCGAGAAGCTGGGGATCGCCCGCGTGGTGATCCCTTCCGCCGCCGGCGTCGGGTCCTGCATAGGCTTCCTACGGGCGCCAACGGCCTTCGAAGTGGTACGCAGCCATTACCAACGCCTGGCTGACTTCGACCACCGCGGCGCGAACAAAGTGATCGAGGAGATGCGCGCGGAAGCCGAGCACGCGGTGCGCCTGGCGGCGCCCGCGGCCCCACTCGAGGAACGCCGCGTCGCCTACATGCGCTATGTCGGCCAGGGCTCCGAGATCGTCGTGCCGCTGGCCGGCAAGCCCTTCGGCCTGGACGGCCGGGAGGTGCTGCGCGAGGCCTTCGAGCGGGCGTACAGCAGGCAGTACAATCGCATCGTGCCGGGCTCGGCGATCGAGATCATCAGCTTCGGACTGACCGTCACGGCACCGGCGGCTTTTGCCGAAGCGGCGGCGACTGGGGTTTCGGACCACGAAGCCCGGCCGGCGGCGATCGTGCGCGCCTTCGAGCCGGACAAGGCCGCCGCCATCGACGTGCCGATGTATCGCCGGGAGGACCTCGCGCCCGGCGCGCGGATCGCCGGACCCGCGCTTATCTCGGAAGCGCAGACCACGGCCGTGGTATCCTCGGCGTTCGACGCGACGATCAACCGCTTCGGCCACATCGAACTGCATCGCCGCCAGACGGCGACGGGAGCTTAGGTCGATGGCATCCGCCCACCACGCCCTGTCAGGGCTCTACCGCCAAATTATGTGGAACCGCCTGATCGCGGTGGTCGAGGAGCAGGCCAAGGCGCTGATGCGCACGGCCTTCTCCACTTCCGTGCGCGAGTCCGGCGACCTCTCGGCCGGCGTGTTCGACCGGCGCGGGCGGATGGTGGCCCAGGCTGTCACTGGGACACCTGGGCATGTCAACTCGATGGCCAACGCGGTCGGCCACTTCCTTAAGAAATTCCCGATCGACTCGATGAGGCCGGGCGACCACTTCATCACCAACGATCCGTGGCTGAGTTCGGGCCACCTGCACGACATCACAGTGGTCACGCCCACCTTCGTCGAGGGCCGGAACATCGCGCTGTTCGCCTGCACCATCCATGTGGTCGACATCGGCGGCCGCGGCTTCGGGCCGGACGGACGGCAGGTCTACGAGGAAGGCATCTTCATCCCGATCATGGCGCTGGCGCGCGAGGGAAAGATGAACGAGGACCTGCTGGAGATGGTGCGCCACAACGTGCGGGAGCAGGAGCAGGTGCTGGGCGACATCTTCTCCTGCGCAGCATCGAACGAGGAAGGCGGACGCTGTCTGGTGCAGATGATGCGGGAATACGCCATCACCGACATCGAGGCGCTGTCCGACTACATCGTCGACTCCTCGCGCCAGACGATGCTCGAGCGCATCGCCAAGCTCAGGCCCGGCACCTACCAGTCCACCCTGAAGATGGACGGTTACGAGAAGCCGATCACCCTTGCCGCCGCGGTGACGATCAAGCCCGACGGCGTCAAGGTCGACTACGACGGCACGTCGTCGGCCAGCCAGTACGGCATCAACGTCGTGCTGAACTACACCCAGGCCTATACCAGCTTCGGCATCAACTGCATCATCGGCGGCGACATCCCCAACAACTACGGCTCGCTGTCGGTGGTCGAGACGGCGGCGCCCCGGGGCTGCATCCTCAATGTCGAGCATCCGGCACCCGTAGCGATGCGGCATGCCATCGGCCATTGCCTGCCCGACCTGATGTTCGGCTGTCTCGACCAGGCGATGCCCGGATCGGTGCCGGCGCAGAGCTCGGCCAGCCTGTGGAACCCCACGTTCCGCGGCGGAGAGTTCGCGGTCGATCCGGGCGAGGTCGCGGCCGCCGGCGGCAATCTGCGCAAGTTCGACGTGCTGAGCTTCCACGCGGGCGGCATGGGGGCCAGGCCCACCAAGGACGGGCTGGGCGCAACCGCGTTTCCGAGCGGCGTGCGGACGATCGCGGTCGAGATCACCGAAAGCATTTCGCCCCTGGTATTCTGGCGCAAGGAGTTGCGCCAGGACACCGGCGGTCCGGGCAAGATGCGCGGCGGCCCGGGACATCGCCTGATCGTCGGTACGGTCGACGAGGCGCCGTTCAGCATCTTCCTGACCGCCGAGCGGATCAACAACCCCCCGCAGGGTCTGAACGGCGGCCATCCCGGCGGTGCCGCCAGAGTCGGCACGCGCCAGGGCAAGAGAACCAAGCCTAAGGGGCAGCAGACGATCGGTGCCGGCGATGCGGTGGTGCTGGAGATCGCCGGCGGCGGCGGCTACGGCGACCCGCTGGAGCGCGATCCGCAGCGCGTCGCCGCCGACGTGCTGGCCGAGCTGGTGTCGCCCCGCCAGGCCCGCGACGTCTATGGCGTGGTGCTGCGCCGGGGCAAGGTCGATGGGGCGGCGACCGAGGAGCGCCGCGCCGAACTGCGCAGCCGGCGCCGTGCCGCGGCCGAATAGGGGTAGCGCTGGGGCCGGATCGGTGGATTGATCGCCCACCCTGCGTCGCGGGAAATTGTCCATGTCGCTCGAGCACTGGCTCGCCTTCACGGCCGCCACCACGATCCTGCTGATCAACCCGGGGCCGACCGTCCTTTTGATCGTGTCCTACGCGCTGGGGCACGGGCGCAAGGCCGCAACCGCCAGCGTGGCCGGCGTGGCGCTGGGCGACTTCACCTCGATGACCTGCTCGATGCTGGGGTTGGGCGCAATCCTCACCGCCTCGGCCATGCTGTTCACGGTGCTGAAATGGGCCGGCGCCTGCTACCTGGTCTATCTCGGCATCCGGCTGTGGCGGGCGCCCGTCGGCGATCCCGGCGCCGGCCCGGCTGCGCCCGAGACCGACTCGCGGCGCATCTTCCTACATCTCTATGCCGTGACGGCGCTGAACCCCAAGGGAATCGTATTCTTCGTCGCCTTCCTGCCGCAGTTCCTCGATACGACGGCGCCGGTCCTGCTTCAGCTCGTGATCTTCGAGGCGACGTTCCTGGTCCTGGCCGTGGTGAACGCCAGCGCCTATGCGCTGATGGCGGCGGCGGCGCGACGCACGATCCGCCGCCCGGCCGTGCAGCGCGCGGTCAACCGCGTGGGCGGTACGCTGCTGATGGGCGCGGGCGTCGCCGCGGTGGCGTGGAAGCGGGCGACGTAGCGCCTTATTCCCAATCCACGTACGGCCCGAGCCCACGCTTCTTGATCTGGCCGCCGATGATCGCGCGCTGGATTTCCGACGTGCCTTCCCAGATGCGGTCGACGCGGATGTCGCGGTAGAGGCGCTCCACGGGATTTTCGCGCATATAGCCGCGTCCGCCCAGGATCTGCAGCGCGCGGTCGACCACGCGCCCCGCCATCTCCGAGGCGTAGAGCTTCACCGCCGAGGCGCGGGCATGAACCAGCTTTCGGTCCAGCCCCCGGTCGATCTCGACGGCCACACGGTACACCAAGCTCTTGGCCGCCATGATCTCCACGGCCATGTCGGCCAGCATGAACTCGATCGCCTGGAAGTCGCGGATCGGCTTGCCGAACTGGACGCGGCCGGCGGCGTAGTCGTTGGCGATCTCGGTCGCGCGCGTGGCGGCGCCCAGGCAATGGGCCGCGATCTCGATGCGCGTCTCGGTGAACCATTCCTTGGTGAGGTCGAAGCCCTGCCCCACGTCGCCCAGGCGCCGGTCGTCGTCGACCGTGACCTTGTCGAACGTCATTTCGAAATGCTCATAGAGGTAGTTGTGGGTGAACTTGGGAATGCGGTTGACTTTGACGCCCGGCGCATCCTTGTCGACGATGAAGATCGTGGGCTTCTTCGGATTGCCGTCGACATGAGCGTGCACAAGGATGACGTG